>NZ_LYXE01000084.1 GCF_002532075.1 Candidatus Chloroploca asiatica | reverse complement strand
CGACCTGCTCCTGGCCCATGAAATCGCCGCCGATCTCAACTGGGACTGGCTCGCCGAGCGTGACGCGCTCTTTGGGGGGCTGAAGCACCGTCTGGCGCAGGCCATGGTGGGTACGCTGCATGAACCCGGGGTGCCTGCCCGTGATCGGGTGCGGATTGGGGCCATCCTGGCTGAGCTCGGCGACCCCCGCCCCGGTGTCGGCACGCTGCCACCCGCGATGGTGGAACTGCCCGGAGGTACCCTGGTACTAGGCAGCACCCCGGAACAGGCTGAGGCAGCCGGGCAAGCCTGGGAGCAGTACTGGCTGCAACGAGGAAACAAATCGATGGCAAAGGATGCTCGGCGCTGGCCTGACAATGAGATCAACGATCACCCTGTGACGCTCGCCCCCTTCGCCATTGGGCGCTACCCGGTGACGAATGCGCAGTATGCGGTGTTTATCGCCGAGGGCGGGTATGATCCAGCGGCCCCCTGGTGGGATGCGGCTGGGCGGGCATGGCTGGCCCGCGATGATGCTGCCACGGAGGGGTTGGAACCGTGGCAGCGGCGGCAGCGCAAAGATCAGCCAGAGGCATGGGATGACGAAGCGTTCGGGCACGGGCGTGGGAACTCTCCGGTGGTCGGGGTCAATTGGTATGAAGCCATGGCCTTTGGCCGCTGGCTGACGGCGTACCTGAACGATGGCTTTGTCTACCGCCTGCCGAGCGAGGCAGAGTGGGAGTATGCGGCGCGGAGGCAAACGCGGCGGAACTATCCGTGGGGTGC
>NZ_LYXE01000083.1 GCF_002532075.1 Candidatus Chloroploca asiatica | reverse complement strand
ATGCCAACGGCATTCTGAATGTCAGCGCCAAAGACAAAACTACCTGCAATCCATTTCTCATCGGGCAAGATTTGCTATAATACACGTATGGCAAAGATTATGGTTGCGATGAGTGGCGGCGTTGATAGTTCCCTGACAGCCGCGTTGCTCCACGAACAGGGCCACGAGATCATCGGGGTGACGATGCATCTCTGGGATGACGACGATGAGCGCATGGCCGAGAGTCTCTGTTGTTCCCAAGAGATGACCGAGAGTGCGCGGCGAGTCTGTGCTCAGCTTGGCGTGCCCTATTATGTCTTTAACTATCAGCGTGAATTTCGACGTCACGTGATTGACTATTTCGTGCAAGCGTATACCCAGGGGTATACGCCAAACCCGTGTCTCGAGTGTAACCGCGAGATCAAGTTCCGGGCACTGCTTGACCGTGCGCATACCCTTGGGTTTACCTATGTGGCAACAGGCCACTATGCACGGCGGATTGAGGAACAGCTTCCCGATGGGAGCCTACGCTATGCGCTTGCGCGAGCAGTTGATCGCGACAAAGACCAGTCGTATATGGTCTATATGCTTGGGCAGCGCGATCTGGCGCACCTCTTCTTTCCGCTCGGTGAGTTGACCAAAACTGAGGTTCGTGCAATGGCGGCAGCACGCGGCCTGGCGAGTGCCGACCGCCCCGAGAGCCAGGATATCTGTTTTGTGCCCAATGGGGATTATCGCAATTTGTTGCGCGACGAGGTTCCCGAGCAACTGACCCCAGGACCAATTGTGGATCTGATGGGGCGGGAAATAGGGCAACATCAGGGTTTACCCCTCTATACCATTGGGCAACGGCGCGGCCTAGGCCTGGGAGGCGGTCAGTTGCTCTATGTGGTCGAACTAGATGTCGCCCGTAATGCGCTGGTTGTAGGCCCTCCTGAAGCGATTCTGCGGGATCGGTTTCTGGTGGATCGGCTCAACTTTGTTAGCGATGTGCCCCCACCGTCGCCATTTAGCTGCCAGGTACAGGTACGGGCACACGCCGACCCGGCCCCGGCTGAGGTTACCCTGCTGGGCGATGGACGGATGGAGGTACGGTTACAGGCACCCGTGAAGGCGATCACCCCGGGGCAGGCAGCCGTCTGTTATGATGGCGACCGGGTCATTGGCGGGGGCCGCATTGTACGTACACTGAAGGAGACCCGCCCCGAACGTCAGGCAGAGCCCGACGACAACCAGGGAGTGAGCCTGGTATGACCGGATGGGCACCAGCAACACTGCTTATCCTGTTGCTCGCCACGGCCTGCGCAGGTCTGGCGCATGTTTTGCTGGGGAAACGCTGGCGTCAGTTGCCGGTCTTCTGGTTGACCGCTTGTGTCGGATGTTTGCTTGCCTATGGCCTCGGATGGCGCTTCCCTCTGGATCTGCCCGCTCCGGCAGGCGTGCCTGTGCTTGAAGCGGTGCTGCTGGCATGGATCTTGCTCATAGTTGTTTCACGTCTGAGGGTGTGATATAATCCGCACCATTGCCGTCCCTGAACACCGCATTGGAAAGCTGCCACGAAGATCCAGGCGTCCTGTTACGTCGCTGATAGCGGAGGAGCGCTGTGTTAAAGTGGGTAGGAATTGGCTTCGGAATAATCATGCTGGGGTTGATCGCACTGATTGTTGGTCTGGCCTTGGCCCCAGTAGAGATTCGCCAAGCATTTCGTGATATTTTCATTGTATTGCTTGGCCTGTTCACCCTGGTCGGGGTGATTTTGATGATCGCGGTGCTGCTCGGTTTGTTCTATATCCTCAACCGGATCGACCGCCTTGCCCGTGGTACGCTGGTACCAAAGGTTGATGAGTCGATCGTCAAACTGAATGAAGTACTTGATAGTACCCGCACGCTGGCGAATAATGTCCGCGACTCTTCGGCAACCGTGACGGGATCCACAACCTTCGTGGCCGAACGCGTGGTTTCACCCGTGATTCGCATTGCCAGTCTGGCCACGGGTGTCCGTGCTGCGGCAACCACCCTGGCACGACGTGGTGCGCCCGAGAGCATCGCCGAACAGATCGCAGCTCAGCAAAATGGCGACCTCAATGGCACCCAAGGCAGATAGAGCCGGATGACGACGACGATGATAGCGGCGATGAAGCAGCACGACAGATACCCAGCAGCGCGTGTGAGGGTAGGATTGTGGTACGTGGATCATGAGCGATAAGACCTTTTCATATGGCGGTCAGGCGGTGCTCGAAGGCGTTATGATGCGCGGACGGCGTCTCGCGAGTGTGGCCGTGCGACGTTCCGATGGCAGTCTGGCGCTAAAGCATATCCCGTTGCCACCATCCGCTAGCGCAGCCTGGATGCGGTGGCCGATTGTCCGTGGGTTGGTGGGGCTCCGGAGTGCCTTTCTCGTTGGGAAAGAGGCGCTTGATTTCTCGGCTACCGTGACGAGCGAAGAGCACGAAGAAGATCTGTCACCGTTAGTGCAATGGATCATCTTGCTGGTGGCGCTCACGGTGGGGATCGGGCTCTTTGTCGTTGGCCCATCGCTCATTGCAAATTATTTCGCCCAACGTGGCGCACCAGTCCTGGTACGTGAGATCATTGAAGGGCTGATCAATCTGACACTCGTCATTTTGTACATTTATGCCATCAGCCGGCTCTCCGATATTCAACGTGTGTTTGGCTATCATGGGGCCGAACATAAAGTAATCAATGCGTACGAAGCTGGTGTGCCACTCACGGTCGAGGCAGTGCGTCCGTTCAGTCGGATCCACCCGCGCTGTGGGACAAGTTTCCTGGTGATTGCCGCCATCATCGGGTTTGTGATCTTCCTTGCCGTCAGTGGCTTACCGCTGTTGCCACGCATTGGGGCACGGATTGTGCTCATTCCCCTGGTTGCGGCAGTCGCATTCGAAGTGATGCGATTTGCGGCTGCACACTACCATCGGCCCTGGGTAAGCCGCCTGCTTATGCCAGCCCTCTCGACGCAATACCTGACCACACGCGAACCAGATGATGCGATGCTTGCTACCGCGATTGCAGCCCTTTTGCCAGTTCTGGCTGCCGATGGGGTACCCGTCAATGAGACGCTTGAAGCCGAACAACCACTGGCTCAGGTGGTATATTGAACCCATGATATGCCCCTTCTGGCGTACCTCGGTCGCCTGGATCCAGACCTCGTTTGCCTCACGTAGCGGCTCCGGAGGGTAGTAGTATGGCACTGGTAGGCAACCTTCGCGATTTTGGCCTCTCTGATTTTCTCTATCTAGTTGATCGTGGCTATAAAACGGGCGGGCTCCATCTTGCCTATCAGCACGAGATGGCCTTGCTCTTTTTTGAACAGGGCAAGTTGCTACTGGCTGTGCGGCGGCCCGAGGATGTCCAGGCGTCCTTGCTGGTGCGACTGGGGGTGTTGACGGCAGAAGAATTGAACCGCGCTCGTTCAGGGCTTGCGATGAGCGCTGATGGAACCACGCTTACCCAGGTCATCGTGGAAGAACAACTGGTGCCCCGGGAACGTCTGCAACGGGCTTTGCAGGGGTTTACGGAAGAGGCAGTCTATGGGCTGTTTGCCTGGCCTGAGGGTGAGTTTCGCTTTGAACAAAACCAGCGGCCAGCGCACGATACGCCCGTCATTCCTATGCCTATCTCGGTCGATCATCTGATTATGGAAGGTGTACGGCGGATTGATGAATGGGGACGCATTAAAGACCGCATTCCTTCGACCGATATGGTGGCACATTTCCTCGAACAGCCACGAGAGCACCTCAAAGGTGTGAAGCTCTCAACGACCGAGTGGCGGCTTTTGGCACGGATCAATGACCGTGATACACTCGCTGAACTAGCGCAGAAGACAGGCATGAGTGACTTTGAAGTGTGCCGGATGGTCTACGGTTTTCTGACGACCGGTCTGGTCGAGGTGCAGCGCAAACCCAGGCCCACAAGCCGGGGGCCTCAACCCGCAGAACTCCCCAAAGTCAAGAAGAGTCTGGTCAACCGCATTATTCATCGCATTAAAGATATGTAAAACCCGATGTGCTTCAGCCAGGGCACAGCACCATAGCGGAGGGCTGGCGTGCAGACTGTAAAAATGGTTGTTACCGGGGCCGTGAACGCAGGCAAGACTGAGTTCATCAGGTCAATCAGCGATATCGAAGTGGTCTCGACCGAACGCCGGGCGACTGATGATACCAGGATGATCAAACACGAGACCACGGTCGCGATGGATTTCGGGCGCATTGCGATTGCTGATGATTTGGTGTTGCACCTGTTTGGGACACCAGGGCAAAAGCGATTTGATTTTATGTGGGAGATTCTGTCAGAGGGGATGCTTGGCCTTATAATCCTGGTGGATAGTACCCGGCCCGAGACATTTCGTGAGACGAATCGCATTATTGATTTTTTTGTTTCCTTCCGCGAGACACCGTTTGTGATTGCGGCCAACAAACAAGATCGGCCCAACGCCTGGGCACCCGATGAACTGCGCCTCGCTCTACGCCAGCCAGCCCATGTCAAGATTTTACCGTGCGTGGCCTCGGATCGTGCGAGTGTGAAAAATATTTTGCTTGAGTTGCTCTATGTTATTCAAGAAAATAGTGAGGAAGCATAATCCCTCAGCGTAACCGCACTAAAGTTGCGGTTACGCTGAGGGATTATGCTTGAGGGCAGAGAGCTTTAGCGTTACCGCACGGGAACCCAGCGCACCTGATCAAACCAGATGATGCCGCCATCGCTCGCAACGGCCCCAAGTTGGACATAGCCCTGATCACCGGCGGCAAAGGGGAACTGGCCCAGGTGAACCCAGCCAGTCTGCGAGCGTTGGTTGACAACAATTTCGTTGACACCATCGCGGTGCCCGACAATATACGCTGCCGTTGTCGTTGCGGACAGGCGTTGCGGGCAAACCGGGACATGCACAAAGAGATCGTAGGCGGCCTCGATGGGCAAATTGGGTTGCCACCGCGCGACCGTTGCGTTCTCGGGGTTCGAGGTGGTACGTGACCAGTAAGCGTGCAGGTTGGCCCCGCAGCGCATCGCGCTCGCACTCAACAGCGCCGTATTGCTCCAGAAATCGCCATCAAGCTCATCAACAAGATGCTCACTTGCCTCGGGATTGCGGAGGGGACGGCCATTGGCAGGATCCTGACCCATCCAGAGGAAGGTGGCTTCGACTTCGGCCTGGTCGCCAACAATGCCGAGATCCTGGATCCATGCGCCATCGCCGACATCAACAGCGGTGGGAAAACGGACATAGCCCTTTTCGGCACGGCCGTTGTTGTAGCCATCATAGTAGGCGGCGTGATCCATTGGCCAGCCCCACTGGAGATCGGGGAAGCCGGTACGCTGAGTCGCCCAGTAGTCATCACGCGTATTGTACGGACCAACATCGTAGACCGGCACGACGGTGCTGCGGCCGCGATAGGTCAGACGTACCTGATACTCATTGCCACCCCGACTCGAGAGCGAACTCCATGAAGGAAGCGAGACAAAGCGGGCATTGGGTGGAATGATATAGCCATTGGCAGTACGGCCACCAAC
Organism: Candidatus Chloroploca asiatica; assembly: GCF_002532075.1. Lineage (GTDB taxonomy): Bacteria > Chloroflexota > Chloroflexia > Chloroflexales > Chloroflexaceae > Chloroploca > Chloroploca asiatica. Next base: position 71,100 of record NZ_LYXE01000083.1, on the reverse strand, counting down.
CATGCCCTGACGCGTAGCCCGGACACGCAAAGTCGGGGCAACCGCATAGGGGTCGACCGGGGTTGCCTCAACAGACGCCGCCCGACTCGTGAGCTCAAGGCGCACATCGCGCACCACAGGGGCACTGAACTGGCTGCCGGTGAGCGTCAGGCGATACTGCGCATACTTGATCGGCTGGCGAAAATCAATGACGTCACCAGCGGCAAGATCCACAACCCAGGGCTGCCAGCGCTGCCCATCGAAACCGCCGCGCACATCAACACGAACGGCAGATCCAGACGGAGCCTGAGCCGCATAGGTGAGTTGCAGACGGGTCACAGGCTGGGCAAAGAAGAGTTGTTCAGACGTGAGGGTACCATACCGATCAACGTGAGAAAGAACGGCAGGTGAAGGGAGCGACGTTTCAATGAGGGTAACCGAACCGTCTCCCTGGCTCAGCACGCCATCGAACTGAGCAAGGCCGACGGCGGTCTGGTGCGGCCTGGCACCGGTTGATCCCTGGGCCTGGGTGAGGGTTACGGAACCAAAGAAGACCATGATCAAGAGGGCCCAGACAAAGCGTAACCACAGCATGGGGGTTCGTATTGATCGCAATAAGACCTCCTGTTCTACGTTCATGGTAGAAATCACGAACAAGGTGACATCGTTTTATTATACCACACGCTGCGAAAAGGTTGGCAGAAGCTGTGCTTAATGATAATTTGACGCAAAGGCGCAGAGATTCAGAATAGGTGTGGGGCTCAGCTTGAGGCCACGGTAGTTGCGATGACCCTGGTGGCACCGGCCTTGTGGAGAGCCTGGGTAACCGTTGAGCGCTGGTCGGGCGTGACAAGGGCAAACATAACCCCACCCCAACCTGCCCCTGAGAGTTTGGCACCGAGGGCACCAGCCTGGCGTGCAGCCGCAACAAGATGATTCAACTCGGGTGAGGAGACGCCGATTTCTTGGAGAAGCGCCTGATTTTCGTTGAACAGCGCACCAAGTTGCTGCTGGTCACCCTCGGAGAGGGCGGTACGCACCCGATGGACGACCTGTCCAATGGCAGCAAAGAACGCCTCGTAGCGTGGGGGATCAGCCTGCCAGGCTTCGCGCACCGCACCGACAGGCAAGCGGGTCATGCTCCGCACACCCGTATCACCGATCACAAGGTGGAGCGGAGCGTTCATCACCACCGGCTCAATCGTTGCCGTGAAGCCCTGCGCAGCAGGGGTAAGGTGGCGCACATACCAGATAGCCTGCTCGTGCGCAACCACCGTATTATCAATGCCACTGGGCGTACCGTGGAACCGACGCTCACTGGCATAGACAAGGTCGGCGATCTGGGCCGGGGGGAGCTCCTGATCAAACCAGGCGGCCAGGGCACGGACGAGCGCCGTACCAATCGCGGCGCCACTGCCCATACCGCTAGCGAGCGGAATCTCGGCATGCAGCCTGAGCACCAGATCAGCCTGCGTAATACCGAAGGAGGCGAGGAGAGCCAAGGCCAGTTCGCTAAGCGGATGCTCAGGTTTGACATGAGCATCCCAGGCCTCGCCAAGATCAGGTGCCACAAAAGAGAGCCCAGAACCGGGGGTACCAGCAGAGACCTCGGCATAGGCACGCAGATCGCCAAGGGGTACAGCCAGCGCGGGTTGACCATAGACAACCGCGTGCTCACCGCAGAGAATCAGCTTGGATGGAGCAGACTGGATCAGCGCACTTACTCCCATTCAATCGTAGCAGGTGGTTTTGACGAGAGATCATAGACAACCCGATTGACTCCGGGAACCTCATTGACGATACGACTACTAATCGTAGCGAGCAATTCGTGAGGCAAACGCGCCCAATCGGCGGTCATATAATCTTCGGTCGTAATCGCACGCAGGGCAATCGTATCGGCATAGGTTCGTTCATCGCCCATCACCCCGACACTCTGGACCGGCAAGAGCACCGCAAAAGCCTGCTGGGTTGCCCGATAGAGGCCAGCGGCGCGCAACTCGGCCAGAAAGATCGCATCGGCCTGGCGCAGCGTCTCGAGGCGGGCAAAAGAGACCGGCCCGATGACCCGCACCGCAAGACCAGGACCGGGGAACGGATGGCGCCAGACCCAATCTTCAGGCAAACCGAGTTCAAGACCAGCCGCACGCACCTCGTCCTTAAAGAGATAGCGCAAAGGCTCGACCAATTTCATCTGCATGTCAGCGGGCAAACCACCGACATTATGGTGCGTCTTGATCGTCACGCCCTTGGTACGATCGGGGGCACGCGACTCGATCACATCGGGATAGAGGGTCCCCTGGGCAAGAAACCGCACGTCACCGAGGCTACGGGCCTCGCGTTCAAAGATGCGAATAAACTTCTCACCAATAATTTTGCGTTTGCGTTCAGGATCGGCGACGCCTTCGAGGGCAGCGAGGAACTCCTCGCGGGCATCCACAGCCACAAGGGGCACCTGCACATGCTCGCGGAACGTTGCAATAACCTGTTCAGCCTCACCCAGGCGCAAGAGGCCATTATCAACAAAGATACAGGTCAGACGTTCACCGATGGCACGATGGATAAGCAACGCAGCGACAGCGGAATCAACCCCACCCGAGAGGGCACAGATCACACGTTCGTCGGGGCCAACCTGCTGGCGTACCCGCTCAACCGCCTCGGCGACAAACGCGGTGGGGCGCCACGAGGCTTCGGCACCACAGATATGAAAGAGGAAATTACCGAGCAACGCCTGGCCGTGGGTGGTATGGACAACCTCGGGATGGAACTGAACCCCATACCAACGACGGGCATCATCACCCATGGCAGCAAAAGGCGTCGCAGGATTCGCCGCGAGCGCACGAAACCCAGGGGGCAGGGCCTCGATCCTATCCCCGTGACTCATCCAGACCGGCTGTTCAGCGGGAAGGCCAGCAAACAGAGGATGCTCCTCGTTGCGCGTAATCATGGCAGGGCCATACTCACGTGCATCGGGGCGTTGCACCACACCACCGAGGGTATAACTCATCAACTGCATGCCATAACAGACCCCAAGGGCAGGCAAGCCCGAGGAAGGCAACCAGGCCGGCAGCGACGGCGCATCAGGCGCATAGACACTAGCGGGGCCACCAGAAAGCACAACCCCGATAGGATTGAGGGCGCGCACCTGCGCTTCGGACGCATCGTGGGGCAACAACTCGCTGTAGACCCCCAACTCGCGGAGGCGGCGAACAATCAACTGGGCTGTCTGCGAACCAAAATCGAGGACAGGGACACTCTGATTTGACATGGTTTTGAGAAAAGAGGCAAAGGCCCCAGAAGGGGGCCTTAACCAGATGAAATCAAGCGCAACTGCGGACGCACAAAGGTGAGCACAACGTCATTGGAAGAAGCCTTTTTATCCCCAGGCTGCGGAGTTAGAAAATCCGGTGTAATCACCACAGAATTATCGCCACCAAAACGATTCGGCACATACGCATCAGCGTTCCAGTCATTGTGCCACTCAACCCCATTGACGAGGTACCGATACTGATACGAACGACCTGCTTCAAGCTCAAGCGTCGCTATCCAGCCATTCTCGGTCAAGCGAAGCGGCGTTGCCTGCTCGTCCCAACGGTTAAAGTCACCAACGACATAGATTGTATCAGCCCAGATCGAGGCAGGCACCACAAACGTAACCAGCACACCTCCATGACGGCCCGGTCGCTTGGTAATCATGCGCTAACTCCTTTGTCGCGCTGCACCAACGTCGCTGTCGGCGCGTATCGGTGGGATTATAGCATATTCCTGGGGGCTGCGCCCCCAAGAATATGCAGTTTACAGGGCTACGCTATACACATAAGCTCAGCCCCCACGACGCCAGCGACGCAAAAGATCCATGTAGAAATCGTCAGGGAGCGGCTGTCCATCAAGGCCCTGGTGGCTTGCGCGTGCGATCCCGGTGCTTTCCGGCCATTCGTTCCAGGTTTCAATCAAAAGCAGATCGGTCGCGGGGGGCACAGCCGCAAGACTAGCGCGGAAGAAGGCCCCGTTGCGCCGCGGGCCACCGCCAGGCGGCTCATCACGGGGTTGAAAGCGGGGATCGGTGATGCCAACAATGCGGCGGTTGTCGAAACCCGGACCAACGCTTGTGACCGAGAAGTTCCGCAGCGTGGCTGTCTGTGGGCCATGCAACGCCGTGCCCCAATGGTAGCGACCATCAGCGACTAGTTCAAGTGGCTGAAGCCCCTCGCCGGGGGCAAGGGCCTCGGGGGTAAACCAAGTCTCTTCGAGGATAAGCCAGGGCTCGACGCCAAAATCGGCGCGAAAAGCCGCTTTCACCGCATGCCAGAGTTCACCTGCAAGGTAGAGTTCATCACAACAGAGGGCGGTATAGGTCACAATGATCGGACGGCCCTGCTCGGTGGCCCACATCTCACGGGGAATGCGCTCGAAAAAGCCTTTGATGTGCAGATCATAGAAGAAGTAGCCGCTACGTGCATCGCTGAGCGGCATACGAGGAATCGTTGGGCCAAAACGATAGCCATCCGCGACAAAATCGTTGTACATGGCCTGCTGAGCCGTGGTATCGAGAAACATACCGATAGCCAGTGGCTCTTCGAGGATGCCATTGGCCTGAACAAGGAGATCGAGACGATCCTGGCGAAACCAGGGATGCGGATGATCCCCCCAACTCACTGGCAAGATAAGATCAAAGCCAACATCAACAAGATCCCGTAGCTCGCCTTCAAACCAATCATAGTTGATCGACGAATAGGCCAGGCCATCGCGGGGATCAGGATCGTCAGGTAACGGTGTCAGCCAACCCGGAGGGATCGCCGTCAATTCACTGGCATCACAGGCACGCTCAGGGCAATGGTACCAGTAGAAAAAAAAGGTTCCCATGCGCTCGGGCTGGGCGTGTGGCGTCGGCACCGGAAGCGTGCTCGTCGGCAAGAACGCAGGTGAAAGCGGAGCCAGGGTTGCGGTGGGCTGAATTGGCGGTGCTGAGACTGGTTGCTCGGTCGTACGGCTACAGGCAGTGAAGCCAAGGGTAGCGACGAGCAACCACACCAGCAAGGAAACGCGGCGGATCATTGGGTCTCGGGATCAGGTTTCGTACCGCCGCGCCCACTCCGGCGGCGACGGCGACGCGGCGCTGACGCAGGAGGCGTTTCGGTAGCAGGCTCGGCGGGGGACGCAGCGCTAGATACGGGCGGCGGCGGAGAGGCGGCCCGGCGTGGCGACTTTTTGGGAGGCTCAACCGGTGTCTGGGCTTGATGAGATGGTGGAGCAGCGCGCGGCGTAGGGCGAGCCGCGGGGGTACTATCGCGGAAAGGTGACTCAAAGTCATCTTCGAGCAACTCGAGATCGTCAAGGAGATCGTACTGATCAATTTCATCACGGAGCTTGCGGCGGTCATGGCGTTCAGGGGGGCTGGTACGACGTTGCTGGGCTGCCGGGGTAACACCTTCGGCATTACGCGCACGAGCCGTGGCCGCAACCTGGGTTGTGGCAAGCTCAATCTGATCCATGCCATACGTCTCTTGGATCCCACTACCAACGAGCTGAACAACCAACTGTTGTTTAAGCACCTGCTGAGCAACAACCTCACCGGGGCCATCGGGGGTTTGCACCCACGTCCCTTTGCGGGGCAACTCGGCACGCATCGCCACATACTGCTCGTGTTCATACGAAAGGCAGCAGAGCAGACGCCCACAGACCCCACTGATCTTCGAAGGATTGAGCGGCAGATCCTGATCTTTTGCCATCTTGATACTAACCCGGGCATAATCAGGCAAGAAAGAGGCACAGCAGAGCACACGGCCACACGGGCCAATACCACCAAGCAAACGGGCCTCATCGCGAGGACCAATCTGGCGCAACTCGATCCGGCTCTTGAAGGTACGAGCGAGATCGCGCACGAGCAAGCGAAAATCAACCCGTTTTTCAGCGGTGAAATAGAACGTCAGGCGCGACCCATCAAAACTATACTCAGCCTTGACGAGGCTCATCGGCAAGCCGTGTTCACGCACCTTCTCGGTACAGCGTTCAAGCACCTCACTGTGGCGCGCCTGGAGGTCGCGGAAGCGTTCGAGATCAGCAGATTCAGCGCGGCGCACAACTGGCTTGAGTTCACCAACAATCTCATTATCGGGAACTTCACGACGCTCATAGGCGACACGTGCTAATTCCAGCCCACGCACCGTCTCAACAATCACCGGTTCACCAACTTGCAACTCGAACTCTTGCGGATCAAAGTAGTAAACTTTACCACTATCCTTAAAGCGAATTCCTATCACGATTGGCATACAAAGACTACTATCTAGTCAAAAAAACAAGCTTCCAGATGCGCAAGCGGCGATCACTCGGCGTGCTGACTCGTCTCACGGGGTTTCAGCACTTTGAAGGCTCGAACGCGCTGTTGCTTGCCTTTGAGCTGCAACTCGCCCATCGCCTGAAGATCGAAGTGATGGCACACCATATCAGCAGTATCCTGACCAATAAAGACCGAGCCAGGCTCGGCGGCCCCCTCGAGACGCGAGGCCGTATTCACGGTATCACCAATGGCCGTATATTCAAGACGATGGCGCGTGCCAAAAAAACCAGTGTACGCCATCCCCGTATTGACCCCGATCCGGATGGCAAAGGTACGCCCCGAGATTGCCCTGCTCACAAGACGGCGCTGGGCGGCCTGCATTTCGAGGGCAGCAGCGACCGCACGAAAGGCATGCTGATCGTCCTCGGGTTCATCAGGCAAGCGTGGCGCACCAAACACAGCCATGATACCATCTCCAATATATTTGTCTACGGTACCATTGTAACGAAAAATGACATCCGTCATTTCATGGAGATACTCATTGAGCAGATCTTGCACTTCACGAGGGGAAAGTTGTTCAGCAAGGGAAGTAAAACCCTTGATATCAGCAAAGAGCACCGAGACCTGCTGTTCCTGAGCCTCCCAGAGTTTGCCATGCTGGGCAACATAGCGAGCAAGCGCATGAGCCACATTCGGCGAAAGAAACCGTTCAAGGTTCTGGCGGAGCTGCCCCTGGTGGCGCAACTCTTCGGTGAGACGAGCGCGTTCGAGCGCAACGGCAGCAAAATTAGCGATAGCAACAACCAGATCGCGTTCACGCTCACCAAACTGATCACGCCCGGCGGCATCAAGTAAAATGATGCCTATGGCACGTCCCTGGAGCAAGAGGGGCGCACAGATAGCCGAGCGCATATTGGCACTGATAATGCTATCGGCCTCGGCAAAATCAAGCCGGGCGTCACGGGTCAAAATCGCCTCGCGGGCATCAATCGCCTTACGGACAATCGTACTGGAAATAGCGACATCACCTGTACCGACAGGTAACACAACCCTGGGCACCAATTCATCATCTTTGCGCAGTAAAAGCAGACCGCGTTCAGCCGGAACAACCTGGAGCACCTCTTCCATCACCAGATCAAGCAACTCGCGAAAATCGAGCACCTGGTTCAACCTGATCCCGATCATATAAACGGTCTGGAGATCGGCAGGTTCAAGGGGAATTTCGTGGGCTCTAACCGTACGGCCATCCGACGCAAGGGGATAATAACGCTGATCGTCGAGGAAGACACTCTGGACGGCCCGATCTTCAAACTGAAGTTCAAAAGGGCCCATGCCAATGATATCGCCATCGGTGAGTTGCTCTTCCTTGACCCGAAGGCGATTAACCGTCACCCCATTGCGGCTATCGAGATCTTTGACCCAGACCTGACGCCCTCGCCACTCGATGCGTGCATGCTTTCGGGAAACGATCGGATGATTCAGGACAATGGCATTATCTAACTGGCGACCAATCGAGAGTCCGCCGGGGGCAACGGCAAAGGTACGAAGTTCATCATGTAAGGTGACGGTAATGCGGGCCATGCGAGACTCCGGGCTGGCGAACGACGGCAGCCATGGTTGTGCCCCGATCAATCCTGGAGACCTATGGCATGCATCACAGTGTCGGCTGGCACATTGCAACAAACCTGGGTCTATTATAGTCCGCCCCGGGGTTGAGGGCAACCATGCTATAATCGCAAGGAGTGAAGGCGGAGGAGAGAGAAGCTATGTCGCGCATTGCGATCCAGAGTGCTCAGTTCGGGCTAGTTCCCGAGAACAAACAGGCCCAGCGTGCGTTAATCAGCGAGGTCATCCCAGCCTCGCCTTTTGGCCCCGAGGCACGCAAAGGACAACTCTATCTGGTTGTTGAAGCGACTGACCAGGGCAAAGCAAGCCTGGCCGCCTGTGAATTGGTTGCCAGTGTGATCCAGCGCACCTTTTATCGAGACTCCTCGTCCAGCATCACGTCAGCCCTACGGTCCGCGATCCGCGCCGCCAACAAGGCGCTCTACGAACACAATTTCAAGCATGCAACCGACAACCGCGTACTGGTTGGGCTAACGTGTGCCATCGTCCGTGACACTGATCTCTTTCTTGTTCAGGTACAACCGGCACAGGCGTACATCCTGAGTGAGGGGCGCATTCGAGCCTTGCCATCCCATGCCGTCTGGGATCCTACCAGCACCAATGCCCTGCCTTTTGCCCAGGCCACGGCCCTGGGCGCAAGTCTCTTTGTCGAGCCCGAACTCTACCGTGCAAGCATAGGAACAGGCGGCGCGGCCTTGCTCTGTTCGAGTGATTTTGCCCAACTGCTGAGCCGCACCGAGGTAGAAGCCAGACTGTGGCAAGATGACGCCACGGTCATGCTGGAACGACTTGAAGAGCTTGCCCACACCCATGGACTCGACAATCCCCATGCCCTAGTGATCAGGTTTACCCCTGAAGCGAAGCCTCGCAACCGCCAGGTCGTCCCCAGCAAGAGCACGACCGACACGATGCAGGGGGCGCAGATGGCAGGGATGCGTGGATGGGTAGACAAACTAAAGCGCACGTTGAGGCGGCGACCCGAACGAAGCAATCAAGCGGTTCCTAACAAGCCCGAGGCTGAACCGATCGATCAGATGCAACGGATGCCGGACGAGCCAAGATACTCGACGGCGCCAATCCCTCGCGCAACACCGATCAATCTTGGTGACGAGATTGGGGATCGTTACGCACGGCTGCGCGAAGTACGGGCCGACACCGCACCGCTCCGGCTCGAAAACCTACCCCCTTCAACCTTTCTCGGTGAAGGGACGGTGCCCGTTTCAGGCAGCCGTCGCATCGATCTGAGTAGTGAAGAGACAATCAGCGGTGCCGGACCATACCGCCCCCGCTACGAAGAACGCCCCCTCGTCGATCTAACCTGGGGGGAACGACTTGCCCTTCCCTTCCAACGGATGAGCAGTAGCATCAATGGCTATTTCCGTGAACGTCACGTCCGCCGAACGGTGCAACCGCAACGTCCGATCCATCGAGGCCAAGGGCTTTCGTACCGGCGCAAAGGACCGCCTTTTTCGTGGGCGCTCTTACTTGGTCTATTGCTCATGATCACCATCCTGGTGATCTACGGCATGAATTTGAGCTTCCAGAATGATCAGCAGATTGTGCTCGAATACTTCACGGTCGCCGACGAACAATTGGCGACTGTGCGGAGCGCCGAAGACACCAACGAAGCACTGGTGACGCTGGAGTTTGCCCGTGAAGCGATTGATGAGCTACGGAGCAGTGCGCTCATTACAACGACGAATCCGACGCTCTGGCTCCGCTATCAAGAATTACAACGCGAGTACGAACGTGCCCTAGCATCCGTGCAGCGCATTACCTTTCTTGATGAACCTGTGGTGGTGGCGATACATCCGCTTGCCACCGGGCGCTTTGCCGATGTGATTGTGCCCCCAGTGATGACCAATGTGACCGATACAAATCTGCTCGAACGTTTGCAGTATATCTACGCCGTTGATATCGACACCCAGAATAGTCGGCTCTACCGCATCCCCCAGGAGGGAGGCCGTGCCGAGCCATTTCTCAGCCCTGGGCAGGGGGTTGGTTCAACGGTGGTTGGGCCAGTGCGGGCAGCGACCTGGCGCATTGACCAGGTCGTCGCGATTGACGAGGCTGCGAGTGGCTTTGGGTACTATTTTCGTACCGGATCAAGCTGGAACTACGCCAAACTCGGGGCAAGCGAGATCTGGCGTCTCCGCGACCGGTTGCGAGTGCGTGAGTATGGCGGCAATCTCTATGTCTGGGGCGCAGTCGCTAATGAGGTACTGCGCTTTCGCTCGGGGAGTTATAGTGATGCCCCCGATTACTGGCTTGATGTCAATAGTCTGGCTGATGTCGATCTGAGTACCGTGGTTGATATGGCTGTTGATGGGAGCATCTATTTACTGCGGGCCGATGGCACTGTGCTCGTCTTTAGTCAGGGCCAATTTGTTGGTGAAGTGAAACCAGAAGGAATCAATCCTCCGTTGACGATCGTGCGCGGCTTTGTTGTGACTGGAACATCACCCGAAGACGGCCACTTCTTTCTCATTGACACCTTGAATGAGCGTATTCTCCAGATGGAAAAGGTAAGCGGCACCATTATTCAACAGATCAAGGTGCGGACTGACGGCCCACTTCGCCTGGATGAGTTGAATAATCTGACGGTCACGAACGATGGCATCCGCACGAAGCTCTATCTCGTCAATGCTAACCAGATCATCCAGGCTGAACTGCCGTCACCACCACGTTCATTTCGTGAGAGTGGCGAGGGGACACCATAAGATGTTGGGCGAACCAAGCATACGGTACGCGCAACCTCGCGTCGTGCCCTGGCCTATGCCGAGACTCTTCCTGGTGCTTGTCCTGCTGCTGCTGTCCGGCTGTGTCACGGTGGCCGAGCAAGAAGTCGCAGGCGCAGGTGCGTCAAGCCCGCAGGCAGTGGTTGAAAGTTTTATCGAAGATCTGAATACCGCGCTCGCTGAAGAGAACCTGACTGATCCAGAGGTACGGCGGAGTTGGGCCGAACGGCTGGCGAGCCATTTTGCGCCGAGTGAGCGGGTCGATCAACGCAATGCGATGAGCCAGATGCTGCTCAACTTTGTGACAACCTCGAACCAGCCCGTGGTGGGAAGCCGTGTCACCCTCACGATCACCTACAGCTATGTCGAGATCTTGAGTCGTGAAGAGGGGCGGGCCCTGGTCAATGTTGTTGACGGCACATTTGTCCTGGTCTTTCTTGATGCAGAGGGCAACGTGCTACGTGAACGAACCAGTGACCTGACAGGAGTGCTTGGGCAAACGAGTGGCGGGTTGCCCGTCATCCAGGTTGGCAGTAGCTGGTATATGACCGAGGGATGAGACAAACGATTGTGATCCAGCAGGCCATTGCAGCACGCATCTTTCCGGGGGCGGTCATCCTGGCAACCCGTGACGGAGCAACGTTGCGCGATCAGGCGTATGGCACAACGATGTACGAAGATGAGGGCACGCGATCGATTGTGCGTGACGATATCTTTGACATTGCCTCGCTGACCAAAGTAGTGACGGCGACAGCGGCCTTGCGCCTCTATGATCTTGGTGAACTGACGCTCGACCGAGGGATCACTTTCTATCTCCCAGCCGCACGAGCACAACACGTCACGGTACGCCATCTGTTGACCCATTGCTCGGGCTTGGCTCTGCGCCTCTCGACCCTACGCAACGAGGGGGCAGCAGGCATTCAGGCTGCAATCTACGCCGCTGAACCAGTCAAACCACCCGGGACGCAGCTGGCCTATACCAATATCAATAGTCTGTTGCTTGGCGAGATTGTTGCAGTCGTCGCGGGCATCCCCCTTGACCAGGCTGTCCAGAAACTTGTGCTTGACCCTCTGGGCATGCGCGAAACCGGCTACTGCCCCTCAGGAGCCTTACGCGAACGCATTGTACCAACAGAATGGGATGATACGTGGCGGCAGAGGCTCGTGCATGGCGTGGTTCACGACGAGAGTGCCTATGCGCTGGGAGGGGTCGCAGGACACGCCGGGCTTTTCAGCACCGCCCGCGATCTTGAACGACTGGTGCGCATGTGGCTGCAGGGTGGTGCCTGGGCAGATCAGCAGGTGCTGCACGAAGCCACGGTTGCGCTCGCTTTACGTGATGCAACTGCCGAGCTCCGAACTGACGCAGGGCAGGCACTGCCGAGCGGGTTGGGGTGGATGTTGGATCGGGCCAACTTTATGGGGTCCGCGCCCAGAGGAAGCTTTGGGCATACCGGCTTTACCGGGCCAGCCATCATTGGCGTACCACATGCTCAACTAGCCCTGGTTGTGTTGAGCAATCGGGTCTACCCGCAGCGCACCGCCCCACCGTACCGTCACCATGCGGTCACGGCCACGATCCTGGAAGAACTGCTCAGGGAAGTGCTTTTCCAATAAGACGGTTTTTTGACGCAAAGGCGCAAAGGCGCAAAGGCGCGGGAAGGCCAGGAAATTTGGTTGACAAACGAGGATGAGGGAGAAGCGCGTATGGCCGGCGAGTGGGTGAAGATAGGTGAGGCAAACGAGTTGGCACCGGGGCAACTGATCTATGCCGCGATCGAAGGCTTGCCAGTTGCGGTCGCCAATGTGGATGGCAGCCTCTATGCCTTCAGTGATGCCTGCCGCCACGAAGGCGGGCCGCTTTCGGCGGGGGTTCTCATCGGTGCGACGATCACATGTCCGTGGCACGGATGGGCCTACGATGTACGCACAGGTAAAAGCCTCGTGCCTCCGGTGGGGTTACGCCTGGCAACCTACCCAGTACGAATCTGTGACGATGCGATCTGGATTGAGATTAACTGGGAGTAGTAAGACCATCGATCAGGCGTAGCGAGAGCCGTCCCAATTGCGAATGCGCGAGGGAGGCATGGGCGTCAGTGGCGCATCAGCGAGAATAGCCTCGGGGTGCAGGCGGGTGAGGGCATCGGCGAGTTGCTCGCTCACGAGTTGCGCGACACGTATGCGGGCTGCGCCCAGATTCGGTACGCGCCCGAGGTGCAAGCCGTGGGCGTCGGTCGCGAGGATCTGCACCAGGCCATGCTGCACCATCAATTCGCCCAGCATCTTCATACGCGAACCCTGAACACCGAGCAACGCATCGCAGGTGAGTTGCATCACGATCCCGCGCTCGATCATTGGAAGCAAGGTATTGGGGTCGCGCAGCACAAAATGATAACGCTCAGGATGGGCGAGCACAACCCGATAGCCCGCGAGTTGAAACCCAAAGATAATCTGCTCGGCAGCCTGCGGGGTAATATGCAACGGAAACTCAACGAGTACAGCACGACCTGTTTCGTAGGGCAAGAGCGCACCGGCTTGCAAGCGTTCAAGCGCACCCGGCTCACCATAGATCTCAGTACCTGAGATAAGCTGAAGCGGCACCTCCTCGTGCGCAAGAGCTGCACGTACCTCGGCGAGGCGCTTGCGTGCAAGGTCAACCTCATAGCGGGTCCAGGTACTGACCGAACTAGCACCGTGGGGCGTTGCGGCCATGATCGTCACGCCATCAGCAACGGCAGCCCGCGCAAGGGCAACGGCCTCTTGCAGTGAACGAGTACCATCATCAATATTGTGGAGAATATGGGAATGCAGATCAATCATATGCTCCCCTAATACGCATAACCCCGCTCCACCTTCGCCCCATTGAGCACCACCCCAACGATATTGGCCTTGACCTGTTCGAGCAGGCGGCGCGCCTCACGGGCACGGTCGCGGCGGGTCTGCCCAGCATGGAGCACGAGCAACACCCCATCAACCCGGGGGGCCAGCGTCGCGGCATCGGTAACCGCCACGACCGGGGGCGTATCAAAGAGCACAATTTCGGCCTCAGAGCGCATCCGCTCGATCAGGGCACCCATACGGCGTGAGCCAAGCAGATCGGCGGGGCGCGGGGGCAACGGCCCACTGGTCAGCACATGGAGACCGGGGACACTCGTCGGCTGAATGGGCAAGGGGCCATCGTCCTGCGCAAGCACGGCACTGGTCAGACCACGCTCATTGGGCACCCCAAAGATCGTATGCAAACTGGGGCGGCGCAGGTCACAATCAACCATCAGCACCCGCTGTTCGGCCTGCGCCATCGTCACAGCCAGATTCGCCAGGGTCGTACTCTTGCCCTCATCAGGGGCCGTACTGGTGACCAGCAGCGTATGGAGCGGCCGGTCAAGGCTCGAAAAAAGCAGATTGGTACGCAGGGTACGAAACGCCTCAGCCGCAGGCGAGCCAGGGTCGCGCAGCGTAATCAACGTCGTCTCGGGCGAAGAACCATTGGCACCCACAGCTATCTCCTCGTTTTATGGCTCAACGGTAGGAATCGCGCCCAAGGTCGTCAAGCCAACAAAACGCTCAACATCGCTACTACTCTTGAGCGTATCATCAAGATACTCAAGCACATAGGCCAGCAACACCCCGAGCATCAGACCAAGCAGCGCCCCGGCAAGCACATTGATACGTGTATTGGGTTGAATAGCGGTCAGGCGGGCCTGCTGAATACGTTGCACATTGATCCGGGCGGTGCCCTCGAGCGTCGCGTTAATGCGGTTCACTTCCGCAACGAGGCGATTGCCCACGGCATCGGCCATTGCCATCGACTGATCGAGCGTTGGTGCGTCCACCTCAATAATAATCTTCTGCTCATCAGGGCGAGGCTGAATATTAACATCGCGCATCCAGCGTTCACCGCTAATATCGAGGCCAATCTCCTGGCTAATCTGGTCGAGCACATCGGGCTGCATCACCAATTCGCGGTAGCTATTCATCGAATTACGGAGCACAATATTCAGGCCATTATCAGCCTGATTCGCCAGGGCCAGATAGACCGCCTGCGAGCGAAACGTCTGAGGGATCAGCTTGCTGACCCCATACGCCGCCACTGCCGCAGCAACGAGGGTCAGCACAACCACCCACCAGCGTTTCGCGAGCACAAGCCCATAATCACGTAACTGCATCGCACCCTCACTTATTCTTCAGGAATCACGCCAAGCACAGGTGCGCCCGTCCAGCGTTCGGCCTGACGTGCATGATAGATTCGATCATCAAGATATGCAAGGCCAAGCGCAATGCCCACCGCGGCGACAAGCGCCAGGGCAACCCGCAGGCCCACTTCACGCACCAGTCCGGTGAGGCTCTGCGACGAAGCAGCGGCCCCCGGGGGATCAATCACTTGCACCTGCAACCCACCGGCGGGGAAGCGGCCCCAGTAGACCAACCCACCCTCATGGAGACTCGTCACAGCCGCCTGCGCCATCGCAACAGCCAGTTCGGGAGTTGCGGCCGTTGCGCTAAGCAGCACCGAGCGATGGGTCGTCTCGACACGCAAACCGCCCTGGATCGCAGGCACCTCAAGGGCATAGCCCTGTGCCGCCATCGCGGCCTGAACATCGGTAGCAAAGAGCGCGCTGGAGATCACAGCGGGCAAATCATCAAGGATATACGCTGTTGTGAGCCAGGTTGTACCGACATCAAGGGGCGGCAGCGGCAACTCCGGATCAGGTTCAGGAGCCTGGGTCACCATCAAGCGCACCGTTGTCTGGAAAACTGGAGTACGCCCGAGCAGCGTCAGCGTACTCAGACCAGCGGTCAGCAACGGCAAAACAACCAGCACTGGCCAATAACGCAACAGCAGCGCAATGTATTCACGAAGATGCATAGGCTTACGAACGAACGTGTGGGAGGCGCTGCTGTTGATGATCTTGCAGCGTCTCATCAATCAACGTGCGCATCCGACTAAGAAAGAGATCGCGCCGATACTGCTCGGCGTGACGACGGATCGCAGCTTGATCATACCAGTCTGCGTGAGAAGCCGCAACTGCTGCCGCAACCGCTGCCGCAGTCTGCTGATGAAAAAAGCGCCCGGTCACGCCATCAATCACTGTTTCGAGCGCACCACCGGCACCATAGGCAATCACCGGGCGGCCGGCCGCCATTGCTTCGAGCGGAGTAATACCAAAATCTTCTTCACCGGGGAAGATAAACGCACGGCAGCGAGCAAAGAGATCGCAGCGGGTTGCTTCATCCACCCAGCCAAGAAACTCGATATTTGGGCCAGCAAGTTGCTGGAGACGCTGGCGGTCGCGACCGTCACCAAAAACCTTGAGGGGTAGGCGCAATTTCGTGAACGCCTCGATAATCAACTCGATCCGCTTATACGGAATAAGTCGACCACCCGCCAGATAGAAATCACCCGTCGGCCGTGGCTCGTACGGAGGCAGATCCACCGGCGGGGCGATCACCTGCGAGGAACGACCGTAATAACGTGCAATGCGTCCGGCGACCTCGTATGAATTAGCGACAAACCGATCGACACGATTCGCCGTACTGACATCCCAGAGTCTAACATAGGTCAAACCGATCGGCAACAGCACCCGTTGCAACCCAGTAATCTCTTCACGCTCGATGTACTCACGTGTTCGCCACGCAAAACGCATCGGCGTATGGCAATAGCAGATATGCAAGGCCCCAGGCCGGGGCATGACCCCTTTGGCATAGGCGCTGCTGCTCGAGATCAGCAGGTCATACTCACTAAAGTCAAAGCTCTCGAAGGCGGTGGGATAGAGCAAGAAGTAGCGGCGAAAGTGCTTGCGCCAACCGGGAAGGCGTTGCATAAACGAGGTACGAATATCCCACGTACGATAGTGGCCTGGCATCGCCTCGGCATCATAAATCGAGGTATAGACAGGCGCATCAGGGAACAACTCGCAGAGGGCCTCGAGGACCCGCTCGGCACCACCGTACTGATTCAGATAATCGTGAATGATCGCGACGCGCATAATTCAGTATCACCAAGCCTGCCTACAGGCGAACGCGGCCCGCAGCCCGGCAGTTTGCACGCCGGTTAGTCTACCATAGGATAGCATAGATTTGAGATGCCGATGTCATCCTGCCC
The DNA here is from genome assembly GCF_002532075.1 of Candidatus Chloroploca asiatica. Lineage (GTDB taxonomy): Bacteria > Chloroflexota > Chloroflexia > Chloroflexales > Chloroflexaceae > Chloroploca > Chloroploca asiatica. The sequence continues at coordinate 54,380 of NZ_LYXE01000083.1, read as the reverse complement.
ACAAGAAATGTGGTACGATACCTCAGGAAAGGTTCCTTTTGCAAATCGGGAGGTCTGGCGTGCTCTTTCAGAATGTCGCCATCGAGGCGCTGGGTTATGAGTTGGCCCCGCACCGGATCAGTTCGGCCTGGCTTGAAGATCAGATCAGTGAGACCATGGAGCGCCTTGGGGTACCAAAGGGCCGTCTAGAGCAACTCTCGGGGATTCAGGAACGTCGCTTCTGGGAAGCCGGTACCCGCCCCAGTGCCACAGCAACGCTGGCCGGGGCCAAAGTGCTGGCGGCGGCCGAGGTTGATCCAGGCCGGATCGGGCTTTTGCTCAATACCTCGGTCTGTCAGGATTTTCTCGAACCTTCAACGGCATGCTTTGTCCATCGTAGTCTCGGCCTGGCACCAAAGGCGATCAACTACGATCTGCGCAATGCCTGCCTGGGCTTCTTAAATGGGATGCATGTCGGGGCAATGATGATCGAGATGGGGGAGATCGAGTATGCCCTGATCGTCAATGGCGAAGGCTCGCAAGAGATTGTGACGGCAACGCTCGAGCGCTTGAAGCGCCCTGAGACCACCGCTATCGAGTTCCGCGATAACTTTGCCGCGTTGACCCTTGGCTCTGGCGCAGCAGCAATGTTGCTTGCACATAGTAGCGTCGCCCGCTCGCCACACCGGCTCAATGGCCTGGTCTCACTGGCAGCCACCGAACACAATGAGCTCTGCATTGGCAGTCCTGATTATATGAAGACCGATGCGAGCGCCCTACTGGTCGCCGGGGTCAAGCTTGCCACCGAGACGTGGGCAGGCGCCCAGGAGCGGTTGCCCAACTGGTCTGACGAGCAGATCGCGCTCTATGCCCCCCACCAGGTCAGCGGCCGACACATGGCGGCCATCAGCGAAGCCCTTGGCTTGACGCCGGCGAAGCTTGCCTTGAATTTCCAGGTACTCGGCAACATCGGGCCTGCGGCACTCCCGATCAGTCTGGCGCAAGCTGCCGAGGCCGGACGGATCAAAGCTGGCGATCACGTCGGTTTGCTCGGGATCGGCTCTGGAATTAATTGTTCGATGATGAGTGTTACCTGGTAAGCTTCGTGGCCTGCGGCCCGAAGCTCCGTCCCCGCGTAGGCGGGGACGGAGGCTTAACTGAACAGGTTGGTTCAAGAACCTATGATTGATGAAGCTTACTGGGAACCACGCTTTATCGCCTTTCTTGACTCACGCGAAGCACAGCCTGATGCGGCCCATGATCGTGAGCACATCAGGCGGGTGGTCGCCAATGCACGCCGCCTTGCCGTTGCCGAAAACGCTGATCTTACGGTCGTGTTGCCCGCAGCCTGGTTGCACGATTGTGTCAGTGTACCCAAAGATTCGCTCCAACGCCCCTTTGCTTCAACGATGGCCGCAACAGCGGCGAGTTCGTTCCTGACCTGGTCAGGCTATCCGCCTTTTCGTATTCCCGCGATTGCCCATGCGATCATGGCGCACAGCTTCAGCGCCAACATTGCCCCGCTGACCATTGAAGCCCGCGTCGTTCAGGATGCTGATCGCCTCGATGCCCTTGGTGCCATTGGTCTCGCCCGCTGTCTCATGCTCAACGGACAGCTTGGACGCCCACTCTACGATCCTGCCGAACCATTCCCTACCCAACGCCCTGCGGATGATACGCTTTCAGCTATTGATCATTTCTACACCAAGCTGCTCGGTCTCGCCGCAACAATGACCACGGCGGCCGGGAAAGCTGAAGCCGAACGCCGCACACTCTTCCTTACCCAGTTCCTCCAACAACTGAGTGAAGAATTGGGGGTTGCGTTGCCGCAACCTCAGGTTGATACTCGGTAGAGCCACAGCAGGCCTCTACGCCCACTTTGTATGCCCGGCAGAGGAATTTGTTCACCCTTTCTCCTGTGAGCGAAAGCGTCTCGCCCTCGTCATATGTTCGAGAGCGAGACACCCTCGCTCCCGGGGGCGCTTACCCAACGCTGAACTCTTCCCCCCATATAGGCATGGACATACGTTCCCTGTAAAGGCAAAGGAGACAAAGAGTGCCCCAGATGCATTATCCAGAGGATCGAACCGGTCGTCGTTCGCTGTGGGTGACGTTGATCACTGTGCTTGTCTTCGTGGTTGGCTTCATTGCTCATACCTCAAGCCGAGCCCAAGCCCCTTCGCTACAACATCAAGAGCCTGTCGGCAAGCCTAGCCAGGCTACAACAGTGATCGTGGTTGATACTAGTGAAGACCTCGATAGTAGCAGTACGCGCAAGACGTGTACCTACACCTCCGGGGCTATTTTTGTGCCCGCAACCGATGGATGTACCTTGCGCCGTGCGATCCTTGAGGCTGCGGCCCGCCCTCCGGCGGATCGCCCGATCGAAATTCGCTTCAATCTAGCTGATGATGATCCGAATAAAGATCGCGAGGTAAGTGGGACATGGACGCTACCAATTAATGCGGCGTTGCCTACGCTGAGAACCCAGTCAATTCTTGATAAGACCGGCGATGTAACGATTGATGGATCAACGCAACCAGGGGGTCGCACGGATGGGCCACCGATCATTCTTGCCACGAATGACCGCAGTCTAGAGATCGAAAGTACTGGCAATACGATCCGCCATCTGGCGTTTAAGGGTGGCGGGGCGATCTTTCTGAAAGAGGATGGCAATACGGTCGAGCAGATCTGGATGGGGCTGAGCGACGATGGTACCTCCATCGTTTTTCGGACACCGGCCCAACCGAATCGTATGGCCGGGGGAGGTATTTTCATTACCTCCAATGACAACCTCGTCCAGAATAACATCATTGCTGGAGCGTTTGCCCGTGCCATCAATATTGATGGGAGCCGCACAAACAATACGATTCAGAATAATTTGATTGGTACACGGGCAGATGGTACCGTACCTGAGGTGCCTGTAGCAGCGCAGTGTCTCCGTTCACTCAGCCTTGATCCGCAAAACTGGTACGGCGGCTGGGGCATTGCTTTGAGTGGCAGCAACAATCGGCTCATTGGCAATCGCATTGCGGGGTTGCATATCATCCAGTCACTCAACGATACGCCACCTATCGCGATTGAGATCTTTGGCAGCGGCCACGAAGTGCGCGACAATGTGATTGGCATTGACAGCGCCGATAATCCCGTAGGTGTCTGTGGGCAGGGCATCAAAGTTTCGGGAAGCAATACACAGATCGTTGACAACCTGATTACAGGCAGTCGCGCCGGGTTTGAAGATGATGAATCGTCGGCTATCCTTGCCAGCGACACCTCGCCGACCTTTGGACAAATCACCGTGCGACGCAATCTGATCGAACGCGGCCCCGGGCGAGTCTATGCCTTTGGGCCTGGGATACCCGCAGTGCTGCGCACCTTCCAGCCGGCCCGCGTTACGTCCGTTGCCGGAACCACAGTCCGGGGAACCAGTGGCCTCGATAGTCCCTGTCCCGGATGCTTGATCGATCTCTACAGCGATAATGGTGACGAGATTGCCGAAACGCTGAGCTATCTTGGTGAGGCGCTTGCGGATGAGACTGGAGCCTTTACGGTCACGCTGAGCGCACCTCTGCAAGCAGGGGTGGGCCTTCGTACGAGCAGTACCACGCAATCTGCCGGGGTGATTGGCAACTATCTGAGTGGCACGACAACGCAGGTCTCAAAGCTCTATCTGCCGTTGAGCGAGCTCAGCATCACCGGGCCGGTCACAGGCACCGCAGGGATGACCTATACGTTTGTTTTTGAGCTTGAGCCGCTCGGGGCGACAGCGCCCTATACCTATACGGCCACAGTCACTGATGTAGCTGAGCCCGTTACCCTCGTCACGGCAAGTTCAACGGTTACTGTTACGTATAGCTGGCCCACCAGTGGCACAAAGACGATTGGCGTCAATGTTGCCAACGAATTGAGTGAAGTCACTGCGACGCATACGATTGATATTACAGGCACGGTGATACCAGATGATGAGTGGAGGGTTTATCTTCCTCTAGTCAGCCGTTAGGTGCGCAGTCAACGTTGCAGCGAAGCTTCGTAGAGGCCGCGTATCCGCTGATACGCGGCCTCCCAGGTCAACTCGCGCATGACCCGCGCCTGGCCGGATGCGCCGAGTTGCCGGGCATATCCGGGATCGCTGATCAAGCGCTTGAGCGCCTCGGCGAGTGCGGCGCTGTCGCTAAACGGAACAAGCAACCCGTCAAGGCCGTCACGGATGACCGCGGGTACGCCGCCGGCCAGTGCGCCAATAACGGGTACACCGTAGGCCCACGCTTCGAGGTAGCTAATGCCAAAGCTGTCGGTGCGCGATGGTTGCGCATAGACCGTTGCGGCGGCCAGTGCGTCGCGGCGTGTTGCGTCGCTAACATAACCAAGCACATGGATCCGTGCCCTGGCCTCGGCGGGCAAGCGCTTGCAATAGTGCTCGAAGTGGGCAAGCAGTGGCCCGCATTGCACCCAGGTTGCCTCGACCCCACTGGCCCAGAGGCGCTGCATTGCTTCGAGCACATGAATGGTTCCTTTATCGTAGGCCGCAGCCCCCAGACTCAAGACCATCGGCCCACTGATCTGATGCCGCGCCCGGAACACCTGCCCATCACCACCAGCCACCTCGGCAGGATCAATGCCGGCACCAACAACATGCACCTGTGCAGCGGGCACCCCAGACGCAATCAGCGCGTCGCGTTCCAGCGTCGTCATCGTTGCCACCGCCGCACACTCTTGCAGCAACGCGATCTGGTGGGGCATCGTATAGTACTGCACAATCTGGCGCTTGCCCGGCTCGCCCAAATGCACAAACGGGGTACAGAGATGGCGAATGCCCCGCTGCCTGGCCCAGCGTGCAGCGGGAATAACGGCAAAATCGAGCGTAATATTTGTCGTATGCAACACGGTCACATCCGCGAGTTCGGGGGCCGTTGCCAGGAAATGTTCAAGCGCGGGGAGGCGCGGGGTCAGGGTCGCAAGGCGCATCAAGAGCGGGGCAACGGGCTGTCCCAGACGCCCCAGGTCAACCATCAGCCGACGGAGGATCTGATAGGCAAGCGAAGGGCCGGGCATCCGCTGCACAGGGAAGCGAATGATGCGCATCCCATCCTGCTCGGTGACACCAGGCTCGACGTGGCGGCAACGGGCATCCCAGAAATACTCAAGATCCAGAGCATCCGTGCTGAGCAGCGTCACCCGATGCCCTTCACGGACGAGGCGCGCCCCTATTTCACGAAAATAGCGCGAGGCACCCGAGGCAGGATTGTAGAGTTGATTGAGATGCAGAATATGCATACTGCTACTTGCCGGTCAGCACCACCGGCTGCGCAAGCAGCGCAACCCGGCGGGGTTGCACCAGGCCCACCGGAAAACTACAGACAATCATCTCGGCGACCTCACCGCGCTTTTTGCCATCACAGTTAATCTTGCGGCTCGCCATCACGATATCGTTGGTCGTCGCAGGCGCATAAAGCTCAGCCACGAGCGGCGTGTGCGAATTCGAAAGCATCACGGCACAGCCACGGTCGGCCAGCGCAAAGAAGGTATGAGCTAGTTCACGCTGCTCCACTTCAGTGAAACCACGATGCGTATAGGCCGTAAACGAGGAGGTAGGGCTCACAGGCACATACGGAGGATCGAAATAGATCAAATCATCGGGCCGGGCACGCTGCAATACTCCATCAAAGTGCTCAACCCGTAGCTCAACCTCACGCAAAGCGCGACTCACTTCACGCATATTATCAGGATCAACAATCAAAGGCTTTTTGTAGTGTCCAAAGGGAGCATTGAACTGACGCTTATTATTGAGCCGATAGAGACCGTTATAGCACGTGCGGTTGAGAAAGATGGTACGGGCGGCTCGTTCAACTTTGGGGCGGAGATGAAAGTGAGGCTGGCGATCCCACGACCGGACTTCGTAGAAGAAGTCACGATCAGCGAAATGAACCCGCATCGCAACAAGTAGCTCAATCAAGTCTTCAACGTGCTCGCGAACAACCTCATAACAATCGATCAACTCAGGATTCGAGTCGCTCAAAACCGCCCCATGGGCCAGCAGGCCTTGGTTCCAGAGATGAAAAAAGAAGGCCCCACCGCCAACAAAAGGCTCGTGGTAGCGCTCAAACGTCATTGGCAAGCGTGCCGTCAATTCGGCCAGCAACTGACCTTTACCACCGGCCCACTTGAGGAAAGGACGAGCTGGCACTTTTTACTCCGGGAAGGGGAGGCACAACCTCCTACAGGAATGCATGGCATACTGACAAAAGATGCCAGCCAGGCTGGCACATTACGTCAATCTCGCAGCGCGTTGCAGAGCGTTCCGAAGGTTGATTATAGCATATTTGACTTGACTCGGGGCCGGAATTATCATGAAGCACACCAGCAAGGAGCCAAAGGAGCCGCTATGCCAGAGATAATGATCTTTCCAAGCTATTTTCACCAGTGGATCATTCGACGGCTCGATGCACAACTTGGCATTCCGCTAGAGCATCAGGGACTGGCGTATGCAGCCACGGCCCCGATTGGCCTGCTTATGCCTGGTTGCGATCCGGTACAGCCTGATTTTGTGCTGGTGCATCGCGCCAGAGCCGACATTATCACCAATCGGCGCATCCGTGGCGTACCTGATCTGATCGCCGAAGTGCTGTCACCCCATAATGCCGAGCAAGAAACGCTCGTCAAACGCCATGCCTATGCACGAGCTGGTGTGCCCGAGTACTGGATCATCCGCCCCGAGACACGCGACGTGCTTGTTTGTCATACGCCCGATAGCGGGCTTGGCGACTATACGGCAACCCACCTGGTCGGGGTTGGAGAAGCCCTGACGCCTCTCCTTTTTCCGATCACGGTCGAGGTTGCGCAACTGTTTGCCGGTGCTCCAGATACGACTGTTTGAGCGATCCTTTTGGGAGCGCCCAGGTTGCTCAGGTCACTCTCAAAGGTGCCTGGGCAACATTGCGATAGCCTTGATGGCTATGTGGCGTATAATGGGTATGGTATGGCCCTGTTACGGGGCAACGCCTGCGCTTTGTTGGCAGGGTTCGTCTAGGCTGGTGATGCAGGAGCAATGAGATCGCTATGAGTGTTGTTTCTGGCCCGGTACGGGTGCGTTTTGCCCCGAGTCCGACTGGTTATCTGCATATTGGTGGTGTGCGTACGGCGCTTTTCAATTGGCTCTTTGCCCGCCATTACGGGGGCCAGTTTGTGCTACGCATCGAGGATACGGACGAGAAGCGTTTTGTTGATGATGCCGCCGCTGATATTATGGCGTCGCTGCGTTGGGCTGGCCTTGATTGGGATGAAGGCCCTGACGTAGGCGGACCCTTTGGCCCCTATGTGCAGTCGGAGCGTCACGCCGAGGGCATCTATGCGACATATAGCACGCAGTTGCTCGAGGCGGGCCTGGCCTATATGTCGTTTACAACTGAAGAAGAACTGGCGCAGATGCGCGCCGCTGCCGAAGCGCAGGGCATCAAGTCGTTTCGTTTTCGTGGTCCCGAGCGCGCTTGGCCCCTCGAACAGCAGCAAGAAATGGCGGCCCGTGGGCGGCCTTTTACCATTCGCCTGAAGACACCGCTTGAGGGCGAAACGCGGTTTCAGGATCTGGTGCGCGGCGGCGATCAGATTGTGGTACAACATACCCAGTTGCAGGATATTGTCTTGATCAAAGCCACTGGGATGCCCGTCTACCATTTTGCGCACCTCGTTGATGACCATCTGATGCAGATTACCCACGTGATGCGCGCTGAAGAGTGGGTGCCCTCGACGCCCTATCATGTGCTGCTCTACCATGCCTTTGGCTGGAATTTGCCCGTCTTTGCCCACCTGCCCGTTATTTTGCGCCAGGACGGCAAAGGCAAGCTCTCGAAACGCAAAGATGATGTCTCAACGAACCGTTTCTGGGAACGTGGCTATCTGCCCGAGGCGATGTTCAATTATCTGGCGTTGCAAGGGTGGAGCTACGACGACCATACCGAGTTGATGTCTCGGGACGAGATTGTTGAGCGCTTTACGATTGAGCGGGTGCAACCCTCGCCAGCACGCTGGAATCCCGACAAGCTCAAGGATCTGAATGGACTCTATGTCCGGCGCCTGACGACCGAGCAGGTTGCCGAACGGTTGTTGCCGTATCTGACCAAGGCTGGCCTAGTTACTGATCCGCCGACCGTCGACGAGCGTGCCTATGTGGTCAGCTTGACACCGTTGATCCACGAGCGGTTGGTCGAACTGAGCGAAGCGCCGGACTTGCTCGAATTCTTCTTCCGCGAACCAAGCCCTGGCCCCGAGGGGTATGATCCGGCCCTCCTGGTACCCAAAAAGATGGAGGCCGCCCAGACGGCCGAGCTTTTGCGGGCGGCCCATGAAGCGCTGAGTCAGGTTGAGATCTGGGGTATCGAGCAGGTGGAAGCGGCGTTACGTGCGCTCGTCGCACGCCTCGAAGTGAAACCTGGGCCGCTCTTTGGCGCGATCCGTGTCGCTGCCAGTGGACGTACGGTGGCCCCTCCCCTCTTTGAGATGCTCGTGGCCCTGGGCCGTGAACGCACCCTTGCCCGCCTTGAACGAGGCTATACAGCCCTGGGCTAACGGTTCTTGGAGCTATGCCGAAAGGCTTTGTATATGATCAATTGGACTGAGTCGGTGCATCACGATGGCTCACCACTCTATGTCGAGGTGGCTGAACAGCGTCTCGGGGCAACGGCAACGCTGCGTTTGCGTGTGGCGCTTGAGGCACCGCTCACCGCCGTCTATCTGCGCAGTTGCCCCGATGGCGAGCAGACGATTGTGCCAATGGAGCCAGCCGGGGCGGATAGCGTCTGTCGCTGGTGGCGGATCGAATTGCCGTTGCGCATGCTTTCGACCGGCTATCGTTTTTTGCTCCGGACGCTGCATAGTGGCAATCTCTGGTATAACGCGGCGGGAATTGTGCCGCATTATCCGACTGACACAAATGATTTCAAGCTGCTCGCCGATTATCATGCCCCGGCATGGTTAGAAGACGCTGTCTTTTACCAAATTTTTCCTGATCGGTTTGCCGACGGTGATCCGACGAATAATGTCCGTGATGGGCAGTATGTCTACATGGGCAAGCCAGTGGTCGCACGTCAATGGGGCGACATGCCGCACCGCGAACATGGCTCGGGTGAGTTTTTTGGCGGCGATCTGCAGGGGATTACGCAGCGGCTCGACTATCTCACCGACCTCGGGGTCAATGCCGTCTATCTAAACCCGATCTTTACGGCCCCCAGTAACCACAAATATGACGTCGCTGATTATGCAACGATTGACCCTCATCTTGGCGGCGAGGATGCGTTAGTTGCCTTGCGCGAGGCGCTGACGGCCCGCGGGATGCGCCTGATCCTCGATATTGTGCCGAATCACTGCGGCGCGACCCATCCCTGGTTTGTGGCAGCGCAGGCCGACCCCGCTGCACCCACAGCTGAGTTTTTTACCTTTCGCCGTCATCCTGATGAGTATGAGAGCTGGCTAGGCGTTGATACGCTGCCCAAGCTCGATTACCGGAGTGAACGGCTGCGTGAGTTGATGTATGCCGGTGAAAACGCCATTATGCGGCACTGGCTCCGCCCGCCTTATGCGATTGATGGCTGGCGCATTGATGTCGCCAACATGCTTGGGCGGCAGGGACCGCTCAATCTTGGGCATAAGATCGGGCGCGGCATCCGTCGGGCGATCAAAGCCGAGCAACCCGAGGCCTATCTGCTCGGGGAGCATTTTTTTGACGGGACACCGCATCTGCAAGGGCAAGAACTTGATGCCTCGATGAATTATCAGGGGTTTACCTTTCCTGTCTGGCGCTGGTTGGCAGGCTTCGAGCTTGCCTCGGTGCAAGATCGCCCCTGGGCCGATGTGTTGCCCATGTCAACCGAACACATGGTTGCCCAATGGCAAGCCTTTCGCGCCGCCATTCCATGGCAGATCGTGACCCAGCAATTCAATCTTTTGGGGAGCCACGATACGGCCCGGTTGCGGAGTCTGCTTGGGGGCGACCTGCGCCTCGTCAGGATTGCCGTCGCCCTGTTGCTGACCTATCCAGGGGTTCCGTGCATCTATTACGGCGATGAACTGGGGTTGGAAGGCCTGGTTGACCCCGATTGCCGTCGCTGTATGGAGTGGGATACAACAACCTGGAACCACGAATTGCGGGCTTTTTTTCAACAGCTTATTCGGCTGCGGCGCACGAGTCTGGCGTTGCGACGGGGCGGCTTTCAGGTGCTCTATGCTGGCGGGCATACAGTGGCGTATCAACGCGAGGTAGCCGAAGAGCGCTTGATTATTGTCGCCCGCCGCGCTGATGATGGGTTACAGAGCGTGCCAGTGCGCCATGCCGGGGTGCCTGATGGTGCCAGGGCTCACGATCTGCTTGGCGAAACGGAAACAACAGTTGAAGCCGGTGCGCTCCCGCTGACGGGACTGCCGGCGGTGGGAGTGATGGTGTGGAGCATAACATAGTAGCGTGGGTACGACGAAGGCTCGCACTGGTCGGGGTCTTGCTGGTTGCCCTGGCAAGTTTCGGCATCATTGGCGCACCACAGGTAGCGTATGCCTGTTCCTGTGCGCCGGTGCCATCACCACGACAGGCGTTTGAAGAAGCAACAGCGGTCTTTAGTGGGCGGGTCGTAAGCATTGTCGGCGACGAAGAGGAACTGCTGGTCACTGTGGCGCTCGAACGACGCTGGAAGAGCGAGTTAGAAGGGCAAGTGACCCTGACAACACCGGGGAGCAGTGCGGCATGTGGCTTTCCCTTTGAAGAGGGAGAGCAGTACCTGATCTATGCGCAGACAACGGATGGCCAGTTGACGACCGACCTGTGCAGTCGCACCGCACGCTTTGATGCGACCCGCGAAGATCGGCGCGCCCTCGGATCGGGCATCCCCATCTCTTCGGGGGCCGTCCCAGTTTCAGCGATGACGCTCGAAACGCCGTGGTTGCCAATTGGACTCAGTCTGCTCGCACTGGTGATCGGGGTTGTGATCGCCATCGGCCTCTGGCGAAAAAGGTGAGTTAGCGGTGAACGTTGCTTCGACGCGCCACGGGGCGCTTCATTATCTTGAAGTTGGCAGCGGATCGCCACTGGTACTGCTGCACGGCAACACCTATAGTGCGGCAACGCAGGAGCGGCTAGCGGCGCGGTTTGCCGACGAGCATCGGGTCATTAGTGTCGATCTGCTTGGGCATGGGCAATCGGCCCGTCCCGAGGGGCTCTTTAGCACGCGCTACTTTGCGATGCAGGGCGAAGCCTTAGCCGATCTGCTTGAACAACTTTTTGCCACACCGGTGCCGCTCTTTGGCATGAGCGCCGGGGGCATTACCGCGCTCAACGCAGTCTGCCACCGGCCCGACCTGGTCGCCGCACTGATCCTAGACGGCGTCTTTCATCAGGTGACGACCGCGACGGTTGATGCGCATCACCACAGCACCGCCAACATGTCGCCATCGTGGCACCGGTATATGGCGCGCCAGCATGGCGAGGCGTGGTGGCCGGTTTTGAATGACCGGATCGAGCGTGCGATTGAATTAATGGCGGCTTCGCGGACAATTGTCGCGCCATGCCTGCCCTCAATCAAGGTGCCGACCATCGTCTTCCAGGGGGGCAAGGATGCGTTTGTGCCCGACGCGCAGGCACGGGTGATTGTCACCGGCATCCGGGGCGCACGTCTCGTCTACGAAGCCGAAGCGGGGCATCTGATCGCCTGGCGCAACCCGTCCACCTTCCGCGAGCGGGTGAGGCGTTTTTTGCAGACGCATGACCTGGTGTAGGGCTTGCGCCCTACACCAGGTCATGCGTCTGCGGCAGGCCTACACTTCAGGCGTAGGGCGTACGTGACTGGTCACGTGCAACGCAGCCTCACACATGGCCTCGGCGGTAAGCCCGAGGCGGGTGAAGATTTCAGGATAGGGGGCCGAGGCCCCAAAACGATCAACCCCAATCACGACGCCCTCGGATCCAACGTAACGCTCCCAGCCCATCGTACGTCCGGCCTCCATCGCGACCCGTGCGCGCATCTGGGGCGGCAAAACCTCGTGGCGGTAGCTCTCGGGCTGCGCCTCGAATGCCTCCCAGCACGGCATGCTTACCACCCGTGCCGGAAGACCACGTTCGGCGAGCAAGTCAGCCGCCTGCACCGCGAGCGGCAACTCCGAGCCACTCGCAAGCAGAATGACTTTGGCCTCGGGGGTATCGCGGAGCACATAGGCCCCCCGCAGCGTTCTGTCGGCAGGGGCAAGACCATTGCTGCGGTCAAGCGTTGGCACATTCTGGCGCGACAAGATGATCGCCGTCGGGCCGGTACGCCGTTCCAGCGCGGCACGCCAGGCCTGCGCTGCTTCATTGGCGTCGCCAGGCCGGTAGACATGCAGGTTGGGAATGAGCCGCAGACTCATCACATGCTCGACCGGTTGATGCGTCGGGCCATCCTCCCCCAGACCAACACTATCGTGGGTAAAGACATAGATCACCTGGAGGCCCATCAGCGCAGCGAGGCGAATGGCGGGGCGCATATAGTCGCTAAAGACGAGAAACGTGCCGCCGTAGGGAATAAACCCGCCGTGGAGCGCCATACCGTTCAACGCCGCGCCCATCGCATGCTCGCGCACCCCAAAGTAAATATTGCGCCCAGCAAAACTGGCCCCTGACAACGGTGGCGAACCGGCCAGCAAGGTATTATTCGAGCTATGGAGATCAGCCGAGCCGCCCATGATCGAGGGAATCACCTCGGCGAGCGCATTGAGCGTCTTGCCCGCAGCGACGCGGGTGCCACCGGCTTTCTCGGTTGGTGCAAAGTGCGGCAATACTTCTTCCCAGACAGCAGGCAACGCTCGGGCTTGCATCTGCTCCCAGCGGGCATAGAGCTCGGGATGGCCAGTCTTATAACGAGCCACCATCGCCTCCCACTCACGTTGACGGGTAAGGCCGACTTCAACCGCGAGTTGCATATGCTCATAGACCTGCTCAGGCACAAAGAAGGCCGGCTCGGTCGGCCACCCCAGTTGCAGCTTGGTCAGTCGCACCTCGTCGACGCCAAGTGGCTCACCGTGGGCCTTGTGGGTTCCTGCTTTATTAGGGCTCCCAAAGCCAATCTGGGTTTCGACGATGAGCAACGAAGGGCGTCCGGTCTCTTCCTTCGCCTCAGCAAGTGCTTGCGCGATCTCACCCATATGATGCCCATCAACCTCAAGCACCTGCCAGCCATACGCCTCGAAGCGAAGCCGGACATCTTCAGAGAAGGAGAGGTCGAGGTCGCCGTCAAGCGAAATCTTATTGGCATCATAGAGCACAATCAGCTTGCCAAGCCTAAGATGACCGGCCAGGCTTGCCGCCTCGTGCGAGACACCCTCCATCAGATCGCCATCCGAACAGAGCACATAGGTCGCATGGTCAACCAGCGGAAGACCGGGACGATTGAACTGCTCGGCAAGCCAGCGCTCGGCAAGGGCCAGGCCAACGGCGGTCGCCAGACCCTGCCCAAGCGGACCGGTAGTGGTCTCGACCCCAGGCGTATCGTGATACTCAGGATGGCCGGGTGTACGGGTGCCCCACTGACGGAAATTGCGCAGTTCATCGAGCGAGAGATCGTAGCCAGTGAGGTGCAAAAGCGCATAGAGCAACATCGAGCCGTGCCCTGCTGAGAGCACAAACCGGTCACGGTCAACCCAGGTTGGATCTTCAGGATTATGCTTGAGAAAGCGCGTCCAGAGAATATAGGCCGCATCGGCCATTCCGAGCGGCAGCCCAGGGTGCCCACTATTCGCCTGTTGCACACCATCAATCGCAAGCGCACGAATAGCCGTAGCACAGAGCCGGTCAAGTTCAGCATCGGCGGGCTCAGGCATAGCATTGCCTTCATTCATGTCGATAACTCCTCGTCAGACGAACAGCGCACATTATGCTTGATTATAGCACTGGCGGCTACAGACCATGCTGACGGGCCCAGAGAGCAGCTTGAGTTCGGTCACGTACAGCGAGTTTGCTAAGGATGCTACTGATATGATTTTTGACGGTACCAATGCTAATCGTGAGTTGATCGCTGATCTCCTGATTCGTCAGGCCATGGGCAAGCATGCCAAGGATGCGTCGTTCGCGTTCGGTTAAGAGGGCCAGGCGATCGGGGCCGCTGGGGTCAAGTTCACGGGCAGGGTCAGGTTGTGCAGGAACCAGTTTGCCGAGGTAGGGCAAGAGTTGGGCTGTAATCTCGGGATGCAGCAGTGCGCCACCAGCCGCGACCGTACGCACCGCTTCGGCGAGCGAACGGTGATCCATATCTTTAAGCAGGTAGCCCCTAGCCCCGGCGGCAAGCCCTTGCAAGATATGCTCATCATCGCGAAAGGTCGTCAAAATCAGCACAACGGGGCGGCGAGCAACCGCCGTCAGACGACGGGTAGCCTCGATACCGTCCATCCCGGGCATTTGCAAATCCATCAAGACCACATCAGGATCAAGCGCATCAACCTGGGCAAGTGCCTCGGCCCCATTGCCGGCCTGTCCAACAACTTCAATATCGGGTTTACGAGCAAGCAACGTCGCAATCCCGGTACGGATCAAAGCCTGGTCATCAACGATCAGGACACGAATTTTCTCGGGCATTGCCGTTCCTCGTCCCTGCTACCCACAACTACGCGGGCAGCACCACCCGTACACGCCAACCTCCCTCGGCGCTTGGCCCAGCTTCAAGGCCACCACCAAGGGCTTCGACCCGCTCACGCAAACCCACCAGGCCAAAACCGCCACCCGTAGGCCAGGGCGAGAACGACAACGGTGCCGTATCTGCCGCCGCATTGGTCAGGGTCACGGTCACATATGCGTTAAGGCTAACGATAGAAACGCTCACGGCGGCGCCGGGTGCATACTTACGGGCATTCGTCAGGCCCTCTTGGACTGTGCGATAGATCGTCGTCAGCACAGCGAGCGGCAGCTCATCAAGCTCACCCTCGCACACCAACGCGATCGCATCATGTGAACATTGTACCAGTTCCATCAGGGCCGTATAGGGCGTGCCGGTTCCAGCGGCAAAAGGCAACTCGGCGTCGGCAACCCTGCGTACACTGGACCAAGCATTACGCAGATGCTCACGGCTGATCTGCAACTGTTCAAGGGCCGCCTGGGCATCTTCAGCGGCAAATGCCTCGGCGAGTTGCAACTGGAGACTAACGAGCATCAACCGTGAACCAAGCTCATCGTGAACTTCACGGGCCATCCGGGCGCGTTCGGCGGCCACGGCCAACGCACGCACCTCGGCCATCTGTTGTTCAACCTCGGCATTGAGCAACGAAAGACGCAACTCGGTCTGCTTGCGCCGATCAAGCTGAGAGCGAGCCAACAGCAGCGGCCCACCAACAGCGACCGTTGCCACCACCCCCATCATCAAGGCTTCGCTGCTCAGTTCCACGGGATCAAGGCGGGCGACCAGTAACGCCGCAATGATCGGCAAACCGATCAAATAGAGCAGCACCTGCACCAGCGCAAGGCGCAACGAAAGTTGCCAGAGCACCAGCAGAAGCCCGATCAAAAGTGGGACGGTATGGGTCAGGGTCGTCAGCGCAAGAATGACAAGCACCTGGACAAAGAGACCGACCTGAAACAAGAGCGTATGGCGGGTGCGCTGCGTCGCCACATAGACGAACAAAAGCAGCAGCGAGCCGATCAACAAGGTCAGCACGAGCACAAGGCTAAAGCCGTGGCGCATCAAGGTCAACCCGGCGGCCATCACCACAAAGACCGAAGGGAGGATCCACGTCAGCACGGTCGCAGGGCGGCCATTGAGCACCAGTTCATCATTGGCAAAGAGCATCGAGGGCAAAACCGGGACAGGTTGTTGCACAGGATCATCGCCACGTAGCGCAGCGACGGCCCCGCGCAGGCGTTCAACCGCCTGCGACGCCGACGTACGGGTCTGACCGACCATCATCTCCAAGCGAGAAAGATTCGCCTGGGCCAGATTCAGGGCACTATTGACATGCTGCTCGGTACGACTGAGGGCCACCTGAACTTCCTGGACAATCGTCTGAGTCAGGCGGCGTCGTTCTTCAAGCATCGTATACTGCTGCACATCGCGCAGGCTGCTTGTCAACTGATCATAGTGCTGCTGAACTTGTAGCAGCATCTGCTGCACCTGCTCGCTACGACGCTGCTGGCGCAGATAGAGGATAACGGCAATCATGGCACAGGTTACAGGAAAAGCGAGGGCCAGATTCCCTTGAAGCCAGGTCACAAAACTGGCGGTCGCCATCAGAAGCAAGCCGCTCCAGACGGCATAAATGCTGAGGGCAAAGGGAATCCAGAGCCAGAGGGGAAAGAGCACCATGGCCTGAAGCACAACGGCAAGGTAGACAAAGCCAGTGAGTCCAGCAGGGGCAAGCATCTGCGCCACGCTTGCCATCCCGACCTGAGCCAAGAGGTAGAGCACCTGGGCCCAGCGGGGTAAACGACGAGCGGGCACCAGCGCAAGCGCAAGACCGTGGGCAAGACAAACCCCTGCCAGGGCCCCAAGGCGAACAGGCGGCAGATCAAGACCCAGAGCAGCGATGATGATCGCCGCCAGCGCAAGTAGCGCCACACCCTGCACTGCCAGTGGGTATGACGCCTGGGTACGTGATATTCTGTGCTGAGATACCAGGCGATTCATGGCTATAGTGTAGCATATTCCGCCCGTCACCTGGTATCGATTCCAACGGATTTATATGGCATCGAGGACGTAACAGGGTCGCTCAAGCCTTACGGTCAAGGACAAACATCGCGAGTTCGACCAGACCACGATGGGCCACCGAGGGAGGAAACTCGGCCAGTTGCGCGACCGCCTGACTGATAAACCGCCGTGCCTCGGCAATCGCCGCATCGACTCCGCCGGAGGCGAGCACCTCGCTGATCACCGTCTCGACCTGTGCATCAGAAGGTTGCGCGTGCTCAAGAAACATGCGGAGCGTCGGACTCTTGGTACGGGAGAGCGCCAGAATCAGCGGGAGGGTAATCGTACCCTGACGCAAATCATTGCCAGCCGGCTTGCCCAGCGTCTGCTCATCGCCAGTGAAATCGAGCACATCATCAATAATCTGAAAAGCGACCCCGAGGTCAAAGCCATACCGGCCAAGCGCAGCGATCTGCTGCTCACTTCCCCCACCAGCAGCCATCCCAGACTTACAGGCAGCCTCAAAGAGCGAGGCTGTCTTGGCCCCGGTCTTATAATAGTATTGCTCAAGTGCAAGCTCGGTTGGCTCAACCACGGTAACGGGGCTCAGTTCACCTTCAACAATCGTCTGCACCGCGTGGGCATAATAGCCAATAATGCGCGAGTCGGGGCTGCGCCCCATTTCGGCAGCAGCAAGCGCAAAAAAATAGTCGCCGACCATCAAAGCCACGTCATTATCCCAACGGGCATGCACCGTGATGCGCCCGCGCCGCCGTGCCGCCTGGTCAACCAGATCATCGTGGACAAGCGAAGCGGCCTGGATCAACTCAACGGCGGCAGCCGCATGGATCACATTGGGCAGCGAGTACTGGCCGAGGCGAGCGGCAAGCAGCGCCAGCGCCGCCCGCAGACGTTTCCCGCCTGAGCGAATCGTATGGGCACTAGCCGACGCGATCAACAACGAACGTGAAGCGGTATGCTCAAGCAGCAACTGCTCAACAGCAGAGAGATCAGCCGTGAGTTGCACACGCTCAAAGAGTTCAACAATAGTATTCACCGAGTTGGAACGTGACAACTGCGCATAGCCGTCACCATTGCTGGTACGTGGCCCAACTGTCACACTGACGTCCGCTCCGCTCGAAGTTGATTGATACATTGCCATCAGGCAGTTCCTCTCTCGGGCCTGCAGGCGTCCGGAACGGTCGTCTGTCAGGGCCTGTACTGCGGGGCCAGGTCGTGTGTCTGGTACAGCACATTGCCTGATTGTGTATTATATCACAATCAGAAGTATAACATGAACAAACCAACTGTCAAGTTGGTAGCTT
Organism: Candidatus Chloroploca asiatica; assembly: GCF_002532075.1. Taxonomy (GTDB): domain Bacteria; phylum Chloroflexota; class Chloroflexia; order Chloroflexales; family Chloroflexaceae; genus Chloroploca; species Chloroploca asiatica. The sequence goes on along the minus strand of NZ_LYXE01000083.1, from coordinate 36,460 downwards.
TGTCTTTATATTATGCACTGTGTACGTATTTTGCACAAGCTTTGTCCATTATTCTACCAGAATTGAGTCTCTATGATCCAGGAAGATCGTGCCTTCGTGTATAATACGCGCACTTTGAAAAAAATCTACCGTCCTGGGATACATCCAGTGCAAGAGCATGGTACGTAAAGAGAGTAGAGATCACGGAGTGATCGTGACTGGCACGTCGGAACAAAGAACTGAACAGGCCCATATCAGCGATGAAATGTTGATTGTCAAGGTAGCAGCAGGTGACAATCAGGCCCTCGAAGTACTCTATCATCGCTACAGTCGTGTTGTCTATGGGCTGGCAGTGCGCATTGTCAATAATGCCGAACAGGCCGAAGATATTGTCCAGGAGACCTTCTGGCGTGTGTGGCGGCGCGCCAGCACATTTCGACAGGGAAGTAGCCAGTTTTTGCCCTGGCTCTTTGGCATTGCACGTAACCTGTGCATTGATGAGTTGCGCCGTCGCCAAGCACGCCCCGCAACCGGGGGCGACGACGACCAGATCCTGCTGAGTATCCCTGATCTTCAACCCGCAGTGGATGATGTGACCTGGGATGCTGAACGGCGACGTTTGATCATCCATGCGCTCGGTGAATTGCCTTCTGACCAGCGTCAGGTGATTGAAATGGCCTATTTCGGTGGTCTCTCACAACGTGAGATTGCCGATCACCTTGAACATCCGCTTGGCACGGTGAAAACCAGGATCAGGCTGGCCCTGCAGAAACTCAAAGGAGCCTTGCAAAATCAAGGCATAAGCCTCGACGACCGCTAGAATGTGTAGCCATCCATGAACAAACATGACCAGATAAACGATGCGTCCGCAGAGGGTCATGAAGCTGATAGTTTGCTCGCTGCATTTGCCCTGGGGTCACTCGACCTTGATGAGCAGGCGGAACTCGAGGCTTTACTGGCAACCTCACCAGCCCATCAGAAGGAGTTGCGGCAGTTGCGCGAGGTGACAGCGCTATTACCCTATGCAACTCTTGCCGCTGAACCGCCAGCCCACGTCAAAGCACAACTCTTTGCCCGTGTCGAGGCGGATCGCGCCACCCGGCTACAGGCCCCCGCACCATCGGCGGCGGCCCCACGGGTACGGCGGCCCCTGCGCAACTGGATCATGCCAGGCTTTGCAGTCGCCCTGGCCGTGCTCGTCTTTGCCCTGGGGAACCTGACGCTCACGTTGGGGAGCACTGTACGGCGTCTCGATGAGGCCAACCGTGAGTTGACAACCGCCATCGCCGAGTTGCAACAGAGCCTGTCCGAAACGCAGGGCCGGCAGGAAACCCTGTCGGGCCAGCTTGCCGATAGCCAGGAACAGTGGCTCGCGATCAGCAACCAGTTGCTCGCCAGTGAAGACCGGATCGGGCAACTCAATGCACGCCTGGCCCACGACGAGCAGATCGTCACCTTTGTGAGTGCGCCCGGAGTGGCAACCCGCCAACTAGCCCCTGCACGCCCCGACCAGAGCGCACGTGGTGAAATGTATATGTATCCTGGCGAACCGAATGCCGTCGTGCTCTTCAGTGGGCTCCCCATCCTTGAGACGGGCCAGGTCTATCAATTCTGGCTCGCTGATGGCTCAAGTGAAGTAGCCGCAGGAACCTTCCAGGTTGACAGCACCGGGATCACGCGCCTGGTTGTGCAGGCACCGCGTGAGGTGAATGCGTTCCAACGGGTTATGGTCACGGTCGAACCAGATGGCGGCAGTATCACGCCGGGGACAACAGTAGTGCTTACTGGTTCGTTGTAAAGCCCTCACAGCATGCGGGCTAGGGCGATTGCATCATTCGAAACCGGAGACAAACATACGCGCTCTTTGGCAGCATGTGCATGCAACCAGCGGCGCAAACGGCAGCACCCGGCAACAACGGGGCACCCGCAAGGGCACCCGCAAGGGGCACCCGCAAGGGCACCCGCAAGGGCACCCGCAAGGGCACCCGCAAGGGGTGCCCGCAAGGGCACCCGCAAGGGCACCCGCAAGGGGTGCCCCTACGGGGGCGGGGCCCGGTGTACGGGCGCCCCTTGCGGGTGCCCTGGTGGGATGCATACACGGAAAATGCAATCGCCCTGCCAGGCGGCGCGCGACCCAAAGCTAGCAAGGCTGGGTTTGCGCCTCACCGAAACCACCCTGATTAGTGTGTAACGTACGTTACAGCCTACTGAATGACAGAACAATGAGACGCGTCTGACACACTGTTGTGTTGGGCGCGTTTGTCATCATTTGATCATCGCACGATCTTCTCAGCCTTTCTGCAAGCCTCTAGAATCGGAAGCAGAACGACAATGGTGCCACTCTAGGCACCCCTTGCATAGAGCCGATGGAGCTGGCGCATAGCCCTGCGGTTACGGCCAGCCACAGCGCAAGAGTTGAGGAGATCATGATTACGCAGACGATCGAGAGGTGCGCTCACCCAAAAGCTACTAGTGCCATCCCCCGCCCCCCATCAAAGCAGCGTCACCCGCACGACACCCCATCGGTGGTTGATGCAACCTTGCTAGCCGAGATGGACTTGATGACGCTCGTTCGCTGCTGTGCAACCGAAAGCGAACGTTTCTATCGGGGTCAAACCCACAATACATGGTACAGCTACGAACTCTTCCGGCGAGCGTTGGTTGAGCGTGACGAACAAGCCTGGGCACAGTTATATCAGCACTATAGCGCGCTTGTTGAAGGATGGATTCGACGGAGTGGAGCCTTTGTCAGCAGTGGCGAGAGCAGCGAATATTTTGTCGTCGGTGCCTTTACCAAATTCTGGCGGGCAATTGGGCCCGAGCGCTTTCCCTCATTTCCCACCCTGGCCGCCCTGCTGCAATACCTGCAACTCTGTGCGACGAGCGTCGTCATTGATAGCGTGCGCGCTCAATCCTGGTCAGAGATGCTGCCCGAAGAGACCCTGATCTACCATCACGAAAACCGGACGGCACCTGATGAAGAGGCCGTCAATCGCGTTGACCGACAGGAATTCTGGCGTTTCATTGACGAGCAACTGCAGAGCAACGTCGAACGCATTGTCATCTATAGCTCCTTCGTGCTCGGTCTTACCCCACGAGCAATCTACGGACAACACGGTGAGCTCTTCAACTCGGTCAACGACGTCTACAACGTCAAGCGCAATGTGCTAGGTCGCTTGAGTCGCAACCAGCAACTACGTCAACTCATCAGCGAGTGAAAATCGGTAAAATCCAGGTTCAAGTTACGTTTCATACCATGCAGGACAGATGGCAAGACCGGCCATGAATGCCAGGAGCGCAGAGGTATGAGCATTGAGGAGTATGGGAACGAAAGCTGCATCGACTCGCCAGCGCTGAGCGGGATCGACCTGCTTGCGGTAGCTGACGGGGAAGCAGACGAAGCGACGCTCGCCCACGTACGCACATGTCCGCACTGTAGCCAGTGGGTCACACGCTTGCGCAGGATGCAAACCCTCTTACGCCAGCGGCTCTACCGACTCGAGTGCCCTTCAACCGAGATGCTTGTTGACTACTGTCAAGGGTTGCTTGAGCCAGAAGAAGCGAGTGTCATCAGACAGCATCTCGAGTACTGTCCACACTGTCGCGCCGAAGTCACCCTGTTAGAGGCATCGCTCATGCCCAATGAACTAGCGGGGCACCCATCATTTTACCGCTGGACACTGCTGCCTTAAACAACAAAAACTGCCAGCCTTGCTGGCAGTTTTCGCTATGCCGACAAAGCTCGTTTAGGCGAAGTGATCGGCAATATAGGCCGTCAGGTTGGCAATGCGCACCGAGTAGCCCCACTCGTTATCATACCAGCAGATGACCTTGAAGAAATCATCGCCCATATTATGGGTAAGGGGCAAGTCAACCACGGTACTGAAGGTCGTACCGATAAAGTCGCTACTGACAAGCTCTTGATCGCTGACGCCAAGAATGCCTTCGAGCTCTTCGCTCTCGGCGGCCTCACGGAAGGCGGCATTGATCTCTTCAACGCTCGTCGGGCGATTGAGCATCACGGCAAAGTCGACCACCGAAACGGTCGCCGTAGGCACACGGATCGCATAGCCGTGGAACTTGCCCTTGAGCTCGGGGATGACCAGCGCAACAGCCTTGGCGGCACCAGTGGTGGTGGGCACCATATTAACGGCGGCAGCACGGGCACGGCGCAGATCCTTATGGACATTATCCTGCAGGTTCTGATCCATCGTATAGGCATGGATCGTGGTCATCAAACCACGCTGAATGCCAAACCGATCATTGAGTACCTTGGCTACCGGGGCAAGACAGTTGGTCGTACAAGAAGCATTAGAAATGATATGATGGTTGTCGTGGTCGTATGATGTTTCATTGACGCCCAGACAGATCGTAATATCCTCACCCTTGGCAGGCGCGGTGATAATCACCTTTTTGGCCCCTGCGTCGAGGTGGGCTTTGGCCTTTTCGGCTTCGGTAAAGCGCCCAGTTGACTCGATGACAATATCAACACCCATCTTGGCCCAGGGGAGGGCAGCAGGGTCACGCTCGGCGAGCGTTGCAATCTCATAGCGAGTATCGTCATACTCCACGATGAGTTGATCTTCGGTCACTGTCACCTCGCCATCAAACGGGCCATAGGTCGAGTCGTAACGAAGCAGATGTGCAAGGGTCTCGTTGTCGGTCAAATCATTGATCGCGACGATCTCGAACTCGTCGGGATGATTTTCCAGCATTGCTTTGAAGCTCTGCCGACCGATCCGGCCGAAGCCATTGATCGCGATACGCACCATGGAGAGAGCCTCCTTCCCATTCGCGGTTATTCAGTGCCTTTCCTCCAACTGATGCCACTCTTTTTGTAGCTGTCTACCTTGACAATCAGTGATGGATCAGGCATAGGGGCTATTATAGCATGCTTTATGGGCTGAGATCAGGGAGTTTTGGTTTTTCCTATGTGAACCCGGCCCGGTGTGCAGGCCGGGTTCACATACGCATGAAGTGAAGCCGCTGGTGCGCGATTTGGGGGCCTACGGCCCCTGGATAGGAGCGCATCCGTGTTTATCTCTAGCGTAAAAAATATGCTATAATTGGTAGTAATTATCAGGTTAAGGAGCACCCCATGGCTCTGAGCATAACAGTTTTGGTGTTGTTGGCTCTGACCGGGATCATTGGTGGGTTGCAGGGAATCCGGCGAACGATGCCCACTCTGGTGGGGACATTGCTGGCCGCAATTGTCTTTGACCTGTGGCATGTGCAACTCGGTGAATGGTTTAGCGCAACCTTTCAAGCCACCCAGACTGAATGGCCCCTCTTTTTGCTGATTACGCTGGGGTTTCTCACCATTACGGGGGTGATTGGCTATGGAGGCAGCAACTTGCTGCGTCCCAGGCGGACACGGGTGCAATCAGTGAGCCTGTTCAGCCGTCTCTTTGGGGTCGTACTCGGCGTTGTGAATGGTGGGTTGCTGCTTGGCTACCTGCTGCGCTATGCCGAACAGATCTGGGGGGCCAGCGCGACCCAACTGATTGCTGACGCGGCTCCGGCTGATTTTCTGGTCCGCGGGTTGCCCTGGTTTGTGCTGGGCTTGGTCGCGAGCACAATCCTCTTCATTCTCGTGCAACTGATCCGCAATGGGCTTGAGCATCAGGCGGCACGCAAGACGTCGGTCGCCGAGGCACCAAGCCTCTCGGAGGCTGATCGCCGGTTGAGTGAGAAGATCGAGCGCACGATTGGCAAGCGTTAGCGTGTGCGTAGAGGCGCGGGGGTTTTAACGCAGAGGCGCAGAGGCGCAGAGACGCAGAGGGAGCAAGAAGTATTTTTACTTTATGCGCTCTGCGCCTTTGTGTTAGAACATATTTAGAATTAAAAAGAGATCGCTTTATCACCAAGGATGGTACCAGGCCAGATGCGAATGCCGCGCTCGAGGCGATTTTCGGCCCCAAACGAGCAATCGTCACCTATGATGGCCCCATCGGTGAGGTAGGTTTTGGCCCCAATAGTATTGTTGGCCCCCAGCACACTATTGCGAATCGTGACCCCCTCTTCGAGGATGTTCTTCTCCCAGAGAATCGCCCCTTCGAGCGAGACATCAGTGCCTAATTGGCAGCCAGGCCCGATAACGGTCGGGCCAATAATGCGTGCGCCGCGCCCGATCACCGTGCCATTGCCGATGACCACGGGGCCAACCATCTGCGCGGACGGATGGATCGTCGCATCACCTTCGACCCAGACACGATCGGCAATCTGCTCGCCACGAAAATCATACTTGACTTTGCCAATGAGAATATCATGGTGAACATCAATATAGGTCTGCGGTTTGCCAATATCCGTCCAGTAGGCGCGCGTTGAATAGCCATACATTGGATCGCCGATCTGCATGATGACGGGGAAGAGGCCACGCTCAAACATATAGAACTGATTGGGTGGCACATAGCGCAGCACCTCGGGATCGATCACATAGGTACCGGCATTGATCAAATTGGTGGTAATATCTTCAACCCGCGGCTTCTCGAGAAAACGCTTGACCCGATCATCGCGCTCGGTCTCCACCAGGCCAAACTGGGTCGGATCTTCAACTGGTGTCAGTGCAATTGTCACCTTGCTCTGCTTTTCTTGATGGTAGGCGAGCATCGCCCGCAGATCAAGATCGGTCATCACATCACCATTGAAGATAAAAGTTGGCCCATCGAGCAGATGTTCAACATTTTTCACGGCCCCTGCCGTACCACGGGGTTCGGGTTCCTCGACAATATGCAGTTTCATCTCAAGACGCGAGCCATCACCAAAGGCATGCCGAAAGCGTTCGGCCAGATACTGCACGGCCAGAACGACTTCAGAAATGCCCTGGTCACGCAGACGCAGGAGCATCCACTCAATAAAGGGCTGATTCACGAGCGGGATCATCGGTTTAGGCGTATTGCAGGTCAAGGGTCGCAGACGAGTGCCAAGACCACCAACGAGGATGACGGCTTTCATATGTGCTCCTTAGCGTCATTGCAGACTAATGCGGGCTGAGAGAACCGACGTACATAACAATAAAACGAAGTAAAGGTACGATTATGCCAAGGGTACACCTTGTTGAGGCATATCTGAGGGTAGCCATGGGTCATAATGACGCCACGACCTGAGCACGCCAGAAGTCAAGAATATCACCGAGGGTCTGGCGCAAAGGGATCTGAGGTTGCCAACCTGTCGCCTCGTGCAAACGGGAGGCATCACCAACGACCAGAGGAATATCGATCGGGCGCATTAGCTCGGAATTTTGACACACTTCGATCTCAATGCCACTGGCTTCGAGCAACATATCGAGCAGGTCGCGGATCATGACGGCCTGACCCGAAGCCACATTATAAACGGCCCCGGCCTCACCATTTTCAGCAGCGAGCGCATACGCACGGACAACGTCACGGACATCAGTGAAATCACGACGGGCGCTGAGATTGCCCACCTGGAGCGTCGCAGGTTGAAGGCCGTGCTCAATGCGGGCAATCTGGCGCGCAAAGGCAGCCGTGACAAAACGCTCGTTCTGGCGCGGGCCGATATGGGTAAACGGACGCAGCCTGATTGTATCGAGGCCGTGACTCAGATGATACTGATAAGCCAGCAGGCCCTGGGCTGCTTTGCTGACGCCATACGGATTGGTCGGGCGCAGAGGTGTCTGCTCGGTCAGAGGCAGATCAGCCTGAGTAATGAAGCCATATTCTTCATTGGTACCGACCACCAGTACACGGGGCGAAGCTTGGAGCGCGATCAGGGCCAGAAAGATATGCAACGCACCAAGGGTATTGGTCTGAAGGGTCGCGGCAGGATCGCGGAACGACTCAGGCACAAAAGGCTGGCCGGCGAGATGATAGATCACCGCAGGCGCGGCCTGTTCAACGGCCCGAAGGGTCGCCGCAGCATCAGTGAGGTCGGCATGGATCTCGTGGACCTGCCCAGCGAGAAAGGGCGGCAGGCGACCGGGCGCACGGGTCACCCCCCAGATCTGCACCTTGCCCTGGGCGAGCAAGTATTCAGCCAGATAGCTGCCTACAAAGCCATTGATGCCAGTAATAAGCACATTCATGACACTACTATAGCCGATTTTTGGCAGTTGACAAGCGGTGCTATACTGCGGGCTTGAGCAAGCACACATGAAGGAGTACGCAGATGCTTGGTATTCTCGGCGTCATCATTGCACTTGGGTTGTTGATTGCCCTGGCCTATCGTGGCTTTAGCATTTTGATCATTTCACCCCTTACAGCGCTGATTGCGGTCATCTTTGCGGGCGACATGCCGTTGATGGCGAGCTATACGCAGATCTTTATGCCCGCGCTTGGCTCGTTTATCATCCAGTATTTCCCCCTCTTTATGCTGGGGGCGATCTTTGGCAAACTAATGGAGGATAGCGGGGCGGCCCAGGCCCTCTCACGCAAAATCGTCGCACGGCTTGGGAGTCAACGCGCGGTACTGGCCGTCATTCTGGCGTGTGCCATTCTGACCTATGGTGGTGTTTCACTCTTTGTCGTCGCATTTGCAGTCTATCCACTGGCGGTGCAACTCTTTCGCGAGGGCAACATTCCCAAGCGGCTGATCCCGGCCACGATTGCGGTCGGGGCCTTCACCTTCACGATGACGGCCCTCCCTGGCACACCTTCGATCCAGAATGCGATCCCGATGCCCTTTTTTGGTACGACCCTCTTTGCCGCACCAGGACTGGGGATCATTACCGGAGCGATCATGCTTGGGCTGAGTCTCGTATGGCTCAACTGGCGGGTAGCCCAGGCTCATGCGGCCAACGAGGGGTATGGCGAAGCGCCTGAGGTTGCGTTGCAGCGCACCCCGGAGTTGCGCGAACAGGCGCTTGGGCGCGGATTTGACATTAATGAGCTTGGCGAGGGACGCGCTGACGAGAAGGAGGAACGATTGCCTTCCTTTGCCATCGCGCTTGCGCCACTCGTCGTGGTGATCGTGGTCAACCTCGTCCTGGTGAGTCTCGTCTTGCCGCGCCTGGATACCAGTTACCTGGAACTGCCCCTATTTGGGAGCACCAGCCTTGCTGCTGTGGGCGGGCTCTGGGCAGTCATCATCGCCCTGACGGTCGCGATCCTACTATTGATCGGGCTCAACTACCGTCGCTTTACCAACCTGAATGGAAGCCTGGATCAGGGTGCCGCCGCTTCAGTCTTGCCCATCTTCAACACCGCCTCGCAAGTTGGCTTTGGAGCAGTCATCGCCGCCTTGCCGGCCTTTCTCTTGATCCGCGATGCCGTTTTGCAACTGGGAGGCGACAATCCCCTCGTTTCACTCGCCCTCTCCGTCGGGCTACTGGCTGGCCTAACCGGCTCGGCCTCGGGCGGGATGAGCATTGTGCTGGAGACACTGGGCAGCACCTTCATTGAACAAGCGGAAGCGGCGAACATCTCGCTTGACCTGATGCACCGCGTCACCGTTGTGGCCGCGGGGAGCATCGACTCGTTACCGCACAGCGGGGCGGTGATCACGCTGCTCGCGATCAGTGGCCTGACCCACCGTGAAGCCTATTTTGATCTCTTTATGGCTGCGATTGTCATGCCGTTGATCGCGCTGCTGGTCTTATTAGTACTTGGCAGCATGTTTGGCTCATTTTAAGGCAGCCTTTGCCAACGAAAAAAAGAAAGAGGCACGAGCCAGGCGGCCTCAGACAAACACCATCGCGAGCAAAAAGACAAACAAGCCGAGCGAGCCACTGAGATAGAGGCCGCGCATAGCCTGACGGCCCTCGGCGGGGGTTTGACTGCGGAGGAGTCTGACGACAAAAAAGATGATCAGCAGATTCGTGACAAGGATCGTCAGGACTTGCTGAAGCAACAGATTACCGAGCACCACGACGAGCAAGGTCACCACCACGACAACACCGAAGAGCATCGCCGCAACGCGCAGCGCAGTGGCGCGGCCATAGACGAGGGCGATCGAGCGGGAACCGAGGGACTGATCGCCCTCGGCATCCATCGCATCACCGGCGATCTCTTCGGCGAGATCAAAGCAAAACGTAATGCCCGCGAGCACCCAGATCGCTGGATGCCACATCTGACCGACGCTGATCCCGCCGAGGAGAAACGTGCTGCCCACTGATGTACTAACCATCAGATTGCCCCACAGCCCGGTCGCCTTAAACTTTGCGTTATACGCAAAGCCAAGCAACCAGATCAAGACACTTACGCCAAACGCCACCGCGCCCAAGATCCACGCTGCGCCAAGGCCCAGCAGAGCCGTCGCAAGGCCAAGCGCCATCACCTCAAACGGGGTAAGTAGACCAGACGGCAGCGGACGCTGGGGCGCATTGATGCGATCAACTTCGAGATCAAAGTAGTCATTGGTGATCAACGCCGAAGCTGAGAGCAAGAAACCACACCCAAAGCCGAGGCCAACAAGCGACAGAGCAGGCAGACTGCCCAACGCAACGACCTGCCCAATGACCACACACAGCCCTGCCGCCAGCGGAAGCTCAGGGCGAAACAATTGCAGGGCGCCCTTCATTTTTTGCCCAAGTGTTACCGACGATCGCATAGGCCCTCCTTGACGGGTATGATACCAAATTCACACGTTCACTATATAGCGTCCGCAGATTACGCAGATTACGCAGATTATAGTTTCCGCATCTGCGTAATCTGCGGACAATCAGGATGACGTTGCAATCAGCCCTATATGTGCCGGGATGGGCGAACAGGAGCCATCTCACACGGCGGTGTGTCACCCTGAGTACGAAATGGCCCGCAGGCCAGTGATGCCGTGAGCAACAGCCGCCCATGGTAGCGCGGGCTTCCAGCCCGCAACCCCACGCGGGCTGGAAGCCCGCGCTACTATGGCGCACGGAGCGTCTGTTGCTTAGGAGCGCACGCGAAGGGTCTTTCCCGGGCGCGGGGGAGATGCTTCGCTCTGCTCAGCATGACACGGGTGGGCGCGGGGATATTCCTCCGGTACCTCTTGGATCGTGGCGGCGCACTCCTGGCAGATCGAAGGGATCGATGCCTTGCCCGTAGGCGCAGCGGCGAGGGAAGGCTGGGGGGTACTATCTGAAAAGAGGACTTTGGTACTAGAAGATAGCAGCAAATTGGCAAGAGTCAAACGATCACTTCTGGCACTTATCAAAGTAGAAATAGATAGTAGCGAGGATTCCAGGCTACTTGATCGTTCAGGGCTATGCATTGCGTTTAAGACCCACTTGACCCGCTTCACCCGCCCCTGAAACCTTGGCTTTGGCTCTTTTTTGTTTCAATATGACATTCATTAATAAAATATTAAGTAAGATTCTTCTTTTGATTCTTAAATGAGTAGTTTTTTCCTAACCCTACACAAACGTCTTTTAACGAATTTTTAGATTGACAAAAACGGAGCAGTCCTTATACTAGAAATGGCGAGCGTCGCTGAGTGCTACGTATGTCGCAATGGCGGAGCGTGCCCAGAGGTGTGAGGCTAGATGATATCGCTTCGGGATACACGTTCTGTTTCAACACAGGCTATGCAATCATGTTTGATTTGCACCATCAAAATCTGCATCGACGCGCAAGACCATGGCAGTTGAAGTTTGTCTATGGCGTTGTTATGCTGCTGGTGGTTGCCCTGGCCTGGGTGGGGTTCAAGCTCTGGCGGGTCAATGGGTTGGCTCAGGCGCTTTCGGGTGATCTTGAGGCTGTTATTGTGGCGAGTCAGCCGCAGACGGTCGATCTGCCAACCCTGCAGGTGAGTCTGACCCGTATGCAGGCAGATCTTCAGGCGCTGCGTAACGAGGTTGCACTCGTCTTGCCGCTGACAGCGTATCTGGGCTGGGTTCCGGGGGTTGGCCCCGATCTCGTTGCGGCTCCTGCGTTGCTTGCGCTGGCCGAAGATCTGGCCCTGGCGGGCAATGAGGTGACAACTGTTGTTCTTGCGCTGGTTGCGCCTGATGCCGTCCCACTGCCCGAGCGCATCGTAGCCGAGTTCAAGGATCAACAGCACCATTTGCGCGCTGCCGAGGCTGCGCTCGGGCGAGCGCGTCAGCACTATGCGTCACTAGAACCGGCGAGCCTCAGGCCAGACATTGCGGCAGCACTGGCCCGCATCGAGCCGCTGCTGGCACCGGCTGGCGATCTGATCCAGGCGGCATTGCTGCTCCCTGATCTGTTGGGGGCTGAGCAAGCGCAACATTATCTGATCTTGATCCAGAACCCTGACGAGTTGCGCCCTACCGGCGGCTTTATCACGGCAGTTGGCTCGCTTACGGTGGAATCTGGTCGCCTGCAGGCATTACATATATACGACTCGGCCATGGTTGATCATTTTGATGTGGTCGCGTATCCACCAGCACCAATGCCCTTGAGCCGTTACATGGGCCTGGCCCCCTGGGTGTTGCGGGATAGCAACTGGTCACCTGACTTTCCTGCTGCTGCCGCGCAGGCTTCCCAGCTCTGGATGCTGGCAGGCTATGAAGCGCCGGATGGGGTGCTGGCAATTACGCCCCAGATGGTGCGGGTGTTGATTGAGACAACTGGTTCATTGTCGCTAGCCGATCATGATCCGGCCCTTGATGCCGATGAGGTGTTTGAGTATCTACGCTCTACCTGGGATCCTGCTACGACGCTCAATGCGTCGTGGGCCGAGCGCAAGGCGGCAGCGCTCAATGATCTGGCGGCAAGCCTCAAGGCGGGCTTGTTTAACCTCGATCTGGCGAGCGCAGAACGCCTTGGCCCGCTTGTGCTGCAGGCGCTGCACACACGCGATCTTCAGCTAAGCCTGGTGCATCCTGTGGGGGCAGCACTGCTGGCACAGTATCACTGGAACGGGGCAGTTCAGCCAGGTCGATCCGATTTTCTTATGGTGGTTGATGCCAATGTCGGCTACAACAAGGCAAGTTTGCATATTGAGCGGACTGGTACCTATGTGGTTGATCTGCGTGACCCGGCGCAACCCGATGCCTTCCTAGAGCTCGTGCATCACCATACGCTGACCGAAACGCTCCCCTGTGTAAGCCAGGTGGTTTTTCTGACCGGCGATTATGCCGATATGACCCGGGCCTGTTATTGGAATTATCTCCGGGTGCTCGTACCAAGGGCCAGCAGGCTGCTTGATTATGCGACAACACCTACCCCTGGAGAGTGGATGTGGGCTGGACGCTTTGAGGACGGAGAGGTAACGGTTGATCACGGGCCAAACGGCAGTCGTGAATTTGCGACGATGGTGGTTGTGCCGACCAATGGGCAGCGCACCACTCAATTGCACTATGCATTGCCTGCTCAGGTTGTAACCAATGCAAACGACCACTGGCAGTATCAGTTGCACCTGCAGCGGCAGGCTGGGGCAAGCCCGTTGACCTTGCGCGTACACCTGATCTTGCCACCTGCGGCTCAGCTTGAATATCTGCCCAGCCAGGCCACCTTTGCCGATGATACCGTGTCAATCCTGATTGAATTAGAGCGCGATACAACCATCGCGGTGCATTTTCATCATTCTTCTTGAGACCAATGACACTTGCAAGCTCCGCTTCTGTCAGAACAGCAACATGATCCATCATCCCACTGCGAAAGGGGAGAGCGATGCGCCAGTTAGTACCCGTTGCGAATTACGACGAGAGGCCGAATAATTCCGAAGAGCAACCCGTCATTGCGCTCATTCCTGCCTACAACGAGGCCCGCTTCATCGGAAGCCTTGTGCTTGCGGTGCTACCTCTGGTTGACATGGTCATCGTTGTTGATGATGGCTCGACTGATCGAACAGCCGAACTCGCACGCCGTGCTGGTGCAGTCGTGGTCAAGCATGAATTCAATCAGGGCAAAACCACCGCAGTGAATACAGGCTTTACGCACGCCCTACAGTATGATCCTGCTGCGCTGGTTATGCTGGATGGCGACGGTCAACATTGTGCAACCGATATTCCGGCTGTGCTGGCACCAGTCCTGGAAGATCAGGCTGATGTGGTTGTTGGCTCGCGCTTTCTGGAAGTCAAAAACGACATTCCCATCTATCGACAGTTCGGCCAGCATGGGCTGAACGTCGTCACGAACCTGACCTCTGGTGTCTCGCTCAGTGATACCCAGAGCGGGTTTCGGGCGTTTTCGCGCACAGCCATCGAGCAACTCTCTTTCCGGCAGAGTGGGTTTGCGATTGAGTCTGAGATGCAATTCCTGTTGCGTGACCATCAACTACGGGTCGTCGAAGTACCCATCAATGTCACGTACGCCGAGCCTCCCAAGCGCAACCCTGTGAGCCACGGCATGCAGGTCATCAACTGCATCCTGCAACTCGTCGGCCAGAGTCGCCCCTTGCTCTTCTTTACCTCTGCTGGCCTGCTAGTACTGTTGGTAGGGTTCGTCCTGGGCTCTTATATCATCCACATTTATGTTGACACCAACGAGCTTGCGATTGGGTACGGGCTGATCACGGTCATCTGTTGTGTCGTTGGCGTACTGCTTATTTTTGCCGGGATCATCCTGCACTCGACGCGTGGCATGCTGCTCGATATGCAACAGTCACTGCTCAACCGCATGCTTCGCGAAGGCAAGAAACGATGAGCACCAGCGTGATCGTGGTGAGCTACAACAGCCGCCCCTATCTAGCGGCATGCCTAGAGGCGATCTGCGCCCAGCTTGGCCCCGAAGATGAGTTGATCGTTGTGGACAATGGCTCATCTGATGGCAGTGTGGCCCTGGTTGCGGCCCAATTCCCCTCGGCACGGTTGATCTGCGGCCCTAACACGGGCTATGCAGGGGGCAATAATCGAGGAGCCAACGCCGCCAACGGCACCTATCTGGTCTTTCTTAATCCTGATACAGTGGTGCGATCAGGCGCGCTTGCCGCACTGCTTGCACCGCTAAAGCATGAACCAGACGTGGGGCTAACCACCGCATGCCTGTTGCTCGGCGACCAACCCGAGACAATCAATGCCTGTGGCAATACGATGCATTACACCGGATTAACCTATTGCCGTGGGGCGGGGCAAGCGAGAACCGCATACACCAGGCCTGCCGATGTTGACGCCATCTCGGGCGCAGCTTTTGCCATACGGCGCGAACTCTTTTGCGCGTTGGGCGGCCTGGATGAGCGCTTCTTTATGTATGTTGAAGACAGCGACCTCTCATTGAGGGCACGGATCGCAGGGTACCGCATTCGTTATGTGCCCGAAGCCTTGGTCGAACATCACTACACCATGAAGTACAGCCCATCCAAGGCTTTTTACCTAGAGCGCAACCGGCACCTGATGCTGCTGAAGAATCTCCACTGGCCGACCTACATCCGGCTCCTCCCTGGGCTTCTGCTGAGTGAACTGGTCACAGGTGGCTACCTGCTCATGCGCGGGCCAGCGTACTGGACGGTCAAACCACGGGTTTATGCCTGGCTCTGGCGCAACCGCTGGGCAATCACGCGATCGCGCAAACACGTAGCGACCCTACGCCGACAGTCGGACGAGACTGTCCTTGCTTCGATGAGCGATCACCTGGAGTTTGAGCAAGTCGCATCGCACTGGCTCGCCAGCCTATCGAGCCGCATCTTCAATCCGATCTATCGTCTGATGCGCCCCATCCCGAGAAACAGGAGCACAGCGTAACAACATGGCTCTACGCATCGCCCACGTCACCGCCACCTTTCCACCCTACCGGGGCGGCACAGGCAACGTCTGCCTGCACAACGCCCGCGAGCTTGCGCGACGCGGCCACCAGGTTACGGTGCTCACCGCTGCGGCAGCAAATGCGGCTGCCTATGAAGAACGCGACGGGTTTGTAGTGCGGCGCTTACGGCCCCTGGTGCGCATTGGCAATGCCCCATTGCTGCCAGGGCTGTTTGCGGCGCTGCGCGGGTTTGACATCGTGCATTTGCACTATCCGTTCTTTGGCGGCGAGATGGCTGCGCTGTCCGCTCTGGCTACACGTACGCCACTGGTAGTAACCTATCAGCACGACGTCCTGTTGAATGGTTCGTTAGGCGTTCTAGCCTATGTGTTGAACCATAGCTTTGGGCGCCTGACTCTGCGCTCAGCAGCACGGGTACTCTTTTCCTCAGACGATTACGGCCGCGCTTCACATATACGCCCACTGCTGCACGGGCGCGAGGCATACATCGGCGCGTTGCCGAACGGTGTCGATGTAAAGATGTTCCAACCCGGTGATGGCGGTGAGCTACGTGAGCACCTGGGGCTGACGCCTGACGAGAAGATGATCCTGCTCGTAGCTGGACTTGACCGTGCGCACTACTTCAAGGGAGTGGAAGTTTTGCTGACAGCCCTTGCGTCGCTGCCACCCAATGTACGGGCTGTGATTGTCGGCGACGGCGACCTGAGGCCCGTGTATGAGACATCGGCAGCAGATCTGGGCCTTGCAGAGCGCGTACATTTTGCAGGACGAGTAAGCGACGCCGAGTTGCCAGGCTATTATCGGGCAGCCGATCTGGCTGTGCTGCCTTCAACCACCATGGGCGAAGCCTTTGGTCTCGTCCTCGTTGAAGCGTTAGCCTGTGGCACCCCGGTGATCGCCAGCGATCTGCCAGGTGTGCGCACCGTCGTCACCCACGGCGACGATGGGTTGCTGGTTCCCCCAGGTGATGCCACCACCCTGGCAAAAGCGCTTGACGCACTGTTGTGTGACACAAAACGCCGCCAGGCGATGGGCGTGCAGGGCCGAGCCAAGGTGATTGCCAACTATGCCTGGCCGATGATTGGGACACGGCTCGAGCAGATCTATGCCGAGGTGCTGGGAGGCTACAGATCCATAGTCAAAAACACGGCTGGAGATAGATCTTGATCAGCTCTCTACCCGTCAGCCAACTTGCACCACTCGACTACCGCTATGCCATTGATGGAGCGCTGGCGCTGCTGGGTAATGTGAGGCCCCTGGTTCGTTGTGAACAGCCGGAATTGGACGCCGAGTTGGCTCAACGTTTGCCGGTCTCGGATTATATGCAACACACCATCTATCCTTCGGCAGCACTCTGGATCGAGCCACAGCAAGTAAACTGGCAGCAGGTGCTCAATACGTTAGCCACGACCCTTCCACCGGGGACACAGCTGGCAATCATTGCCTCGCAACCTCTCGCTCGCCTGCTTCCCGATCGTCAAACCTGGCGAGGCGTCCCAATCGGAATCAAGCCTGGAGGCATCACCCGACTGGGTAACGGCCTCCGACGTGCAGGGTTCTATGTTCAGGCGAAATACGGTATCCACAGCGTATACGCCATTGGCCTGAACAGCCTGGGCGGGCTTATGACGCGAATTGGACGTGCAGATCTGCGTGATCGCCTGGAGTTCGCTGCGCGACTCGGTTATATGACGCACGGCGTCGCAATGCCTCTGGCCACCGTGGCACTCGTACTAGCATGCAAAAAAGCAACAGTAGTATGATCAGCACACCCGTCAAACCCGATGTCACAATTGCACACGCTGTAGCCAAATTGGACGCGTGGTTTGAAACGATGCGCGGACCTGGGGGCTATGGAGGCCCGGTCGCACACTGGTGGCAACAGAGCTTGCTCTACACTGGAGCAGGCCTGGACTGGCGCTATGAGGGCATTATCTCTGGATACCTGACCCTCTGGGAACGGACAGGGGCTGAGCAGTGGTTGGCAAAAGCCAGGCGGGCTGGTGACGATCTGGTGGCAGGCCAACTTCCCAACGGGCACTTTGTCGCCTCAGCCTTCGAGATTAACCCGGCCAGCGCTGGCACCCCCCACGAGGCCGCATGCGCTGGCGCATTGCTGCTGCTGGCCCTCGCACTACGCCAGGCCAAACGGGAGGGATGGCACGTATATGCCACGGCTGCCCAACATAACCTGGAGCAATTTTACCTTGGCCAACTCTGGGACAAGGCAGCACGCAGCTTCCGCGACAGCCCGCTTGTCCCTTCCTTCGTACCCAACAAGGCGGCTACTGCCTGCGAGACGCTCTTCCTGCAGGCCGAACTGAGCGGTGAAGCGCACTGGATTGAGCAGTACGCCCTGCCAAACCTTGATCGCATCCTGGCGCACCAGGTACGCGGCGGTTCGTACGATGGCGCGATTGCCCAGAATAGCTTTGGGGAACGGGTCGTCGACAAATATTTCCCAGTCTACATTGTGCGCTGTGTACCGGCGCTGTTACGCGGCTTCACCTACACGCGCCAGGAGCGCTACCTGGATGCAGCAATCCGGGCTTTGCTCTTTGTTCTGCGCCAGGTCGATGTCACCGGAGCTTTGCCCACCGCAATCTACGCCAACGGACACAAATCACACCACCCAAGCTGGATAGCACCATTGGGCGATGTGCTCTATGTCATCACGTTGCTGCGCCCCCATGGACTAATACTTGCCACCACCGCCATCGAAGCACGTCTGCTCGCTGGTCAATCACCGACAGGTGGCATTGCAACTGCGACTGGCTTTGCCGGCCAGGCGAACAAACGCCCAAGCCAGATCCCCGACTTCCGCGATCTGCTGCCGGTAGCAGGTTGGTGCCACAAAGCCTTCCGCTACCTGGCAAGCTGCGTGACCGGCGAACTTCCAGTGGTGACAAGCGCCACCTATGAAACCGAATGCACCTTTGGCGGGCGATGCCTCCACTACCGTGAGACCCCGGATCTCATTGAAGCCTGCAACGGACAAGAGCCTCGCTATCGCTGGTTCAAAAGCGCATCCCGACCCGAGGTTGCCCGTGAAGAATTCTGGGTAAGGTAACTCGCAACGCTGAAATCAGCATAAACGAAGATAAGAAGATTCAGATCATGCAAAGAATTACCCATTTCGTGACCAACATTCATGTAAAAATATTAAAATTCGATTTTGATAAAATAGCACTTTTGATTATTATAATAGCTTCACTTATACCAATATGGTCGGTTCGATTTTTGCCTTTTTATGACTATCATCAGTGGGTGTTCCAAGCACACGTATTACAAAATTATGATCAATACAAAAATTTTTATTCCGTATCCTTTGCGCCAACCCCAAATCTTGGAAGCACTCTTTTTTCGCTGGCAACAACAAGTTTTTTCAATGCAGAAATAGGATCTAAAATTGTAATATCCATGTATATCATAGCAATGATTCTGGTTTTTGCCAAAACAAATGTTGATTTTGTTAAAAAATCAACGCCTGCTTCATGGTTAGGTGTGTTTTTTGCTTATAACTATTTTCTTTATAATGGATTTTTAAGCTTCACAATCGGAATTCCATTACTAGTTTACGGAATATATGTTGTAAATAAATTTGGAAGTTTTTTACATACTACACATTTAGCCGCATTAACTATTATCTCGATGCTGTGTTATTTGTGTCACTTATTTATTTATATTCCTCTGATTATCTTTGTCGCTATTACCTTATGGACAAGAAGAATACAGCCATGGCATGTAGCTATGACACAAATTCCTGTGATAGCGATGTTATTGTGGTATACTATATCTCGAATCGCAGGTCATCATGGTTCATCTGGGATAGTATATTACGAATCGGTTTTAAATAAATTAGCATCTTTAATACTTCCTTTACTGTCTTTTCAACGCATTGATCCCTTCCCAAGTCCTCTCCCTATCTCTATTCTTAATATATTGTATGCGATTATCTTGATTATCATGTTGATTTACTCCTTTTATAATAAATCCATTATTAAAAATAAAGAGTTGGTTTTGACATCGATAATTCTTTTTGTAATTGCAATCGCAATGCCTTTCACATTTTTCATGGGCATGGGTGCGGTTGACCAGCGTTTCGGCTTCATAGCCATGATAGTGTTAGCTCTGGGATTTAAAACAACGACTGTTTCACGTACTGTAAATTATACTGTTTTGGCAATTATCATGGCCTTCATTAGCGCACATGGGGTAATATTTCAAGCATCTGACAGACAACTCTCTGCAATGTACGAATCTATCCAGGCTGTGCCTTCCGGGGAAAGTGTCTATTCCCTGTCGATACGGCAACCACCCATCTATGGTAACTGCTCACAACAGGACTACTTGAATATAGGTAATGGTATATTTCCGTTGCAATGGTTTTCTGTCTATAGTGTTATTTATGGAAAACCGATGCCTGTACATACGTTTAGTACAGCAGCTTTAACTTTGCAAAAAGAAATTGAACCAGCACTAAAATTTGAAGAAATTGACCCCACACTAAAATTTAATTTGCTGCAAAAATTTACTCGAGAAAACCTGATTCAAATTCAAAATCACCCCCCTAGATCAAATTATATATTTCTCTTTGGATGCAGTAGCAATATCTATGATGCGGCATCAATCCTTTCAGATTCCTATGACACAATGCAAGCTGAAAAATATCTGATCGTGATGAAAGCTAAACCTCTTGATAATTAGTGGATATTGAATGTGCCGTAAGGTCATTCAGGTCAATCAAAGTACTAAGTTGACAAGCAGATACGTGTCGAGTTTGCGCAATCCTCGGTAAGATCGAGTGAGTTCCACAAAACACATGTTTAATAAACTAAAGCCCAACCTCTCCAATATGCATGCTGCGTTGCTCCTGATGGGCTTGACAGGCGTTGTTATTCATAACTGGCGGCTCTGGCAACAAGATCGGGCGCTGGCCGACCGGTTGCGCGCCGAGCACCCACCTGTACCGACACTAATCCGCACGCCAAAGGTTAGTACACTCGTAGCGGCCTGGAACGAGGGTTCACAGATCGAGGCTCACCTGCGTTCGTTTCTGGAACTGACGTACCCCGACATTGAACTGATCCTCTGCGCTGGTGGCACTGATGAGACCTATGTACGGGCGCTGCGCTACGCCGGGCCACATGTGACCGTCATCGAGCAGCAACCTGGTGAGGGCAAACAGCGCGCCCTGGCCCGTTGCCTCGAATATGCAACTGGCGAGATTGTTTACCTGACTGATGCTGACTGCCTGTTTGATGATGAGGCGCTGACTCGCCTGTTGGCCCCGCTGGTGAACGAGGGCGAGCAGGTTGCAACCGGTAGTTCACGCCTGCTTGATGAGCAGATGGAACAGATCTTGCCGCGCCATCTATGGGCTGCAGAAATGGTCAGCGATGCGCACCGCTCGACGATCAGCGACGGACTACTGGGCAGGAATGCAGCCCTGACACGGAACGCCATCGCACACATTGGAGGACTGAACTATCAAGCTCCAACCGGCACCGACTACCAACTTGCCAAGCGATTGTTGCAGATAGGTTTGACGATCCGGTTTGTCCGTGAGAGTGTTGTGTCTACCGGGTACCCAGAAACCTTCATCACCTACCAGCGCAAGCAATCGCGATGGTTGCGCAACCTGCTGATCTATGGTCCAGTCTACGAGGCATGGAAAGATGTAGCCGCTACACGACGTACGCTTGCGATCGGGCTCGGGATGCTGCTACTGCCAGTGGTTGGGTTACGCCTGAGACCAGTGCTGCTGCTCTGGTTCCTACTGCTTTCTCACGGTATGTTGGCTCGGCTCCGCTACGCTAGCTTTAGTACACGACTAAGTGGGCACCCGGTACCAGCCATGTTGTTTGCGGCAATACCAGCCCTAACCATGGCTGATGTTGTCGTCTGGTCGATGCCTTTACTTGATCTCATTGATAGTGCGAGAAGAAGCCGGTGGTAATGCCATTGAAGCAGCGGCATGGCACCGTTGCTCTGATCGCCAAGCCTGGTGGCCCGCATACTGGCGTAGGGCGCTATGTGCAGATGCTGCAGAGTGGCCTGGAGGCCGAGGAATATATGTGGCCCGTGTGGCCCCTGCGTCACCACCGCTGCCGACAATGGCGGACTTTGCCCTACAGCGTCTAGGTATGGATGTTTGCACATTCTTCATGCATTGTTGTAAAGGGAGTATTATCAATGATAACTTTGGATTATCTGATGAAGCGTCTATCTGGACTCTACTCATACTTAGAAAATCGCAGTCTTTCGATGTATTGGCAAGCCAGAGCCAAACAAGTAATTGAAGGGGTACAAATCTCATCTCGTGATCATGTTCTTGAGATCGGGTGTGGAGTTGGTCTTTGGACGTCATTTTTTACACCCCGATCGAGATCCTTTGTTGCAATTGATTTAGACAAAGGATTTACGAAATATATCAAGTCATGGAAGGCTCCATGTGGTTTATTACATCCAACACACTCAGCTCACATTGGTGTAGCGAATGCCGAGCAACTTCCGTTCTTGAGAGATACCTTCTCACGTATTATTGCCATTGACGTCATTGAGCATGTACCTGATGACCGCGCTATGGTAGAAGAGATGTACCGCGTGCTTGCTCCAAATAGCAGATTAGTTTTAACGACTTTGCTGGCTGATCGTCCTTCGTATTTTCAAAGGATGAACTTTGAGGATCATAAACGTGAATATTCTCAAGATGGTTTATGTGAATTAGTAAAAAGCGTTGGTTTTGATATTGAAAAATACTTTTATTTCTACTTTACACCAACTCTTTTTGCAAGAGAAATACAGGTTTTCATTGAAAGCAAAGCCATAGGCCGCTTTATAGGAGTGTCACTAATGGTTGGGTTAATACTTCGGATGATTTCTAGTATAGAAAAGTTTTTTTGCTTTGGTAGACCTGGTGGTATAGGCGTTGTTGCTGTAAAATCTTAGCACCGTCATCATGAAACAGCCTACTAGTCATAGTCAGTGGCACGGCACCATTGCACTGATCGCCAAGCCTGGTGGCCCGCAGACTGGCGTAGGACGCTATGTGCAGATGCTGCAGCATGGCCTGGAGGCGGAAGGGCTTCGCGTAAGCCGTGTGGCACCAATTGCACCGCCGTTGCCCTCCATGGTCTACTTTGCCTTACGGCGACTTGGGGCAGATGTGCGAACTTTCCTGATGAATTACCCGGTCTGGGCAGATTATCCGTCCGCTGATGTGTATCACCTGACCAGCCAGAATCTGGCCACACTGCTGCTCTTTCGTCGACCCCCTGGACGAGTGATCGTGACCGTTCACGACATCATCCCTTACATGCTGCGCAACAACCCGCAACTCAGTACCTACCGCACCTTTGCCGACCGGCTTTTTGATTGGTTGGCAATGCGAGGTTTGCACCGCGCCGACCACCTTGTGGCTGACTCGCACTATACAAAGCAGACTCTCATTGAACACCTGGGCCTGGCACCGGAGCGGATCAGCGTGGTTCACCTGGGGATTGACCATGAGCGCTTTCAGCCCCGGGTCGTAACAGAAGAACTACGGATACACTATGGCCTACCGTCAGGACAACGGTATCTAATCTATGTTGGCTCGGAAGATCCTCGCAAGAATCTTGGCACCCTGCTCCAGGCCCTGTCCATTGTGCGGAGGCAACACCCCGAAGTGGAGTTGATCAAGGTGGGACGCGCCCACTTCATGGCTGAACGCCAACGATTGGTTACACTCGCCGAGGAGCTAGGCATCAGCACCGCCATCCACTGGCTCGACGAGGTGCCAGAGGAGGATCTGCCGGCCCTCTACAGCCTGGCCGATCTCTGTGTGATGCCCTCACTCTACGAGGGCTTTGGCTTTCCAGTGCTGGAGGCCATGGCATGTGGAACGCCGGTGGTGGCAGCCAACGCTGCCTCGCTGCCGGAATTGGTGGGGGATGCGGGGGTGTTGATCGATCCGACCGACGTAAAGGGACTTGCCGATGCGCTTGGTTCCGTCCTTGATGGCGCTCTGCTCCGAGAATGGGTCTGCCTTGCTGGACCGAAGCGAGCCGCCATGTATACCTGGGAGCGCACCGTTGCTGAAACCACCGCGTTGTATCAGAAAGAACTGTATGAGCGACCAGCAACACACGTTCAAGCGGTCTAGAGATCAATCCCACATGCAAGTTGAACTTGTAGCTCACAATCCGATTCATTCCGTGAGTGGGATAGGACGCTATGTGCGAGAATTATACGCTCATCTTCAGCAATGTATAGCCGTGAGAATCGTCCACCCTGTAAATCTACCGTTAGCAGATCGATTCGAAGTACTTCGTCACTTTCCGGTTGGTCTTTCACAACACCAGCCGGGCAGTATTGTACATTTCACGCAAATCATGGGCTGTGCCCAGATGCTTTGGCGTCCTTTTCGGCCAGCGATTGCAACTGTCCATGATCTTGGTGTGCTTGTGTGTCCTGAGGACAGCCCTTTACACAACCCTATCAGTCGTCGTGTCTTATCAGTTCAACTTGCTGGTCTTCGCAAGATGAATTACTACGCGGTTAATTCAATTCAAACCCGCGATGATCTTATTGAGCGACTTGGCATTGACGAGAGGCGCATCCATCATGTGCAACTTGGTGTGGATATTGAACACTTTCGTGTTATCCCTGATGCACATAGCCGTCTCGCCGCAACCTACGGACTACATTCCCTTGATGAACGATTCAATCTTCTCTACGTAGGTAGTGAGTTACCACGAAAGAATGTCGGCATGATTATCGAGTCCCTTGCTATCTTGCGAGCTAGGGGCTATCCCGTCCGCTTGCTTAAAGTAGGCTCCCCAGGAGGGCAACGCTGGCGAGATCTTCTGATCGAACAGATTGTGCGCCTCAAACTTGAGGATGCGGTTATCTTTTTCGATGTGGTACCAGAGGAAGATTTACCTCTTTTTTACAACATCGCCGATTTGTGTGTGACTGCTACACTTTTGGAAGGTGGCTTCGCGTGGATGGTCATGGAGGCACTCGCTTGTGAGAGGCCCGTTGTAGCAACAACGGCTGCAGCAATACCCGACGATGCGCGACCTGCGGTAAGCGTAGTACCAACACGTAATCGAGAAGCGCTTACCGATGCGATTGCCACATGCCTTGATAACAGTGAGTTGCGTCGGCAGATGGGTCAGCATGGGTTAAACGTCATCGGCAATTACGACTGGTCTCGCACAATCCGTGAATTACTGCAACTGTACGCTATCATCGCCAAAGAGTCGTTATGAGCAACACAAGACCACTATATATTTTTGGCTCATCTGGACACGCTCGTGAAGTTGCTGCCTATGCACAAATCTCCGACCCTACACGACGGATTGTGTATGTAGATCCACACAACCAGGGAGAGGATATTATCAGCCTCGAAGCATACTACGAAGCGAACAAGATATCGCCAGGAGAAACTGTCATCGGTGCTGGAAGTGGTGCTATTCGCCGAAGAATGATGCATGAGATCCGTCCCCCATTCGCCACCATTATCCACCCTAGTGCGGTGGTGCTTGGGTCAATCGGACCGGGATGTGTGATTGCGCCTGGGGCTGTGGTTGCACCGAATGCACGGCTCAGCGCAATGGTGCTTGTCAACTACAACGCGACCATTGGTCATGACACCTTGGTTGAGACTCTCGCAGTAATTGGACCAGGGGCTGCCGTGGGTGGGTGGTGTCGGGTTGGGTCGGCTGCCTACGTCGGCGCTGGCGCACTTATTCGAGAGCGCCTTCAGATAGGTGATGATGCCGTTATTGGTATGGGTGCGGTAGTCGTCAAAAATGTACCAGATAACGCTATCGCAACAGGGGTTCCGGCTGTATGGCGAAGCTAAATACACTGAACTGTGAGGATCATGATGACTAGAGATCCGAAGTTATTCCAGAGTACATCGTCTGCATTTCATACCGAAGACAGCACGCTTGCATCACGCCGCTTCTTGCCAGTCGCCGAACCTGCACTCGTAGGCAATGAAATCGCCTATGTCAATGAAGCCCTTTCCTCAACTTGGATCTCTTCATCTGGAAAGTACATCGAGCAGTTTGAACAAAAGTTTGCAGATTTCTGTGGAACAAGTCATGCTATCTCCTGTTGTAATGGCACCGCAGCACTTCATATCGCGCTATTGGCACTTGACGTAGGCTCCGGTGATGAGGTAATCGTACCAACCCTGACCTTTGTTGCTACGGCAAATGCTGTCTCTTACTGTGGCGCAACACCAATTTTTGTCGACTCCGAACCAACGACATGGAATATGGATCCAGCAGCAATCGAGGCGCTGATTACGCCTCGCACAAAGGGAATCATTGCGGTTCACCTCTTTGGGCATCCCGCTGATATGGATCCGATCATGGAGATCGCAGCGCGATACAACCTGTTTGTCGTAGAGGATGCTGCTGAAGCGCATGGAGCCGAATATAAGGGGCGTCGAGTGGGCAGTATTGGTCATATCGGAACTTTCAGCTTTTTCGGCAACAAAATCATCACATCTGGCGAGGGTGGTATGACTGTGACTAATGATGCAAATCTTGCCTCACGTATGCGTCAACTCAAAGGCCAGGGGCAGGACTTCAAGCGTCGTTATTGGTTTCCTATCATCGGCTATAACTATCGCATGACAAATATTCAGGCTGCAATTGGACTTGCACAGATGGAGCGAGTTGATTGGCATATTGCACAGCGCTGTGCGAATGCCCAATTATACCGGGATAATCTGGGCAATCATCTGAGCTTTGTCCTGCAACCGGAATTGCCAGGTTGTAAAAATGTATACTGGATGAATAGTATTGTTTTTAATGAGAACTTTCCATATAATCGTGATACAGCAATGGAAAAACTGTCTCAGCAGGGCATTGAAACACGTCCCTTTTTCTATCCGATGCATATATTGCCGCCTTATCAGCATTTATCCAACAAACGTGTCTTCCCAGTTGCCGAAACAGTAGCAGCACGAGGTATAAACATACCTTCTTCAGCTTTATTGACTGAGAGAGAGATCAAGTACGTTGCTGAAACACTCAGTTGTTTGGCGAACGGGGATGAATAGT
Source organism: Candidatus Chloroploca asiatica (assembly GCF_002532075.1). GTDB lineage: Bacteria > Chloroflexota > Chloroflexia > Chloroflexales > Chloroflexaceae > Chloroploca > Chloroploca asiatica. The sequence goes on along the minus strand of NZ_LYXE01000083.1, from coordinate 9,876 downwards.
GAAAAGGTTAAAGTTGCACAAGCCCCCTGCTGATAGTCAGCGGCGTTAACACTCGATTTCTGCCACTGCGCCGTCATGATCTAAAACACAACAATCGAAACTAGTACATGATGATCACATTGATTGCCGATATTCAATGACAACACAAAAGCACATCTTTGTGGCTATGCTTGGTCTGATAGCCCAAATTGTCACCGTTACCATTGGATTTTTGCTAACTCCACTGCTACTACGACAACTTGGCGTTGATCAGTTTGGGATTTGGGCAACGCTTAACGTAATCATTGCATATGAGAGCTTGAGCGATCTAGGTATTACTACGGCGATTGTTATGTTTGTCAATCAGAGTAGTGACGACGATGAGCGTCTTCGCTTGATCAATACTGGTATTTTGATAAATACCGGACTTACACTTTGCTTTATCCTAGTACTTGTCTGGCAACAAGAGTGGTTGTTAGGTCAATTGTTCAAGGTTCCCTATGAACTTCTACCTCTAGCCAACCAAGCCTTTGATCTTACCCTATTTACTTTGTTGGTTATGGTTATCGCCCGAACCCTAGCTGCCGCACTTGATGCATTACAATACGTTGATTTGCGTTATCTGATTGACATAGTAGGAATGTTTGTGTGGGGGTTGACACTCTGGATTGTCATTGATGATGAAGCTAGTGTAGTTGGCGTTGCAACTGTTAGCCTTGGCGTAGGATTCCTGCGAGTTGTGATGATGGCAATAGGTCTTTATCTTATATATCCTGCCTGGAGATTCCGTTTTGGGATATCAAGACAGAAGATTCGTCCGATCATTCGCTATAGTTTAAATTCACAGGGTGCAAGCCTGGGCCAGAGTATCTCAGAGCCACTGCTCCGCAGTTTCATTGGTGCTGGGCTTGGATCAGCTAGTGTTGGAACAGTGCAAATTAGCAGTTCCCTGGCAGCTATACCAAACTCGTTGGCCCAATCAATGGTAGCTGCGCTCTTTCCGGCAATAGCCAGGCTCCACAGTCAAAACCGTCATGACGAGATTGCGAGTCTAGCTGCACAGTATCTGCGTTACGTTATCTATCTCATCGTCCCACCGAGTTTGATGCTATGCCTTGTTGCACACGATCTGGTTGAAGTCTGGCTTGGTCAGCCCTACCCAGAAGTCGTGCTTTCTATACAGATCTTAGTCATTGCGTTCACAACCCGAGCACTGACCATGATCCCATGGCGTATTTGTTGGGGCACTGGTTATAGCAACCACAACTCTGTTGCGATGGCTTTACATATTATCGGTCTATTCATAGGAAGCATGGCCCTGCTCACCTCCAACGTGGTATCACTTGCTGGTCTACTGCTTATTTACGTAGGCAGTCTTATGATGAGCGCCATATACCTGTTCTGGCGCACCGGCCAGATTTTGCCCCAATTGTTGTCTAAACATAGTCAAGAGTTACTGAGCACAATTATTCGGACACTAGCTGTAGGTAGTGTGGGGTTAATAATCTTTATTATCATTGTTTCCTTACTAAAGTTGAGTTCACTGTCAATCATCATCGTGTCGGCACTGATTACGATTGGGATCTATGGAGGTATTATTGGACTAGTGCTTCCACGCACCGAACTTAACCAAATACTTGCTATGGCGCAACATGCGCTTGTTTCTTTTCAAGGTCGTTCATAATTTAGCACAAGGCCCATTATAATATCTCCGGAGAAATACATGGAATCGATAATCGTCGTGATTAAAACATCTCCGAATTGTACAATGGAAACAGAAAAATCAATTTTAGCTAGTATCAATAAAGCATCAGGGCATATTTGCAGTGATTTTTTTACCACCCCCTACGCGTCAATTGCGTTGTATCGACGACCAAATACCAGTGATATTGCAATTATGGAGTTTGAGGATCATATTTTTTGCATTGACGGCTACGTAGAACCTCTACATAGAACCCCCTCAGACATAGAACTAGCACCCGACAAAGTTATACCTGCACTCACTAGCAACATCTCTACTCTCATGCGCAATCTCTCAGGTTCATTTATCCTATTGGCGCTGGACAATGCTGAACAACGCTTGATCGCTGCAACCGATCGATTGGCTTCACGCCCGCTCTACTTGGCGGAACTGCCCGGCCTTTTGTTGATCGCCACTGATATTTGTGCACTGCTATCGCTACCAGGTGTTCGTTATCACCTTGACCCTGTTGGCATCGCACAATTTATTCGGCTGCAGATGATCATTGATGATCGTACCATTTACCAGGAAATTCGAACCCTCGATCCTGCCAGCCTGCTGAGTATCGATCTTCGCACCGGTAAGTATGCGAAGTATTGCTACTGGCATATGCAACCCGGATCGGCATACGAATCAGATGATGAAGCAACTGCGGCTATAGTGACGGCGTTTAGAAATGCTGGTCAACGAATTACCCGCGATGCTGGTCGGAGTGCGCTTTTGCTCAGCGGTGGAGTTGACTCACGGATGGTTCTGGCTAGTATCACACCTTATCTCAACGACTGTACCTGTATGACCTTTGGGCCAGACTTAACTGATGAAGGTGAAGTAGCGCAGGCCCTGGCTAGACAGACGCAACTACCCTGGAAGCTTATCAAGCAATCGGCATCTGATTACTGGGAGCAACTTGAGGTAGTTCTACCTTCTTTGCAGGGCATGTTTTCCTTGGCTCATACCCACACATGGAAAACCGTAAGCTATAGCAGCGCGATAGGCTTTACGACCATTTTTGATGGCTGGGGGATAGACGCATTCTTAGCAGGAAGCTATATGCCAAAGCATCATTTCACCATCTGGGGACATAAGTTTTATAGTTATAACTTTCCTAAGATTGCGAATCAGACCGAGGCGCAACACTACTTACTAATGACCCTTGACTGTCATATGGGTGATTTTGCCAATAGCTATCTCTCTCCAGGCTACTACACAGCCTGGGACATGGCGTCTCAGTTGATCGAAAACCAGGTGAGCCAAGTGTCAATACACTGGAAAGATCCTCTCGAACAAATGGAGAAGGTTTTGACAGGTTTAATGGGACGCTTTCGATCGCAACCTATGCTCCGGTCTATTCGGACTCATGCGCGACAACGCTCCCCACTCTTCGATGCCGAGATCCTTGATACATATCTACGCCTTACGCCACGCCAGCGCTTTCTTGGGCCAGTTTACCGTGCGGCACTGCAACAACTTTCTCCAGCTATGGCTCGGATGCGTTATGCCAACACAGGTGCATCGCTCTTTGCTCCGCCACTAATCCAAGCGTTTCACCTTCAAGTGCGACAGTTCTGGCGTGCAAACCGTGAACGTATACGTCTGACTCTTAATCACATGGGCATCAAACATTTGATTCGACAGCGAAGTTATGGAAGTTATGCTCATTTATCTGAATTACTTAATGAATTGAGTAACGGCGTCAGTGAAGGAGCGCAACGAGCCCGTAGTGTGCTGATTGATGGACCGTTGGTGGAACTAGGCTGCATTGATCGTCAGCGTGTGATTGATAAACTCAATTCCTCAAAGCACTCCGATCTAGAAACGCAGACACTGATCTCCCTCACAACACTAGCAACTTGGCTTGATCGGTATCCTGCGCAGAGCTAACTTCTAGCTTTCGGTAGCCTAGTGAACCTGAAGCGAACTCTGACACGTCCTTGTATCTCCAAATTCTTTGTTTGAGCCGACAGAATTTAGAACTATGCTTAGCAAATTCCTCTTTCCGCTAATCATGCTTGGGTTTCTGATCGCCACCAGCCTTGCTGAGACGAGAATTGTATTAGCAAGCCAGGAAACAGCTTGTATCGTGCAACAGCGCACACATAGCACCCTTACAGCCCTATGTCAGCCGGGATGGTTCTCTGCGACTGACCGCATTCAGATCGTTGGATCGGGAGTTATGCAGTATGGGGAGAACCCCGGTGACGTTCTGCAACGAGCCAAGAGTATTCCTAATACTACTGTCCTGTTTGATACAGGCAATGATCAGCACATTGAACTGGCAATCAGTTTCAGCCTTGTCGAGAACTATCTCGCTGCAGCAATTTTTGATGATCAAAATGGAGATCGAAAAGTTGCTTATCAGATTGAGGGAGAACAAGTGCAAATCCTGGAGCCAGGACCTACGATGACAATCTATGGTCATGATGGTTGGTTAGAAGACCAAGATCTATTTAACTGGAATCTAGATATCGAGATCGATGGGCAAGTCTCCTCTACAATGCTTGACGAAATTTATATGGATCGTATAGCTCTAGATAGTACGATACATACTCGTATCTACGTTCGTGATAATAATCGTAATGGATTGCCTGAAATAGAGTGGCGAAAGTCTAGGCCCAACGTACCATCAAGTTGGAACGTCATTCGTACTACCGTGATTGTTAACACCGAAGATGACGAGTTTCCTTTAGAACCAGGTAGACCCTGGTATTTGATCTCGCCTGAACGCTGGCAGCTTACCAAGAATTATGGTACTAGCAAACCACCACTTATTGTTGATTGGGCAGAAGCACGAATAGAATTGCTGAATGAGTTTGTCGCCTCACGTACCAATCCCGGCAACTTCTTCGTTTACACATTCCATCCACTTGAGGAAGGAGTGGTATCGAAATCTAACTGGGAAGATCCGTTTGCCTTTTACAATTTCTCTGGGATCAATGATGAAGAGAGCCGTACCTACCCAAACGTACTAATTCGCATAGCTCATTTCCATCAAGGAGAATTTTCAGATGATATTAACGACCATCTACCTACTTCGGTGCAACAAATTGACTACACATGGCGCTTCACGCCAGTGACTGCATCTGCACCAATCTGGGACTATCGACTCAGTATTGCCGGACGGGTATCAATAACAGAGACGTACCCACTAGGCCCATTTACCACCAATACGATCCCCTTCTCGAAACTACCAGCCTGGGTTATGCAACAGCCCTGGGATTACACCACATTTGTCGCACGGGAAGGGCCAGGTATCCAGAATACAGAAGGCATTGGTGCAATCTGGACAATTCTGGAGTCTGCACGACCAACTGGCACGCAATTCCTGACAGGAAGAATAGATGAGTTCACATCTGGGCATTTTGACGAAATTCCAGTCGGCTGGCGTGGAGAGTTTGGTATGCTCGGGGGAGTTATCCCTGAGTTATGCGTTAGCCTAATCGATCAGCGTGTCCATCTGCTTCAGGCTGAGTTTGGCCTATGGGCTGTCGATGACGGATATACGATAAGTTACTACCGTGATCCCAATTCCTCATGTATTAATCGCTGGCAAGTAATCGGTGATCAGAGCAAAAAAGAGCAATTATTTCATATAGAAAATCATTTAGTGTATAGCACTTCTGACCAAATCTTCGTCAAGCAACTCGTCCCTGGCACTAATACGATTACATTTCTACCGCCACACAACATTGCTTCCTGGCAAGAAGCCAGGGCATCTGCGCCAACCCCATCCCAAAGCGAGAACTGCGTCACACGGGGGTCCACCTCTGATGACCAGTCTTTACTACCCTGCACACTTAAGTCAATGTTCGATCTTGCCGATGGACGCCTAATCTCAGCAATGTATGCAAAGATGAGTAATTACCGAGCGGATCAAGCCGGGCGTGCGAGTTTCACACTCGAGATTACTCCTGGATCACACCATAGAGGTCTTGAAGTTATGGGTATATCCAAAATCGATCCATCTGGCTCATACCGCATAACGTTTCAAGACGGTATCTTCAAAGCACAGAAGATCACTCCACCCAATCCATCAGTTACCCTCAGCACAACTGAGTTGACGCAGTACGAGGCCGGGGCAATGACCTTACATCTGCACAATGATGGGCTCACAGATCTACCAGCGGCAACAATCGAGATCTGGGGCACCCCAGAATCTGGCTCTGCAATGCTGGTAATGACGCGCACCCTCGCACTACTGTCCCAGCAGAGCCAGGATCTCTTGCTGAGTTGGACACCTCCAATGGCCGGCGATTGGACATTGATGCCTATCCTGCGATCAAGCGGGAATGAAGTCTGGGAGTTGCCATCAACTCGTGTATCAGTTCAGCCAACCGAGGCAAGTGACCCGTTAACCCTTCTCAAGGCGAGCAGCACGGCAGCCATGCTGGGTTTCACGCTAGTAGGATTGCTTGGATTGACCATTCTCGCAGTGTTCGCTTTTGCTAGTCAGTGGTCACGTCGTGGACTGGAGCAATGCGATGATCCAGACTAATCGCGCTTCTCATCAAAATCCCTGGCTCTGGTTTGGCCCGCTCCTCTTTATGATCGTCGTTGGGGCCTATTTTGTCTTCCGCTATCAGGGACATTGGGCTGAGACCGACTCAGCAGTTTTCACACGTGTGATTCGTGATGTTAGCCAGGCAGGGCGTCTCATTCCAACGGAAGAGGGCAGCCTGGTCTATCCGAATGGCTACTCGTTTCAGGCTATCTCCGCTTTCATTGTCGCAATCACTGGCCTCGAAGTCAGGGCGCTTCAACAACTCGTCTACCCAATCCTGAGCGCCCTCGTCATCCTTCCAGCGTGGATCCTCTATCGTGAAGTGACAGGTAGTGGGCGCGGGGCCGTGATTGCGACGATCCTGCTCTTTATGCAACCAGAGTTTCTCTTTGTGATTCTACGCAGCTCCCACGAAAAATTTACACGCATTCTCATGTTCCTCTGTCTCTTCTTTCTCGTGCGTAGTTTTCGTCTAACCCACCGGCCAGGTTTGTTCGCTACAATGATCGCGTTGTTTTATCTCGCTACTTATGCTTTCATTGCGAGCAATTCACTGCTGGCGCACTCTTTTCTCTTTGCTATTGCCTCTACGCTTGGCTTCGTGGCCTTACTCAACCGCTTTTCTTCATTCAAGCTTCAGCAAAGCCATATCACTGCACGCCTCGCGTATGTGCTGATCATTTCAATCGTCTTGAACTATCTTTTTATGTTCTACCTCTACCCACCAGTGCAACATCAATTCGGCGTCTTCACAGACACATGGTCACGTCTTGCGGCACTGCTGTTTGATGTGCAGGCGGACAGTGTCAACCCCTATACATATGTTGGTGGCGCCTGGATCAATCTGTGGGTCTATTTTCTCGTGAGCATCGCCAACTGGATCATTTTAGGGGCATCTTTCATGATCTGGGCAGTCCAGGGATGGCGCTGGCTGCGTTATGGCCGCCCGCCGCAGGGCCTCACCCGTCAGTTCATCTGGTTGCTCTATGCAGCCTTTGCCCTACAGGGAGGGTTGTCAATCATTGTTGATCTCAGCGGATCACTAGCAAGCAACATACAGCACCGTATCTTTCCTTCGTTTTCGATCCTTGCTGTCGCCATTGTTGCATCGGCCCTGGCTGATTGGAGACCTCAACGGCATCAACGCCTTGTGCAGTGGTCATCTGCGGCAGTCATCAGTATTGTGGTTTGCTTATCAGTGTTGAAAGCCACCGTAGAGCCTGCTGTTGGCAATAAGTGGATGTTCTATCAACCAGAAGAGATCATTGCGCTGACCTGGAGTGAAAACCATTTACAGCAAACGCAACTCTGGATCGAGTATGATGAACGTTTATCAGTTGCTTGGGCTACTAGCATCGATCGGTCTGTGCAGCAGAACAGGATGCGAGTCGGTGTAACTGAACCAACGTTGCCTATACGAAGCTTCCTGCTCACCGATATAACCCGCCTGCGCAGCAGTCGCCTCGAACAACCGCTACCTATCCCCTATGACGCCCAGCGTGTCTACGACAATGGCAGTGCTGAGCTCTATCGGCTGCGGCCACGCACACCCTTCCAGAAATGACCCACCCTATGCGCATTGGCTACCTCACCTACGGCCTTGACCGCGCACCGACGGGGATCGGGCGCTATGCGGTGCAATTGCTTGAGGCGTTGACGGCGCTGCCGGATGGGCCTGATCTGGTGCTGCTGACGACCGAGCAAGCCGATCACCACGGGCTCTGGGGGCGCTTCGAGCGGTACGCCTTGCCTGGTTGCCGACTCCTGCCTGCCCTGATGACCGCAGGCAACGCCGCCGTCAGCGTCGCTGCCGCTCGTCTCGGGCTCGACGTGATCCACGATCCCAACGGGGTTGCGCCGTTTCTCGGGCCTGCGCTGGGGGTGCGTCGGGTGGTGACGATCCACGATGCGGTGCCTTTTCGCTTTCCGGCGCAGCATAATCGCCTCGACAATTGGCGCTTTCGTATGATGTTGCCCCTGGCGGCGCGGTGCGCCGATGCGGTGATTACAGTGAGTGCGAGCGCACGACAGGATCTAGCCCACTTTCTCAGGTTGCACGAACATAAGATATATCTCACTGGTGAGGCCGCCGGATCCGAATTTGCGCCGGCGTCGCCTGAGGCAGTGGCGGCAGTGCTTACGCGACTGGGCGTGCAACAGCCCTATCTGCTCTATCTGGGTGGCCTCAATGGGCGCAAGAATGTCGAGCGGCTGCTGGCGGCTTTTGCCGAGGTACGCCGCGCCCATCCTGCGCTGACGCTGGTGATCGTCGGCAAACGGCAGTGGCGCGCCGAGGGCATTGAAGTGGCGCTGGCGCAGTATGAACTGGAGCCGTATGTGCGCTTTACGGGCTATCTGCCTGACGCTGATGTGCCGCTGCTCTATAGTGGCGCAACGGCGTTTGTCTTTCCTTCGCTCTACGAGGGCTTTGGCCTGCCCGTGCTCGAAGCAATGGCCTGCGGCGCACCGGTGGTGACGTCGAATGTGTCGTCGTTGCCCGAGGTAGCCGGTGATGCGGCGTTGCTGGTTGATCCATGCGATACGGCGGCCATTGCAGCCGCAATCAGGCGTATAATAGAGGAGCCAGGTCTGGCCGAGCGGTTGCGGACACGCGGCCTGGCGCGTGCAGCTCAGTTTAGCTGGGAACGCACAGCCGAAGAGACCCTGGCCGTCTATCACCGTCTCAATGAAAAGCAACCATCAGGAACATTCCGCCCATGAGCACGGTAAGCTATGAGACCAACGAAGCCCCACCAGAATTGCGCAGTACGATCTGGCCCTGGCAGGTCGCTGATCTGATTCTTGTGGCGGAACTAATGATCCTGTTGCCAGGGTTGCTCTTTTTGCCATGGCCCTGGCTACGCATTCCGCTTGGCATCTTTGCGGTCCTGCTGGCACCGGGCTACGCGCTCACGGCTGCACTTTTTGTTGGGCGCGAGGATCTCGATGGCATCGAGCGGGCGGGCCTGAGCATAGGGCTAAGTGTCGCGCTGATCCCCCCGCTGGCGCTGGTGCTCGACTGGCTACCCTGGGGCATCCGGCCAATGCCGATTGCGATCGGGCTTGCGGTGATGACCTGTACCTTTTGCGTGATTGCCGGGGTACGCCGTCATCTGCATCGCGACCCCTATAAAATGGTGCCCTATGAAGAACTGCGGCTGCGAACCTGGCGCATGACGCCAGCGGGCATGGCCGCTGTGGGGGCGCTCATCGTCGTGGTAGTGTGGGCAACGATCGTCTATACCGTCATTCTGACGACGCCAACCCGCTTCACCGAGTTTTATGCGCTTGGGGCTGGCGGGTTGGCCGAAGACTATCCGCGGGTAGCGGTGGTGGGCGAACCAGTGACGGTCACCCTTGGCATCAACAATGAAGAGGGGGCCACCCGTACCTACCGCATCGAAGTGCAAAGCAGCGAAGAGAGTTTGGCAAGCGTTGGCCCATTTGAAATCGCTGATGGCATGGCATGGACCGAAGCCATCACTTTTGCGGTACCTACCCCTGGCAATGATCAAGCGATTGATATCCTGCTCTTTACGCATGAAGATCCAGAGCCATATCGCCAATTGCGGCTCTGGCTAGATGTACGAGGCCAGCCATGACAGCAGCGCTCACGCTTCGGCGTTTTGTTGCCAGCCCACAGCACATCTTCTGGCTC
>NZ_LYXE01000082.1 GCF_002532075.1 Candidatus Chloroploca asiatica | reverse complement strand
CGACCTGCTCCTGGCCCATGAAATCGCCGCCGATCTCAACTGGGACTGGCTCGCCGAGCGTGACGCGCTCTTTGGGGTGCTGAAGCACCGTCTGGCGCAGGCCATGGCCGGTACGCTGGATGAACCCGGGGTGCCTGCCCGTGATCGGGTGCGGATCGGGGCCATCCTGGCGGAGCTGGGCGACCCCCGCCCCGGTGTCGGCACGCTGCCCCCCGCGATGGTGGAACTGCCTGGGGGTACCCTGGTGCTGGGCAGCACCCCGGAACAGGCTGATGCCGCCAGGCGCGCCTGGGAGCAGTACTGGCTGCAACAGGGAAATAAAGATCAAGCCAAATCGGCTCGCCGTTGGCCTGACGATGAGATCAACGATCACCCTGTGACGCTCGCCCCCTTCGCGATCGGGCGCTACCCGGTGACGAATGCGCAGTATGCGGTGTTTATCGCTGCGGGCGGGTATGATCCAGCGGCCCCCTGGTGGGATGCGGCTGGGCGGGCGTGGCTGGCGCGTGATGATGATGCCACGGAGGGGTTGCGAAGCTGGCAGCGGCGGCAGCGCAAAGATCAGCCAGAGGCATGGGATGACGAAGCATTCGGGCACGGGCGTGGGAACTATCCGGTGGTCGGGGTCAATTGGTATGAAGCCATGGCCTTTGGCCGCTGGCTGACGGCGTCTCTGAACGATGGCTTGGTCTACCGCCTGCCGAGCGAGGCAGAGTGGGAGTATGCGGCGCGGAGGCAAACGCGGCGGAACTATCCGTGGGGTGC
>NZ_LYXE01000081.1 GCF_002532075.1 Candidatus Chloroploca asiatica | reverse complement strand
GTGACTGTTGCTACCTATGCCGCTCCTCTGCAAACCCTCGGCCTGGAAGGCGCTGCCATTACAGTGCTTGCATCAGGATTTCTAAACCCTGCCAACAATAGTGATGGCCCTGCTTTCGGTCTTTATGTCGCGCTTGCTTCAGGAGGTGACCTGATTGCCCTTCCTCTTATTGAAGAACCTACTCCCACTGCCCGCGTGCAGATTATCCACAACTCGGCTGATGCTGTGGTTGAAACTGTTGACATTTTTGTAAATGGCGAACCTTTCCTTCAGAATGTAGGTTTCCGTCAGGCAACTGCTTTCATGGATGTTCCTGCTGGTGTTAACCTCGACATCGTATTGGCTCCTGCCGGAGCAGGCATCGGAAGTGGCGTAGGCCCTTTCACTGTTAATCTAACCGAAGACGAAACCTATATGGTGGTTGCCAACGGTATAGTTAGTGCAACTGGCTATGCTCCTGCTACTCCTTTTGGATTAAATGTTTACGCAATGGGTCGTGAAGAAGCCAATGTAGCTACCAATACCGACGTGCTTGTATTCCACGGCTCAACCGACGCTCCAACTGTAAGCGTATGGGAAACCGGTGTGGGTGCCGGACAGATTATCTCCGATTTTGAATATGGCGATTTCGCAGGCTACCTACCTCTCGCAACTTTGAACTACACGCTTGAAGTAAGAGACGCTACAGGCACCGTGACTGTTGCTACCTATGCCGCTCCTCTGCAAACCCTCGGCCTGGAAGGCGCTGCCATTACAGTGCTTGCATCAGG
>NZ_LYXE01000080.1 GCF_002532075.1 Candidatus Chloroploca asiatica | reverse complement strand
CAGGGCACCCGCCAGGGCACCCGCCAGGGCACCCGCCAGGGCACCCGCCAGGGCACCCGCCAGGGCACCCGCCAGGGCACCCCGCCAGGGCACCCGCCAGGGCACCCGCAAGGGGTGCCCCTACATTGGGGCCGGCACCCGCCAGGGCACCCGCAAGGGGTGCCCCTACATTGGGGCCGGCACCCGTCCGGTAGGGGCACCCCTGGCGGGTGCCCTGGCTTTTTGTATCCGGTTTCGTATGATGCAATCGCCCTGAGCTTCGGCCCTACGCTGATTGACAATCGCGATCCGCTATGTTACCGTTTGCTGCATATGGAACACGACATCTCGCTCATTGCTAATATTGCCATTGCCATTGTGGCGGCTTTTGCCGGTGGCTTGCTCGCACGTCGTCTTGGGATGCCGACGATTGTGGGCTATCTCTTGGCTGGTATGGTGATTGGCCCGTTTACGCCTGGCTTTGTTGGTGATGTGGGCGAAATCAGCCAACTCGCTGAACTCGGCGTCATTTTTTTGATGTTCGGCGTTGGGCTGCAATTTTCGCTCAAAGATCTCTGGGCTGTGCGTCAGGTTGCGATCCCTGGTGCGATCCTGCAAATGATCACCGTCGTTGCGCTTGGCTTTGGGCTAACGCAAGCGTGGGGGTGGTCTTTTGGGGCAAGTCTTGTTTTTGGACTCTCGCTTTCGATTTCGAGTACGGTTGTCTTGATGCGTGGGCTGATGGATAACGGGTTGCTGAATACCGATGCAGGGCGCGTTGTTGTTGGCTGGACGGTACTTGAGGATCTGGCGACGGTGTTGATTCTGGTGTTGCTCCCTACGCTGGTGGTCAGTGGATCAACTGATGAGTCGTCGTGGGTCGCAGTGACAACCGCCCTGCTCAAGGCAGCGGCCTTTATTGGCTTGATGCTTTTTGTGGGGGCGCGGGTGATGCCCTGGTTGATGATTCGCATTGCGCGGACGCGCTCGCGTGAACTCTTTATCCTTGCGGCAGTTGCGGTTTCACTCGGCATTGCGTTTGGAGCAGCCACGCTCTTTGGGGTCTCGCTGGCCCTGGGGGCCTTTCTCGCCGGGGTGGTGCTCGGCGAGTCGGAGGTTGGCCTTCAGGTTGGCAATGAAGTGTTACCCTTCCGCGAGACCTTCGCGGTCATTTTTTTTGTGTCGGTTGGGATGCTCGTCAATCCGCTCTATTTGCTCAACCATGCCGGGGATGTCTTGCTTGTGACGACCTTAATTGTCGTTGGACGCGCCGTCATTGCCTTGAGCCTCGGGTTGATCTTGCCGGTTAGTGGGCGGATTGCGCTGGTGGTGGCAGCCGGGTTGAGCCAGATTGGTGAGTTTGCGTTTATTGTGGGTCAGGCCGGGGTGATGTTGGGCGTGTTGAGTCCGGAACAGTACGCACTGGTGCTTGCGGGCGCACTGCTGTCGATTATGGTTAACCCGTTGATGTTTCGTGCGGTTCCTTATGCCGAGCGCTTTTTCCAGCGGATTCCTGCGTTCTGGGCCTTGCTGGACCGCCATCCTCCCCCACCTGATCCACTGGCGAAATCGATAACTGAGCATGTGGTGGTCGTTGGTTATGGGCGGGTGGGCGAGCATATCATTAATGTGTTGAAGCACCTCGGTGTGCCTCATCTTGTGGTTGAAATTGATGCGCGACGGGCCGCCGAGTTCGAGTCGCGTGGGGTACCGACGCTCTATGGTGATGCGGCAAATTCTGAGGTATTAACGCATGCGCGCCTTGAACAGGCCCGTGCGCTTGTGGTGACGCTGCCCGACGAGGCGGCTTCGGAGATTGTTGTGGCGGCTGCGCAGGATCTGGCGCCGCATTTGCCGGTGATCGCGAGGGCGGCGACGACCTCGGGGATTGAACGGCTGACCCACCTTGGGGCCAGGGACGTCATCCATCCCGAGCTTGAAGGTGGGCTAGAAGTGATGCGCCACACGCTGTTGAGCCTGGGATACCCGGCGGGTGAGGTGCAACGTTATGCCGATGCGGTGCGGCGTGATCGCTATGATACGTCGATTTCGACGCCGGAAGAACAGCAGGTGCTTGAACAGTTGCTGCGTACGGTGCGCGGCATGGAGATTGTCTGGTTCACGGTGGGGCATACGAGTTCGCTTGTGGGCTTGAGTCTAGCCGAGGCAAATTTGCGGGCACGCACGGGGGCTTCGGTGATTGCTTTGATTCGCGCCAAGCAACTGATCGCGAATCCCAAATCAAGCACAACCTTTCAGGTTGGGGATCTTGTGGGCGTGATTGGCGATGCCGAGCAACTGAGTGCGCTTGCGCCTGTGGTGCAGGGGCAACCTGTGGCGCATAGGGTCGATGATAATGCTGACGGGGTGACGGTATGAGCATAGAATGGTCGTTGCTCATTGCGGCTGGTCTACTCATCTTAAGCATTATTGCCACGCGTGCCTCGAATCGGTTTGGCGTGCCGGGGTTGATCCTCTTTTTAACCATCGGCATTCTCGCTGGGAGCCAGGGGCCTGGGGGTATTGCGTTTGCCGATTACCAACTTGCCCAGACGGTTGGCGTGATCGCGCTGATCTATATTCTCTTTTCGGGGGGCCTCGATACCGATTGGAAGGCCATTCGGCCAGTGCTTGGGCAGGGTATGGTGTTAGCGAACCTTGGCGTGCTGCTCAGTGCGGTCATTGTCGGCTTTTTTGCGATGTGGCTGCTTGGGTTTAGCCTGCTCGAAGCCCTCTTGATTGGGGCCATTGTCTCTTCGACTGATGCGGCGGCTGTCTTTGCCGTGATGCGCGAGCGCGGCGTCAATCTCAAACATAATCTGGAGCCCTTGATTGAGCTAGAGTCAGGCTCGAACGATCCGATTGCGGTCTTTTTGACGTTGGGCTTGACCGGTTTGCTGCTCAACCCCAATGGCTCGCTGCTTGATCTGGTGCCCAGTTTTCTGCTGCAAATGAGTCTTGGTGCCCTGGGTGGCTATGGACTTGGCCGGTTAGCGGTGATGATCATTAACCGCATTCGGCTCCAGCAAGAGGGTTTGTATGTTGTCTTGACGCTCGGTCTGACGCTGATGATCTACGCGCTCGTGTCACTGATTGGGGGCAATGGCTTTCTGGCGGTCTATCTGGCTGGCATTGTCATTGGCAACTATAATCTTGTGCATAAGCGCTCGATTTTGCGTTTTCATGATGGCGTTGCCTGGCTGATGCAGATCGCGATGTTTCTGACGCTCGGGTTGCTGGTTTTTCCTGCCCAACTTATTCCGGTGGCTGGGAGTGGGTTGTTGCTGGCGCTCTTTCTCGCCTTTGTGGCGCGCCCCCTGAGTGTCTTTGCCTCGCTGATCTGGTTTCGCCGTGGCCCCGCCGAGATCCTGATGGTCTCGTGGGCGGGGTTGCGTGGGGCTGTGCCTATTGTCCTGGCGACCTTTCCCTTGCTTGCCGGGGTGCCTCACGCAGGGATGGTCTTTAACCTCGTCTTTTTCATCGTGCTTGTCTCGGTCTTGCTCCAGGGGATGACGATCAGCCATGTCGCCAGATGGCTGAAGCTCAATGCGGATCGTCCGCGCCCACCTGAGACGCAGACCTATGTGCCTGATGTGAGCCTGCGGAGTCGTATGCTTGATATTGTTGTGCCTGCCGACTCGTCGGTGGTCAACAAATCCTTGATTCAACTCGATCTGCCGCGGGGCTTGCTGGTGGTGCAGATCCAACGAGGCGAAGAGTTGTTGATTCCCAATGGTGGAACGGTGCTGCTGCCTGATGATCATCTGCTGGTGCTAGCCACGCCCGAAATGTTGCCGAGAGTTCAGGAACTGCATGCACGGGGTGAGTTGGTGCTGAAGTAGGGATGCATGGAGCGGGAAGGATGGCGCGACGATGCATAAGCGACGAATCGAACGGATGGTGACGGAGGTTGAGGCGCTGGACCTCGGTGGACTGGTGTTGACCCCTGATGCGAATCTGTACTATTTTACCGGGCTGAATTTTCATCATGGCAAACGCTTGAACCTGACGCTCATTCCGACCAGTGGTGCGTCACCATGCCTGGTTGTGCCTGCCCTGGAACAGATGCAGGCCGAGACAAACGCGGAGGTGCCTGTGCGTCTGTTTCCGTGGGCTGACCAGGATGGGCCATTGGCGGCGCTTGCGGCGGCAGTGACGGCAGCGTTTGGCCGTGACGCCCGTGAGTTGCGTCTGGCGATTGAGCCAGCCACGATGACGGTGATGCACCTGCGTGCGCTCGAGGCGGTGATGCCGGGGGTGGTGACGTATGATGCCACCCACCTTTTTGCTGGATTGCGGATGGTGAAGGATGCCGACGAGTTGGCTTTGATCGAACGGGCCGTGCAGATCGTCGAGACGGCCCTGCAGCGCGTGCTGGCGCAGATCAAGCCGGGCATGACCGAGCGCGCTCTGTCGCGGATCTGCACCGATGCCATTATCGCCGCCGGTGCCGACGAAGAGAGTTTTGCGAATCTGATGGCCTCAGGCCCCAATGGGGCGAGTCCGCATCATTTGAACAGTGACCGCCCGTTGCAACAGGGTGAACTGATTATTATCGACTGTGGGGCACGGTATCGTGGCTATGTGTCTGATATCACCCGTACTGTGGCGCTTGGCGAGCCAACGCCCGAGGCGCGTGAGGTGTATGAGTTGGTGCGGAGGGCGAATGCTGCTGGACGAGCCGCCTGTCGCCCTGGGGTAACTGGTACAACGATTGATGCGGCCACCCGCGACGTTATTGCGCAAGCGGGGTATGGAGATTATTTCATTCACCGTACGGGCCATGGCTTTGGGCTTGAGACCCACGAGTTGCCGCAGATTGTGGCTGGGAGTGATCAGCCTCTGGTGGCGGGCACGACTTTTACGGTCGAGCCGGGGATTTATTTGCCTGGTCGGTTTGGTGTGCGGATCGAAGACGATATGGTGCTTACGGCTGATGGTGCGCGTAGCCTGACTACGTTCTCGCGGGAGTTGCTTGTGTTGTGAGGGGGGCTCACGCGAAGGCGCGAAGGCGCGAAGGGGGACTCACGCGAAGGGGTGAAGGCGCGAAGGGGGGACTCACGCCTTCGCGGCTTCGCGTGCATCAAGCCGACGCGCACTATGCTGAAGACAAGGGGTGAAGCGTATCGCCTTACGCGAGGGCGTTAAAAGAGCTACGTCATCTTCTGCTCTCTGGTATCGTTGAGCGTTTGGTTAAGGAGCGCCTGATCAGCGCGACGGCGGCGGGGAAGCTGCAACAGCAATTGGCTGCAATGTATATATAATAGAACAGAGCGATTCTTGAACGTTTTACCCACCGGAGGCTTCCCTGCCTAAAGGAAACCACTTATGAATGCAGCGCAGGTTCTTGAGTTACTGACACGGGTCAAGCCTATGCTTATGGAGCGCTATGGTGTCGTGCGTCTGGCTCTCTTCGGCTCTACCGCACGCAATGCAGCGCGCCCCAATAGCGACATTGATATTCTGGTGGCCTTCGATGGGCCTGCTACCTCGGCGCGGTACTTTGGGGTGCAGTTCTACCTGGAAGACCTGTTTGGCTGCCCAGTCGATCTGGTCACGGAAAAGGCCCTCCGGTCGGAGTTGCGACCGACGATCGAGAAGGAAGCTATTCATGTCTGATCCGGCGCACCGCCCATGGGAGTTTTACCTCGACGATATGATCGGTTTTGCCGAGTTGCCACAGTTGCGGGCGTTGAAGGGGACGTTGGTATGACCACTCCACCTTACTGTTTACTCCAGATGCGTGTGTTGAGGTTAAGATCCTCGACAATCGCTGCGGCGAGGCGAATATCTTCGAGATAGGTCTCGAATTGTTCCATCGAGAGTTGCGCATTGCCCGACCAGAGCCCGGGTGGCTCGAAGTGGTCTTTGGTGGTTGGGATGGCGATATAGATGTTGGAATTGATAAATGAGACCGCAATTGGCGTGTTGAGGCGGGTGCGAAACTCGATCAGGCGGCGCATTAGGCTTGTGGAAAGAATATAACGCGCCTCGACCTGATCGGTGGAACGCACCGAGAAGAGTTGCATAAACTCAGGATCTTCAAGCTGGACGATGCGGTCGCCCTGACCGATCAGGGTCGTGCCAAAGTTTTGCAGGGTGCGCCCGAAGTCGGCCAAGAGACCACTGCCGCCACTTGGCATGACGATCGTTTGGCCGAGAAAATCCTTATGAAAATCGCCAATGAAGAAGATACCCTTGAAAATGGTGTGGTAGGTTGTGGTCGTATTGCCCTTCGAGTCGGTTGTCGTCTGCTTGTACTCGGCGTGAACTTCGGAAAAGCGGATATCCGTTGCGCCGACCATCCCATAAAAGAGATCTTCGCGGTTGTAGCGGTCGATGTCGCGGGTATACAACTGGCTGGCACGGAACTCATCACGCGAGATGCCCTGGCCCGGGGCGTACAGCAGTGACTCGTCAACGAGCTTGACGAGGCGGGTGATGACATTGTCTTTGAAGGAGCGGCGATAGTTCTGAAACGCTCCATTCATAAGCGCATTCCAGGCAACAACGGCAAGGGCAATGAGGCCGAAGGCAAGGAAGAAGAAGAAGCTTGTTGGCACGATGATCAGACTAAGGAGGAGCAGGATGGCGGTGCCGCCAAACAAGCCTAGCCCTACGACCATCGCACGCTGACGGATATTGCGCCGTTGCTGCTCTAGCTCAGTTGCTATAGGTTGCAACTCGCGTTCGTAGAGTGATGCAAGGGTTGTTGCACGATCAGTCATGGCCTTTACCTCTGAAACATGCTCTGCACATCAACATTGCGGCGCTCGGCTTCGGCGGCCACAAAGAGCGTGCGCGGCTGCATCCCGATCATGCCGGCAATGATATTGGTCGGCACCATCTGGACGGCATTATTGTAGTCGGTGACCGCGGCATTGTAGGCTCGCCGTGAAGCCGAGATCTGCTCTTCGGTCTCGTTCAGGCTTGCCTGAAGTTGCAAGAAGTTCTGACTGGATTTCAGATCGGGATAATTCTCAACAGACACCATCAAACGCCCAATTGCGCCACTGATCTGATTCTCGGTTGCGACGCGTTGTTCAGGGGTAATATCGCCGGCCATCGCTCGCGTGCGCAACTCGGTCAATTCAGTCAGCAACGCACGTTCGTGGCCCATGTAGGTTTGCACGGTCGCGATCAAGTTCGGGATCAGGTCGTAGCGTTTTTTGAGCATCACGTCAATACTGGCGAAGGCCTGATCAACCTGGTTGCGTTTGCCAATCAGACTGTTGTAGAGCACCAGGAACGTGACAGCACCGGCCACGACGATGATGATCAAGAAGATAAAGATGAGAGATCCGCCCATGATGAAATTCTCCTTATGTACAAGGCGATGTACTAATACAACGAACATTGTGCGGGAAATGTTGCACCACAGGGCAGAGCGTATGCTCTGCCCTGTGGTGCATTGTGCGTTTTGCTGAAGTGACAACCACTTTGCTAGCTCACGGTGAGCCAGCGTACCTGGTATGGTTCCAGGGTACATGTTGAGCCGGTGAGGGTCATGGGCGTGCCGCTGCTCTGCCCTGTGGTGCATTGTGCGTTTTGCTGAAGTGACAACCACTTTGCTAGCTCACGGTGAGCCAGCGTACCTGGTATGGTTCCAGGGTACATGTTGAGCCGGTGAGGGTCATGGGCGTGCCGCTGCTCTGCCCTGTGGTGCATTGTGCGTTTTGCTGAAGTGACAACCACTTTGCTAGCTCACGGTGAGCCAGCGTACCTGGTATGGTTCCAGGGTACATGTTGTGCCAGTTGGCAGGGTGATCTGCCGGGTTGTGGCGCTGACATTGTGAAGACAGAGGATGCGCTGGCTGCCGTCGGGTGCGTGGCGTTCGACGGCGAAGATGGCGGGGTCGAGATCGTGGATCTGCTGGCTGCCGTTGGGGTGAAAGGCGGGTGCAGCGCGGCGCGTGCGGATAAGGTGAGCCATGCGGGCGAGCACTGTTCCTTCACGTCGGGTAGGATCGGCGAGCCGCGCCGTTAGTTCGGCGAGATCCCATTTTTCGCGGTTGAGTCGTCGGTGGATGCCACTGGCTTGCAAGCCGGGGTGATAGTTGCCTGACCCGACCAGGCTGTGGATGTAGACCCCGGGGACGCCCTGGAGGGCCAGCATGATCGCTTGCGAGGCGATGAAGCGGTCGATTTTGCGGGTCATCGGTTCGTCGCTCGCCGGGTCAGAGAGCGCATCAAACCAGGTGCTATTGATCTCGTAGGGACTCTGCGAGCCGTCAGGGTTGGATTTGTACGAGACACGCCCACCGTGGCTCTCGATCTGGCCACAGAGCGCCCCGATCTCGGCCTGACTCAAGATGCCGGTGGCAGGCACCACGCCGATGCCGTCGTGCGAAGCGAGGAAGTTGAAGAAGGTTGTCGTTGACGATGGTAGGCTTAACCCAGCGGCCCAACCGCTGAGTTGACGGGCGTCGCCGGTTGCGAAGCTATGCAGCACCAGGGGGGCCAGAGGGAACTGGTAGACAAGCTGGGCCTCGTTGCTACCGTCGCCGAAATAGCTGACATTATCGGCATGGGGCACGTTGGTCTCGGTGATCAGCAGCACATCGGGGGCGACGTGATCGAGGATCGCCCGCCAGAGTTGGACGACCTGATGCGTCTGGGGGAGATGGATGCACCGCGTGCCGACCTCCTTCCACAAATAACCGATCGCATCAAGCCGGATCAAACTGGCGCCCTTGGCGACATACTCCAGCAGCACGGCGGTCATCTCGAGCAAGAGCTCGGGATTGGCAAAATTGAGATCGATCTGGTCGGCACTGAAGGTTGTCCAGATATGTCGCACCCCTGTCGGCGTCTTGAAGGGCGTGAGGAGCGGCGAGACACGGGGGCGGGTGACCTGGCGGAGATCGGTGTTGGGATCGAGGCTGAGAAAACGTTCTTCGGCACCGGGTACGCCTGCGAGCAGATCGCGAAACCAGGTGCTACTGGCCGAAATATGATTGACCACAGCATCGAACATCAGGCGATACCTGGCCCGTAACGCCTCAATGTCGTCCCAGGTGCCGAGGGCAGGGTCAACGGCCGTATAGTCAACCACCGAAAAGCCATCGTCAGAGGTGTAGGGATAGAAGGGCAGGAGGTGAACGCCACTGACAATAGCGGCAAAAGGGCCGTCCAGTGCCGAGGCCAGGCTCTGCAACGGCGTGTGGTCTGGCTTGCGGAACTGATCGCCGTAGGTAATCAGAATGATATCATCGGCGGTCAGGCGTTCATCGGCCGGGCGGGCGGGGCTGTGTTGGGGGCAGCGGATGGCATAGGCCTGAAGCATGGTCAGCAAGCGCTGACTGGTTAACTGGCCCACGTCTGCCCCGTAGAGTGAGGCGAGCAGCGCCTCGATCCGGTTCTGGGAGGTCTCACGCATCGTTGCTTTACCCTTCCTGACGCGGTTCAGCTTCACTTTCGATCCCGCGTAGACGGCGATACTCTGGGATGTCCACCATAGCTGGGCGCTCGTGGTCACGAATTTCGCGGAGTTCGAGGTGGAAGCCGCCGTCGTCGCGCTGGGTAATCAGCTTCATGGTTTGATTGACTGGCTCAAGCAGGCTGACACGCTGGCGCTGTTCCATGCGTTGAATGACCACCTGGGTGATTGCAAAGGCCATCTTCGAGAGCGAGACCAGTGTTTGATTGCGATGCACCCGTTCGAGCAGGTCAACCTGGGCCAGCGCACCGAGGCCATACTGTTCGAGGAGATCGATCAGCATCCCGGTTTCAACGCCATAGCCGGTAAAGAAGGGAATCTGCTCGAGGGCGGTGCGCCGTCCGGCATACTCACCCGACAGAGGTTGCAGCATGCCCGAGAGCTCGGGGTAGAAGAGATTGAGGAGTGGGCGTGCAGTCAACTCAGTCACGCGTCCACCGCCGCTGGCGGTCAACTGATCGCCAAACTGGAGCGGGCGGCGATAAAAGCCCTTGCTATAGACGAGGCGGCGATCGCGGAGCAGAGGGCCAAGCACGCCGAAGACAAACCGGGGATGGAAATTCTTGATATCGGTATCGCACCAGGCAATCAGATCACCATTGAGTACATAGAGACTCTTCCAGAGCGCCTCGCCCTTGCCGACAAAAGACCCATACTGGGGCAAAATCTCTTGATGGACATAGACAGGAACGCCGAGGCTAGCGGCGATCTCGCGGGTACGATCATCAGAGCCACTATCAATCAAGACCAGTTCGTCAAGGATGGGGGTATTGGTGACGAGTTGAGCTTGCAACTGCTCGATAATTGGCCCGATCGTCTCTTCTTCATTGAGCGTTGGCAGGGCCAGACTAATCGTCACCCCCTGCTGTTGCTTGAGCGCGAGCAAGCGTTGCAGATCTTCAAACTCAGAGGAGCTAAAAGTGTTTTCGGCGAACCAGCGATCGACGGTTGCCGAGAGATCGCGATGCTGCTGCCAGATCTGCTGGGCGCGTTCTTCGGCCTGGGCCATCCGGTGGCGAACGAGGACGACGGTGCTATCAGCGTGGCGCAAAATCCGGTCGGCAAGGGGGCCAAGCGGGGCTTCGGGATCGCCCTGACGTCCTGTAACCCCGAGCACAATCGCCTGATGGTCAGGGGCCTCAGAAAGGATCGCCTGTTCGGCGGGAATCGTGCGTTCGAGCCAGCGCGTGACCCGCGGCATCGTACGGAGGGCCTGGAGGCTCTCGCGCACAGCGACATTATCGGGCATACGCGGATTTGCGGCATAGAGCACACTGATCGCGGCCTCGTGCTGTTCAGCCAGGGCCAGCGCGACCTCGCAGGCCAGCGGCGTATGGGGGCCACCGCGTACCGGCAAGAGCACGCGACGCCAGCGCTCGCCATCTTGCAGACGGATCACCACCACATCGCAGGGCGGTTCACGCAACAGCGTATCAATTGGTGGTCCAAAGAGACGTTCCGACGAAGACTGATCGGCCTGCCAGCCGAGCAAAATCATTCCAGCGGCCTGTTCTTTGGCGGCAGTACGAATGCCCTCGGTCAGATCGTGGGCCACCATAATCATCGTACTGACCGGAACCCCCGAGGCATTCAAGTCACGGAGGGTATCATAGCCAGCGCGGATGCGACGGGTTTCGAGCATCCCATCGCTCAACGGTTGACCTTCGGGAACCTGGGCAATGCCGAGGATAATCACACGCCCATTGTGATGATGGGCGAGGGCCGCAGCGGTTGGCAACAGCACCTGAACCTTATCAGGGTCACGGGCTGGCATGAGCACCACAAAATCACCATTCCCATTGTGTATCTGAGTCATAATTTCCTCTCGCCGTAGTTAGTAGTCTGTAACGTACGTTGCTTGATATGCTTGCACCCTTGTCAGGCTGAGCGCAGCGAAGCATCTCTGCCGTCTGAATGCCTGAGACCCTTGGCTGCGCTCAGGGTGACACAATCCCAGAAAACGTACGTTACAAACTAGTTAGGGTTGTGACCACAGTTGCCTAGTGACGGGCTTACCCATCAGCAAGCAAGGGCGCAATCTCACGGTGAAAGATTGCCTCCCAGGTATAGTGTGTCCGCACACGCTGTTTGAGGGCGGTGCGTGGATCGGCGGCAAACACGGACGCCATACGCCTGGCGATCTGGTCTGGTGGTTCATCAAGCTGGAAATAGGTGGCGGCATTGCCAGCGGTCGCCCGCAGGGGCGGAATATCGCTACAGAAGATGGGCAGATTGACCAGACCAGCTTCGAGTATGGGGATGCCGAAACCCTCGTAGCGACTCGGAAAGAGGAGCCCGTCGGCCAGACGAAAGAGATCCGCGACCATCGCGTCGGAAACGGGCAGCGGCTGCCCTGCCGCATCGGTATAGGCTTCATAGAGAAAGGCAACGTTGGCCCCAGAGGCTTCGCGGACGGCGAATAATTCAGCGAGGTAGGCG
Organism: Candidatus Chloroploca asiatica; assembly: GCF_002532075.1. Lineage (GTDB taxonomy): Bacteria > Chloroflexota > Chloroflexia > Chloroflexales > Chloroflexaceae > Chloroploca > Chloroploca asiatica. The sequence continues at coordinate 68,718 of NZ_LYXE01000080.1, read as the reverse complement.
GCATTAGCCGGGTTATGTGGCCCTGGTGGCCCGGTGATGACCAGGTGTGGCGCATACCCATAGGCTTGCAAACTTCCGGTAAGCGTGATCGCCAGTTCAATATTTTTGCGCCTGGTGATCCGTGCAGGCAAGAGCAAAAGCGGATTGGCGTTGAGGAGGCCGAGGCGGTCGACCAGATCCATCGTCGTTGGCCCGAGATGAAGCATCGCTGCCAGGTCGACCCCGGGGGTGACGACCGTCACTTCGGCGGGATCAAGGCCAAGCAGACCTGCCAGCATCCCCCGTCGATCTTCCGAGACCACAACATAACGCACCCCCGGCCATGGCTGACGCAAGAGATCCCATGGATAGCCAGGGTGAAGGTCGGACATATAGAGGGGATCGAGCCAGGCAAAATCGTGACACCAGGCGAGCATGGGGGGCAGGAGACCGCTGTGGTGCAGACGGTGCAGCGCAGCGGTAAAAGCGAGATTTTTGTGCAGACTGAGCACATTATGGACAATCAGGGCCTTGACACCGAGGAGGGCTTCGGCGAGGCGGGTACTCAACTGATCAACCAGGGCCTCAAAGGTCGCGCTGACCTGGCCTTGCGCCAACTCACGGGCAATTGTTTCAAGCAACGCCCCACGTGAGGCAAGCTCAGGGATGGTCACCTGGGTAAGGCTGGAACCAGTCGCATCACCTTTGCCTGTAAGCATGCGCACGGCATATCCGTTGGCGGCTAGCACCCGTGCATGGGCGGCCATGGTTATTTCGACCCCACCAACATAAGGCGGACCAGCGTAGTGCAAGATAGCCACCGTCTCCACTAGATTTCCCCTCGACTCATACGGATCGCCAGATCAATATAACATGATGCGGACCAGCCAAACATCGGAGCCGCTTTGGGCGGCGGTTCACCAGTCAGTGGATGGTAATACTCATAAATATCGCTTTGCCCCATCACCAGCCGCAGCGTGCGTTCAGCGAGCGTCTGGGCCAGATCGCGGTAGCCGGTACGTTGCAGGGCCTCGACAAAGATGTAGTTGATATTGATCCAGACGGGGCCACGCCACATCTGGTTGGGGTTGAAGTGAGGATCGCTGATTGCCACCGTCGGCAATGGATGCGGTGTCCAGAAAGTTCCCACATCGCGGAGATGAGCGACCAACCGCTCATTGATCGCCGGACTCATCTGCCCTGTCCAGAGGGGATAGAGGCTAAAAGGGGTCATCACCTGGATAGGCTGATGGTGATGGTGTGACCAGAAGAGCCCGCGTTGGGCATCATAAAAATGCTCGATCATCCGATGGGCCAGGGCGGCGGAACGATGTTTCCACAGCTCGGCCTCACGGTTGCGCCCGAGCAGGCGAGCCATTTTTCCTAAAGCTTCCATCTGTAAACAAAGATATGTATTCAGATCGACAGCTTCAACGGGCATACCATAATCCCAGAGCGGACTATCATCGAGGCCAGAAGAGAAGGGATGGGAATACTGCACAATGCCATCGGCATCATCGTCATTGAGGCCAAACCACCATGAATTCCAGCGCACCAGCGGATCATAGATCTCGCGGAGCATCGCCATATCGCCGGTCTGGGCATAGACCAGCATGGCGACCCAGGCGGCAATAGGGGGTTTGGTCACCGCTGCGGCGACGGGCACCTCGAGTTGCGTGATCGTCCCCTCATCGTAGACTGCATCGGGGATCATACCATCGGGCAACTGATGGTCGAGCATAAACTGAATCTGATCGCTCGCGAGGCGGGGATCGGTATAGCGAAAGGCCAGGGCGTGAAAATAGTTATCCCACTGCCATGCACCGACATAGTGAGCCTTGCTGGGGGCGACACTCTCACGGCGAAAATAGCCATACGGCGCGAGGATATTGTTCCCGAGCACCCACCATGCATAGTAGTACTGTGAACGATAAGGTTCATCAACCGAGGGCACGGCATCAAACCAGCGGTGCCAGCGGGACTCAGCGGCGGCGAGCGCCGTACGAAACGGGACAACGGTACGGTCGAGTTCCATCCCGGGTTGAATATGCAGCGTAATGGCCGTATCGGCGTCGCCCCGAGCCGTTAAAATAACATCGTAGCCACTCCCATTATGTTCCACCTGATTGAGCACCAATTCGCCATTGGTTGAATAGGCGCAGTTGCGTACCGTTTTGAACTCACCGCCGTAGGCATCTGGCCGAGCGAGATCGGGTGAGACAGTAAAGCGAATCCCACTAGCGATTCCATTGGGGAGCCCAAAGCTCACCGTCTGATGATCTTGAAACACAAGCCGGAACTCACCGATCGGGGTCTGAAAGACAAGCGCGTGGGGATAGGTTGTCACCTCGAAGCGCACCGTGCGTCCCTCGGCATCAACCAAGCGCAGATTGGAGATAAAAGGCGGTCGCGCGCGATACGAAGAGAGGCCGGGGGTCAGGGCGGTCAGGCGTTCGGCCAGTTTCAGATAGAGCGTATCGGCAACGCGGCGTTCTTGATAGATCAGTAACCGTGAGCCTCGATCGCTAAAAGGGATCTTTTGAAGCCGAATGCGGTTTTCCAGGGCAAGCAGATACGGCGAGGCCGGAACATACACAAGCGCTCCTCCATGATGTGAGGTACACGTTGGGCACCGAGGCCCATGGTTGCACCGAGGCTTCAGGGGTTAGCGTTATTGTACCATGCGCGCCGCGCATGGTGGTTGGGGCGAAAGATGCCAGCCAAGCTGGCATCTTTCGCCCCAACCATCTTAGCGCTCAGGTTCCTTTTGGCTGAGGCCGAGGCGAGCGGTAAGGTGGGGGAGAGCGGCGCGGGCTTCGTCGAGGGCAAAGTTGTTGACGTGGTGCGCGAGGGTTTGAAATTCGGGGAGGTTGCTGAGGCCAGGGATACTCTCGCCGAGCGCAGCAAGGTATTTGCGGGCGGCGAAGTTGCCGCTGCTGAGTAGAGCCGCTAATTGTTCGAATTGTTGTTGGGCAAGGGCACGGGTCTGATCATCGAGGAGCGGCACAGGTTGTTCACGTGTCTCCACCTCCTCTTGTTCTTGGGGGAAGAGGGTTGGCAAGAGGTTTTTGAGGCGCGTGCAGGTCTGTTGCAGAGCCTTCAGATCCAGTGGTTCGTTGGGGGTGGTTTTGAGGGCCTGTTCAACTCGATCAGCCTCGGTGGACAATTCGGTTGCCCCGATGGTGCCGGCAACGCCTTTCAGGGTGTGTGCAATGCGCCGCGCCTCGTCGGGTTTATTGGCGGTGAGGGCCTCCTTGATGCGTTCGACATCATTGCCATGCTCAACCAGAAAGCTCTGGATGAGTTGCCGATAGAGTTTGGTTTTGCCCCCTAGGCGCTGAATTGAACGTTTGATGGCGAGGCCTTCAAGTGTCTCTGGGAGGGCTTGGTTTGCCTCGGGCGGGTCGGCTTCCGTGCGTGCTGATTGGGGCAACATCGCTTTTCCTGTTATGATCGCTGGTGGTGGATCCGGTTCTTCATCAGGGCATACCCAGCGGAGCAAGGTTTGAAAGAGTTGCTGGCTTGCAATCGGCTTGCTGATGTAATCGTTCATGCCAGCGGCCAGACAGCGGTCGCGGTCGCCACTGATAGCGTGGGCGGTCAGGGCGATAATCGGAAGATCGCGCAACGCCGCGTCTTCGCGAATCGTACGGGTTGCCTCGAAGCCATCCATAACGGGCATCTGCACATCCATCAAGACGGCATCGTAGCGCCCTGGATCGTCGCCGAGCAACATCTCGACTGCCTGGCGGCCATGCCGGGCCACGGCAACCTCGATGCCCACTTCGGCGAGTAATTCAACCGCGACTTGTTGATTGAAGGGACTGTCTTCGGCCAGGAGGATGCGGCGGCCCATCAGGTAGTTACGATAGGTTTCGATCGTGGTAGCCCCGGCTGTTTGGTCGTGGTGAAGGTTCAGGTTGTCAGGCTGATCAAAGAGCTCGAGGATGGCATGGTAGAGCGAGGCCTCGTTGATCGGTTTGGTGAGGAAGGCACCGATGCCAACTTCTGCCGAGCGGCGCATAATTGTTTCGCGGCCATAGGCAGTGACCATAATGATGAGGGGTAGCGCACGATCAGCAAGTTTGCGCTGGATCTGGGTTGTTGCTTCAATGCCATCGAGCCCTGGCATACGCCAGTCCATCAGCACCAGCGCAAAGGGATCATCGGCGGGCGTTGCTTCGAGTTGGGCGAGGGCCTCGTCGCCTGAGGCAGCCGTTGTTACCCGGAAGCGAAACATTGCGAGCATCTCTTGCAAGAGTTCACGGGCATGCGCATTGTCGTCAACGACCAGCGCTTTGCGTCCGTGCAACGTGGCGGGCAATTCAAAACCGGGATGAGGCTGCATCTGTGCATCGGCGAGCGTGCAGGCCATGGTAAAAGTAAACGTGCTGCCCTGGCCTGACGTGCTCGTGACCTCAATGGTTCCACCCATCATCGTCACCAGCGAGCGCGAGATCGCGAGGCCGAGCCCGGTACCACCAAAGCGGCGGGTCATTGAGCCATCGGCCTGCATAAAGGGCACAAAGAGCCGGGTAAGCTGATCGGCAGACATCCCGATACCGGTATCCTGAACCGTGAACCGCAGCAAAACATGGTCGTCATGATGTTCGACCATGTGTGCACGCACATTGACTTCACCGGTCTCGGTAAACTTGATCGCATTGCCGACCAGATTGATCAGCACCTGTTCGAGGCGGAAGGCATCGCCGACAAACATCCTGGGCATTGTACGGTCAAGGTGAAGGCACAATTCGATGCCCTTGAGGGCGGCTCGTTCGGCGAGCATATTCGAGACATTGTTGAGCGTTTCGGCCAGCACAAACGGGGCTTGTTCAAGCTCTAGCTTGCCTGCCTCGATCTTCGAAAAATCGAGAATATCGTTAATTGTTCTGAGCAGTGTCTGCGACGCAAAACGACTCTTCACGAGGTAATCAGACTGTTTGGGGGTAAGTTCGGTTTTGAGCGCCAGTTCCAGGAAGCCAATGATCGCATTGAGGGGGGTACGAATCTCGTGGCTCATATTGGCGAGAAACTCAGACTTGGCGACACTGGCGGCCTCGGCACGTACGGCCAGTTCATTGGCCCGGGCGATGGCATCTTTGAGTTGTTCGTTTGCCACCTTCTCGCGCATAAACTGTTCGTGACGGGCCAGCGTGGCGGCAAAATTATCAGCGGCGAGCCCCAGCAGGGCATACTCGGTGTTGGTAAAGACACGCTCGCGGCGCGTATCATCAAACCCAAGAAACCCGATCAAGGCACCATCAACCATCATTGGCTGCATAAGCAGCGCCTTGATCTGCTGCATCGCAAGGAGTTCATAGGCGCTCAGCATCTCGGGTGGAATTTGATCAAGGCTTCCCAGGGCGAGCATCTCACCACGTTGGAACCGTTCGATCAGCCCCGGAAAGACGTCAAACGGGGTACTCTGCAGATCGGCGATCTGAGGAGTAACGCCTTCGGCACACCATTCATAGATATTTGACCAGGTTTTATTCGTAAAATCGTTACTGAAAATATACGCTCGTTGGGCCGACATAAATTCGCCGAGGATCGCGAGGCAGGCGTTGATGCCTTCGTCAATCGTATCAATGCGCAGATTGGCATTGGCGGTTGCGAGTTTTGCCGCTGCCGCGTGAAAGCGACTTGTTTCAAGGAGATGTTGTTCTTGCGCTTTGCGTGCCGAAATATCGGTGTCAGTCCCACGATAGCCAAGCAGTTCACCATCCGGGTCGAGCATCGGTAAGGCATTGGTGGCAACCCAGATATGGTGTCCATCTTTAGCAACAACGGCATTGACGAGATCGACAAAGGCCTCGCGGCGGTCAAAGGCCGCGAACACCTCGGTTTTGAAGCGCTCACGTTCCTCGGCTGGGTGCAGGTCGTAGAAATACTTCTTGCCGATAATCTCATCTGGATGATAGCCAAAGACCTCTTCGGCGACCGGGCTGAAAAAGCGGAAGCATCCGGTTGGGTCAACTTCCCAGGTGACCGTGCGACTCTGGCGGGCCAGTTGATCGAGGCGTTCTATGCTCTCCTGGATGGTACGCGTTCGATCTTCCACGAGATGTTCGAGTTCTGAGCGGACATCAACAATCAAGAGGTTGAAATCGTCAACTAACGCCTTGATCTCATGGCGGGCCTTGATCTCCACCTGTGATGGCATTGGCTCATGGCGCAGGGCACGGACTGCTCTGGAAAAATGAATGATTGGTTGCGAAATACGTCGATTGGCGAGCAGCATTGCCCCAATGACCAGAATAAGTGACCCGCCCAGAATCCAGTGCCCGATCATCTCGTTGCGCCGAATCGGGGCATAGAGTTCGGCGGTATCAATTTTGACGACCATGCCCCAGTTGAGCGAGGGAAGATACCGCCAAACGGCAAGCGTCTCCTCGTTGCGATAGTCTGGATAGATACCGCTGCCCTGCGCACCCCGCAAGGCTTCACGAAGGGGCAGAAACGCTGCTTCATCGATCGCCTGATTGGGCAAGTCCGGGTTATGGCGGGGCGGTACCGTGATGATCATACGCGCTTGGTCATAGGCCCCCATCAGGATCTCGCCCGTTGTCCCGAGCCCGGCGAAGCGATTGACGATCGCATAGAGTTCCTTCGGCTCGATTTGCAAGACGACATTGCCGACAATGACGCCATCCTGGAAGATCGGGGCAGCGAGGAACGCGGCGGGGGCATTGCTGGGCGCATAGAAACTAAAATCAGAGACTTCGGTCTGCAAGAGGGTATTGGCGGCATCAATCGTACGGGCCAATTCGGTCGGCCCGAGCATTTCATCGTAGATATTCTGGCCCAGATCGGCCTCGGCCTTGAGCGAATAGCGGATCGTCCCGCCCTGATCAATGAGCAGCAGGTCGTAGTAGCCCTTCTCGGCAATGAAGGTTTTCAGGTAGGCGATGAGTTCATAAGATGGGTAGATGATACCTGGGGGGGCAGCGAACAACGGAGGAAGGTCGGGCAAGCGCGCAAGGGTCGTGGTATCCTGGATCATCCTCAGCACATAGCTTTCGATGCGCATATGGTCTGCATCAGCACGTTCAGCAAGGGCGTCACGCTCTTTTTGTTGCATCGCGTTGCTGAAGGCTTGATTGATGACGACCGAACCAATCAGGACTGGCACAAGGGCAATTATCAGAAAGATCAGACCGAGTTCGGTGGCAATGGATTTGAGTTTGATCATGGTTCGGCCTCGATAATGGTTGGGAAGGTTGCCGGATTCTGCCAATGGCCTTTCCAGCGGGTATGAAGATCGGTGAGGAAAGCTTCCCAGCGTTCGACCGAGCGATAGGCTGGATAGGGCAACGGACGCACAGGCTTGGTCGAACTCCAGACGATCTCAAACTGACCATCAGGCTGGATCTGCCCGATCCGCACCGTACGCCAGAGGTGCTGGCTTATTGGGTCAACGCTGATCGCACCCTGGGGGGCCTCAAGCGAGAGACCGTCCAGGGCATTGCGCACCTGGTTGAATTCCAGGCTGCCTGCCTGCTCAACCGCAGCGGCCCAGAGCTTGACCCCAAGATAGGCTGCCTCCATCGGGTCGCTGATCACTGCATCGGCACCATAGCGGGACTGATAGGCCTGGACAAACGCCGCATTGATTGGTCCAGCGAGGCTCTGAAAATAGCCCCATGCGGCATAGTCACCAGCGAACGCAGCGGTGCCCATCGTCGCGAGTTCAGTTTCCGCAATGCTGAACGAAATCGTAGGAATATCTTGTGGTGTAATGCCCTTGGCGCGGAGGGCCTGGAAAAAGGCGACATTGCTGTCGCCGTTGAGGGTGTTCAGAATGACCTGCGGGCGACTCCGCACAAGCGCCTCGACGGCGCCGGCGACTTCGGTACTGCCCAGCAGCACATACTGTTCACCGACGATCTCGCCACGCAGCGAGCGAATCTGGTCTTTCATCATCGCATTGGCTGCGTGGGGGAAAATATAGTCCGAGCCGATCAAGAAGAAGCGTTGACCGAGGTTGTCCATGGCCCATTTGACGGCGGGAAAGATCTGCTGATTGGGGGCGGCCCCGGTATAGATAATGTTTGGTGAAGCCTCGATCCCCTCGGACTGGACTGGATAGAAGAGCAGGTGCTGATACTGCTCAACGATTGGCTTGACCGTTTTGCGCGACGCCGACGTCCAGCAGCCGAAGATCACGGCCACTTGCTCGTTGACAATCAATGCTTCGGCCTCACGCGCAAAGATGTCGCTCTGAGATGCACCGTCGCGGATAACTGGCTCGATCCTGCGGCCAAGCACGCCCCCCTGGGCATTGAGTTCTTCAATGGCAAGCAGCGTAGCCTGGCTCACGCTCTGTTCACTGATGGCCATCGTACCAGTCAGGGAATGGAGGATGCCAACCTTGATTGGCTCGGCGGAGCGTGTAGGGCTGAACTGGCATCCCCAGCCTGAGGTCGTCACAAGCAAGAAGCACAGGAAGATCAACGTTGTTCTGAATGGTGTACACCTGATCTCGTTCATGGTCTGATACTTTATGCCCTCACGTGCTGTTGTGGGGCAGCACCCGAGAGACAGCACAATTCCGTCCGGAGTTTTTTGCCTGATACATCGCTTGATCGGCCAGTTGGAGCATGGCCTGATGGTTGATGGTCTGGCCTGGCTCGGTGGAGACAACGCCTACACTGATCGTAAGATAGGGTGCGACACGCGAAAAGGCATGGTCCATGCGTTGTTCGGCAACGGCCTGACGCATGCGCTCGGCGATATGCTTAGCCTGTTCACACGCAGTATCGGGCAAGATAATGACAAACTCTTCGCCGCCATAGCGAGCAAGGAAATCACCAGCCCGGCGTAGTGAAGAACCCAGGATCGTTGCCACCTGTTGCAAGCACTGATCGCCGGCGAGGTGGCCGTAGTTATCATTGTAGCCCTTGAATTCATCAATATCGAGCAGGATCAATGACAAAGGCTGTCTTTTTCGTGCGGCACGACGCCATTCGAGATCGAGCACTTCGTCAAACCGACGGCGGTTGAAGATTCCCGTCAGGCCATCACGGCTAGAGAGGTTCTGCAAGATATCGGTTTTGCGCTTTAATTCGCTGTGGGTGCGCACACGGGCTTTGACAATGGGGAGGTGAAAGGGCTTGGTAATATAGTCAACCGCCCCTGCTTCGAGCCCACGCGCTTCATCTTCTTCTGCATCCATCGCAGTGATAAAGATGATTGGAATGCCACTGGTCGCCGGATTCTCTTTCAGTTGGCGACAGACTTCGTAACCGTCCATCACGGGCATCATAATATCCAGCAAGATCAGATCGGGCGGATTGGCATCAACCATCTGGAGGGCCTGAACCCCGGTAGTGGCAACGAAGAGATCATACTCATCCTGAAGCGCATCACCAAGAATGACAAGATTCGCTGGTGTGTCGTCAACGAGGAGGATCTTCTGTCGCGGTGCGGGTTGTTGTTCCATCTGAACGTCCTTACACGCCGGTTTGGGCGCAAGCAGACCTTATTGCTGGTTGACCAGTTCCTCAAAGACGCGGTACGGTTGGGCACCGCGCACCAGTTGCCCATTGATAACAAAATTTGGTGTTGAGTTAATGCCAAGCGCCAGCGCGGCCTGCATTTCATTCAAGACCGCTTTTTCGCTTTCGGGGTCATCGAGACAAGCCCGGAAGGTGGCGCCGTCGAGCCCCAGTTGATCGGCAAATTCGCCGAACACAACCCGATCACGTTGGGGAACCCCGCCCCATTCTTGCTGATGACTGCTAAACAGACGCTCGTACATGGGGAAAAACTGGCCCTGATCAGCGGCGCAATTTGCCGCGACCGCAGCGACGAGCGCTGATGGGTGGATCGTGGTCAGCGGCAGATCGCGGACAACCAGGCGAACTTTGCCCGTTTCGACCAGTTCGCTCAAAATCTGTGGGCGCGTCTCTTGGAAAAAGCGTTGACAGAAGGTGCATTCAAAGTCGGTAAACTCTACGATCAACACGGGCGCATTGGGATCGCCAAGCGCACGGGGGTCGTCATCACGAAGATCAAAGATCTCGGTCAAGGCTGGGCGTGGTGTTGGTGTTGGCCCGGGTGGCAAGGGGGGGATGGTGGGGGGCCGATTGAGGGCCACGCTCGTTTGGCGTAGCTCGGTGGTGCCCCCCGAGGTTTCTGGCGGGGCGTAACTGCCACACGCGGTCAGCACAAAGACGAGCAACATCCAGCAAGAAAAACGCTTCACAAACTCTACTCCTTCGCTATCGTTCGACGCGATCACCAACATTATACTCTTTCACCTGTACCATACATCCAGATCTTGTTAGGGTACGTAGAGAAGAGTGCAGCCTATATAACGCAATCTGGTGAAGTCTGAGCGTGTGGTATTTGTATGACCGATCTGTGGTCATATCCTGCTATGCGCTGCATTCAAAAGGAGCAATGCATGCGACGGAGTGTCTTGTCGGTAGCAGTTGTGATGATTACCGCGCTGGTGGTCGGTCTATTTGCTGCTTCCACCCCGAGTCGGGCCCAGGCGAATGCGCGGGTCAACATCCTTCATCTCGCCCCCTTTGCCGCAACCATTGATGATACGGCAGTGACGGTAGTGGTCAATGGCGCAACGCTTGCCAGTGATTTCAAGTACAAGGATGCCCCGCTGACCGCGACGTTGCCCCCTGGTGATTACACGGTAGAGGTCTTTGCGGGAACCGATCTCACGGTTGCCCCGGCGATTACGGCAACGGTGACTCTTGCGGCCGGGGTTGATTATACGGTCTTTGCTGGTGGTGATGGAACCAACATTCCGCTCGGTCTCTTCCCTCTGGTTGATGATAATAGCGTGCCTGCGGCTCCGAATGCGAATGTACGCGTGGTTCATGCGGCGCCGTTCGCTGCTCAGGCCGCGACCGCAGTTGATGTTCGCAATGCAACAACCGATGAAGTAATTGGTGGTCTCACAGGGGTGGAATTTGGGGTTGCCAGTGGCTATCTCCCTATCCCCGGCGCTACCGATATTCCGGTCAAGGTTGTGCCTTCGAGCGATCCTACGGCTGATCCGCCCCTCATTGGCCCGGCGACCTTGAATGTTCCGCCCCAGTCAATCACGACAATCTTTGCCATTGGGACAGGCACGGCAACGTACCCTGCCGAGTTCTTCTTCCTGGGTGGTGCGCAGCGTGTCCCTGCGCAGGTTCGCTTGGCGCACCTGGCCCCGTTTGCGGGTGGCCGTGCGGCGGTGAATGTGGTTGTGCCGGGCGATACGCCGTTGACCCTGGTCAATGATTTTGGGTTCGGCGATACGACTGATTATGTGCCCCTGCCTGATGGCACCTACCCGATCAATGTGGTCATTCCGAGTGCGCCGCGTGCGCTGGCCGATACCGTAGCGATTTCGGGGTCGGTGACGCTTTCGCCCGGCATGCGTTACACGGCGATGGCAATTGGTGGGGCCAATGGCTTTGATCCCGAACTGGTGCTCTTGAACGATCCGATCACGCCACCAATCACTGACACGGCGCGTGTCCGGATCTACCACGCGGCCCCGTTTGCGCCTGGTGACGGTGCGAATGTCTCGATCCGCACGCAGGATGGCGCGGTCGTCGGCGGGTTGGCCAATGTGCCGTACAAGGGCACGGCAACGCTGGAATTGCCTGCTGGTGTGTATGATCTGATCATTGCCACGCCGGATGGCGCAACGACGCTGCTTGACATCCCGGCGTTTGTGCTGACCGCAGGCGACGACATCACCGTCTTTGCGGTTGGTGATGGCGTCAATCAGGATGTAGGGCTTGTTGTGTTGCCACGCGATGGCATTGTGCCCCCGGCAGAAGTGCGTCTGGCGCATCTGGCCCCGTTTGCGGGTGGCCGTGCGGCGGTGAATGTGGTCGTGCCGACGGTTCCGCCGGTGACCCTGGCGAGTGACTTTGGCTTTGGCGAGACGACTGGCTTCCTCCAATTGCCGGGTGGCACGTATCCGATCAATGTGGTCATTCCGAGTGCGCCGCGTGCGCTGGCCGATACCGTGGCGATTTCGGGGTCGGTGACGCTTGCGCCGGGGATGCGCTACACGGCGATGGCAATTGGCGGGGCCAATGGCTTCGCGCCGGAGTTGGTGCTCTTGAACGATCCAACTGACCCGCCTGCCGCTGGTACGGCGCGGGTGCGCATCTACCACGCGGCCCCGTTTGCGCCTGGTGACGGTGCGAACGTCTCGATCCGCTTGCAGGACGGTACCGTCGTGCCGGGGTTGGCCAATGTGCCGTACAAGGGCACGGCAACGCTGGAACTGCCTGCTGGCGTGTACGACCTGATCATTGCCACGCCGGATGGGTCAACGACGCTGCTTGATATCCCGGCGTTTGTGCTGGCCGCAGGTGATGATATCACCGTCTTTGCGGTTGGTGATGGCGTCAATCAGGATGTAGGGCTTGTTGTGTTGCCACGCGATGGCATTGTGCCCCCGGCAGAAGTGCGTCTGGCGCATCTGGCCCCGTTTGCGGGTGGCCGTGCGGCGGTGAATGTGGTCGTGCCGACGGTTCCGCCGGTGACCCTGGCGAGTGACTTTGGCTTTGGCGAGACGACTGGCTTCCTCCAATTGCCGGGTGGCACGTATCCGATCAATGTGGTCATTCCGAGTGCGCCGCGTGCGCTGGCCGATACCGTGGCGATTTCGGGGTCGGTGACGCTTGCGCCGGGGATGCGCTACACGGCGATGGCAATTGGCGGGGCCAATGGCTTCGCGCCGGAGTTGGTGCTCTTGAACGATCCAACTGACCCGCCTGCCGCTGGTACGGCGCGTGTCCGGATCTACCACGCTGCCCCGTTTGCGCCTGGTGACGGTGCGAACGTCTCGATCCGCTTGCAGGACGGTACCGTCGTGCCGGGGTTGGGCAATGTGCCGTACAAGGGCACCGCCACCTTCCCGCTGCCTCCTGGGACGTATGACCTGATCATTGCGACCCCAGATGGCGCGACGACGCTGCTCGATCTGCCACCGTTTACGCTGGTGGCGGGCGACGACATCACCGTCTTTGCGGTTGGTGATGGGGTCAATCAGGACGTGGGCACGGTTGTGCTCGGTCTCCCCGAGGCAGAGCGCTTTAGGGTTTACCTGCCCTTTGTTGCCAACTAAGCGCCGTAGGCGCAACAATGAATGGTTGGAACGCGCAAACGCCAGCAATGCTGGCGTTTGCGCGTTCCAGAAAGAGCTACCATGAAGATTGGCAGCCAAAAATACGATATGCTATACTGGCGGGCGTATGTGGCCTGGTGCCGCAAAACAAGACGCATTATAGAGCGGAGGAAGTATGTCCACGCTGATCGAAGAGATCATCGCCCGTGAAGTTCTAGACTCGCGCGGCAATCCGACGGTTGAGGTTGATGTTCGCCTGGAGAGTGGTGATGTCGGGCGGGCGATTGTGCCGAGTGGGGCTTCAACCGGCGCTCACGAAGCCTTGGAACTGCGCGATGGCGATAAGTCGCGTTACGGCGGCAAGGGTGTGTTGAAAGCAGTTCGTGCGGTCAATGAAGACATTGCCGAGGCCCTGGTTGGCTTTGATGCGGCTGATCAGATCGGGATTGACAAGGAGTTGATCACGTTTGACGGGACGCCGAACAAGAGCAAGCTTGGCGCCAATGCGATCCTTGGGGTTTCGCTGGCCTGTGCTAAAGCGGCTGCGGCAGCTTTTGGCCTCCCACTCTATCGGTATCTCGGTGGTGCCCACGCGCATATTTTGCCTGTGCCGATGCTCAACATTATGAATGGTGGGCAGCACGCCTCGAACAGCACCGATTTCCAGGAATTTATGGTCATGCCGGTTGGTGCCGAGACCTTCAGCGACGCGCTGCGCTGGGGTTCCGAGATCTATCAGACCCTCAAGAAGGTGCTGCACGACCGTGGGTTGAGCACGACAGTCGGTGATGAGGGTGGTTTCGCCCCAAGCCTGCCAAATAACGAGGCGCCCTTGCAGGTGATTATGGAGGCCATCGAGAAGGCGGGCTATCGCCCCGGCGAGCAGGTCATGCTCGCGATGGATCCGGCCTGTACCGAGATCTACGAGGATGGCAAGTATCACCTCAAACGTGACGGCAAGGTGCTGACCACCGAAGAGATGGTTGATTACTGGGCCGATATCGCCAATCGTTACCCGCTGATTTCGCTCGAAGACGGTCTGCACGAAGACGACTGGGAGGGCTGGAAGCTCTTGCGGCAGAAGATCGGCCACAAAGTGCAACTCGTCGGCGACGATTTCCTGGTGACCAACGTGAGCCGCTTGCAGCGGGCGATTGATGAGAATGCCGCCAACTCGATCCTGATCAAGCTGAACCAGATCGGGAGCTTGACCGAGACGCTGGCGGCGATCCAACTGGCGCAGCGTCACGCGATGACGGCGGTTGTCTCGCACCGCTCAGGCGAGAGCGAGGATGTCACGATTGCCGACCTGGTAGTCGCCACCAACGCCGGCCAGATCAAGACCGGAGCACCGGCCCGTACCGACCGGATCGCCAAGTACAACCAGTTGCTTCGCATCGAAGAGGAGCTTGGTGGTGCCGCGAAGTATGCCGGCAAAGCGGCCTTCCATGTGAAGTTCTGAGCGTATTTATTTGACGCAAAGGCGCGAAGGCGCAAAGGTTTAAATACCTTTGCGCCTTCGCGCCTTTGCGTCAACACAGGTCAGCCTTTATGCGCTGGTTTAACGTGGCTGGCCCTTGCCGCCCCACTCGCGATGTTGGTTTTGGCCCAGGCGAGGCTGCCACCCATTGCCGAACGCCCCCCGCACCAGCGCTACCACGCCGAGCGGGCGTGAGGTGACGCTGGTGCGGGGGGCTACCATTAGCTTTGCGCTCAGTTTTCTGAGGCCGGTTGCTCGCGCGCTAACCATTGGTTCAGATCGGTAGCGCCGGAAAAGTCCAGCAAGGCTTCGGCTAAGGCGAGGCGCTGGTGGTGGTCAAGGCGCTGTACCTGTACGATGGTCTCGGCGCTTAACGGCCCACAGCGGCGGGTCAGCAGTTTCACGAGCAGATTCAGCTCGGCCTCTTCGCGGCCCTCTTCGCGGCCCTCTTCGCGGCCCTCTTCGCGTAACTTCCGCATCATGGGTGTTTCGGGCATCCCGTAGTCACGGGTGATGATCTGTTCTGCCATAGCAGCAAGCTCCTCATCAGGACAGAGTAAGAGTAATTCGGCAAGCAGACGCGCCTGGGTTTCGCCTTCGGTGCCCTTCATCAATTGCTGGACGGCTTGGGTAAGGATCGGTTCCGGCTCCCGAATGCGGGTTTGTCCGATCAGGGCCAAGAGGGCAGGTCGCTGGAGCGCCAACAGAACCTCGGCATCCACCTGCCATAGCCGAATGACCTGGTAGCGCCACGCGAGTGCCGGTTGTCCGGTGTGGTTCACCCGCTCGTGGATCCCCGCATCACGTGCCCCGGCTCCACCTAGATACCATACCACACTCGTGATGGGCAGATCACGGTAGATCAGGGCCAAGCGGGTTTGATAGTCGAGCATGCGCGTAGGCATAGGCTTTTTGCTGCCTGGACCCTGGAACTCCAGGTGCAGAATTACCTCGTGACCAGTGTCGAGCGTCACAAACAGGACGAGGTCACTATCGAGCGGGTCGGGCTGGGCGGTCAATTCGCCCTGGCGGGTGGTGACGGCACGGACGGGTTGTTCAAGCAGCCACGCGGCGACATCGGGGGCCGCCAGGGCGACAAAACGCTTCAGGGGGTGATCGGTTTCTGCCATCGGTTGGGTCTTGCTTCCACTGGGCACGAAGACGCCGGTTTCTCCCAGGATAACAAGTCCAACCGATGGCGAGGGTAAGCGGATGGTAACGGTTTAGGGTTTGGATTGATCGCGTACGCCAGCGCATTTAGCGCCGGACGAGAGGGATGTAGACCCGCTGGAGGCTAGGGTCAGGCGTAGGCGAAGCACCAGGCGTAGGCGACGGGCCAGCCGTGGGCGTCGTACTTGCGGTGGGCGAGGTGGTGGGCGAGGCTGACGGGCCAGCGGTGGGTGAGGTGGTGGGCGAGGCTGACGGGCCAGCGGTGGGCGAGGTGGTGGGCGTGGCTGACGGGCCAGCGGTGGGCGAGGTGGTGGGCGTGACTGATGGGCCAGCGGTGGGCGAGGTGGTGGGCGTGGCTGACGGGCCAGCGGTGGGCGAGGTGGTGGGCGTGGCTGACGGCTCCGCGGTGGGTGAGGTGGTGGGCGTGGCTGACGGCTCCGCGGTGGGTGTAGGCGTAGGCGTGGGCGCAAGGGGATCACTGGCGCTGCGCTCGACCGCACCGATATCACAGGCTGGCCCAACCGGGCGGGCGATACCCCGTTGATCGGTGTCGGGGCAGGTGGCTCCCGCCGCGTCGAGCGCAGGACTATCATCGTAGGGCGGGTGGGTGAGCGTGGTGCTGCCGTAATCGCTGAGCGGGGCGAGGCGGGGATCAAGCGGAGCCTGGCGCGTGCCGCTCTGGTCTGAGGTGGCGTCAAATAGGCAGGTTCCATCGCCAACGAGATTGGAGCCGCCAGAGGTGAGACTGCCTGGGCGCGTGGCGGCATCACTAGGAAAACCGCAGTCGCGGTCGCCATTCGCGGCGATGATGTTGCCCGTCGCAGTGACTGCACTGCCACCCCAGTAGAAGCCGCCAACAAAGCGGGCACGGTTGTTTGTCAGGGTATTAAAGGCGAAACGGACCTCGTTGGGCGTGCTGGCGAAGGTCTCGATAGCGCCACCAAAGTCGGCACTGTTGCCACTAAAGGTAACATTTTCGATCACACTCTGACTGGTGGAGTTATTGGTGAGGAATGAGAGACCACCCCCGCCGCTGAGACTCCTGTTATGCACTAGCGCACTACGCTCGATACGCAAGTGCGCCGCCGGATCAGCTGAGAAACTGGAGAAGTAGACGCCGCCGCCGCGATTATCGGCAGTATTATCACGAATAACACTATCTACAATCTCTAGCGAACCGAGCGGATCGTAATCGAAGAAGCGGAACGAGAGTCTGCTGCCTATACCACCGCCATCTGTTTTCGCATGATTATTGCGGATGATGCTGCGCTCGATCCGCATCTGCCCATCGTTATGTACCCCGCCGCCGCGTCCGTCGGCGTGATTGTTCTCTACAATGACATCAATCAGGGTCACGTTGCCAAACTGATTGCTGAGCCCCCCGCCGTCAACCGTCGTTGTGCCATTGCGCAGAGTCAGATTGCGCAGGGTCACGCTGGTCTCGCGGGTAACGCGGATAATCTGATCCAGCCCCCCGCCATCAATGATCGTCTGATCTGGCCCAGCGCCTTCGATCGTCAGCGTATCGCTGAGCACCAGTGGCCCTGCCCCGTTCAGGCTGAGTTGGTACACCCCGGCGTTCAGTTCAAGGACGTTCGCGCCAGGCAGATCGTTGGTCAGGCTGACCGCTTCACGCAGCGCACAATCCTCACGCGTGCAGGTGCCGTTGTCATCGCTGGTTTTGGTGACAATGGAACCTGCCGTGCTGAAGGTGGGCGAAAGATCAAGGAAGATATTGTCGGTACACTTGACGCGCAGGTTGGCGGCGAGCATGGCTCGGTTGGGCAGGGTGACATTGGCACTGCCATCGTTGGGCGTGCTGGCGAGCAGCGTGGTGTAGCTGGCACCGGCATCCTCAGTGAGATCGATCTGTACATTCGCGCAGCTAATTGGCGCGAGGTTGGTGTTGGCAACATCCCAGGTCACACTGAGGCTCGCCCCTTGGGCGAAGCGCTCGCCCCCGGCAATACTCGTGATCTGGAAGGGGCCAGCGGCTGCGACCACCGTGAGCGCCGTGCTATCGAAGGCAAAGGCGCCCGCACCGGGTCGGTTATCGCGAGCGGTGAAGCGAAACGTGAGCGTGCGATTGGTCGTTGGCAGCGTTTCGCCGATGCTTTCCTGACCAGTCACAATGTCGAGGTAGCGCGGAAAGAGCCGGTTCGGATTTGCACTTGGCGGGAACGAACGGAAGATCGGGCGCGCACCGTCATCGCTCAGCGGCGGCGAGGCTGCCCCCAGGTCGTACTGCTCCCAGGTAAACGTGAGCGGATCGCCATCTGCATCGCTCGCCGTGCCGACCAGTTCAAACGGCGTGCGGGCCGGGATGGTGTAACTCGACCCTGCATCTACTACGGGCGGGGTGTTGCCGGTGGGCGTGAGTTGAACGCCGCAAGGCGTCACAAATGGCTGCACCAAAAAGCTCTGCATTTGGAGCAGACTAAGCAGATGGAAGTAGCTATCGGCGCCATTTTGGATGTTTTCAGGCGCACAGAGGCCGGGGTAGGCCATAATCGTCGAGCCGCTAGCTGCTTCATAAGCGGAAGTTGCACTACGATTCGGGCCAAATCCGCCATAATTCTGACCACAAAGCCCACTTGAGCTGTTGAATGTATGGCTTGCACCAAACTGATGCCCGATTTCATGAGCAAATGTTATTAACAGATTGGCTACGGTTGGCTGGCTTGAGCCACTATTAGCGATGGCTTTCTGATGCTGTGGGCCGCTACAATTTAGACCAAAGCCAATCCCGCCGCTCTCGGTGGTAAGCAAATGACCAATGTCGAAATTGGCTTGCCCTAGTCGATTCAGCATTTCAGTATTGTTGATCGTCGCCAACACTACCCGATCATCCCCTTCTGGATCATTGGGATAGGGATCGGTCGCCGGATCAAGAAAGAAGAGTTGATCGGTATTGGCGGCGAGCGTAAAGCGCACCGCCATGTCGCGCTCGAAGATTGCATTGGTCGCATTCACCAACGCAACGACTTCGGCCATGACACTCGCCGTCGTCCCCCCATGAAACTGGGCATACTCGCCGGTGGTGGCAATCGCCAGCCGATAGTCGCGGCGCATGCTGCCGTTACTGCCGCTCTGGGCAATGCTCAGCGCATCATGATCGTGATCGTCTTCAGGCTCAGGCAGCCATTCGATTGGCGGCAGATCGCTGGAGGCGAAGGCGATATGCAAGGTGCGATCCGGCCCGCCATACGGCGTCACGTAGCTGCTCGTTGTTGGCCCGATGATGAAGGCGTGATAGCCATTTTGGCTGCGGGTGAGGCGGGCAGTCACGCTGGGGTCGTCGCGCTGCTGCCCGAGGTAGGTGCGGATCTGCGGATAGCGGGCGGCAAGTTCGGGGGCCATGACCGGACTTTCCACCAGGGCAAAAGAAGCCACACTACCGTCGGGCAGGGGCAAATCGAGGATCGCGGCCCGCTCCCAGGCGCGGGGGCTGTCCTCGCGTGGCGCACGGTTGAGCACCGCATCGATCGGTTCTTCCACCGCAAGTAGCGTCACATAGCGCAGGGGATCATCGGCGGGCGGTTCGGCGGCGAGCACAGGGCCAGCGGGGATCTGCCAGAACGGTGAGGTTTGTCCCGTAGCAGAATGCGACAGCGCGGTTGGTTGCGCCGGTTGAGGCAGGCTAACGACGATCGTGATCAGGGCCGTGACGACCAGACTAGCGAGCAGCAAGCGTGCGAGCATGGGCTTCCCTTTCAGGCACAGAGCTTCAGGAACGGCTTTCTTGCTATGTTACGGCTGCCAATCAGTCGCGGTGAACGACGCAACGCAACCTTGTGCGGGAGCCATGCTCCCGCGTCATCCAACGGTCTCACGCGGGTCATCAGGGGGCGGATGCCAATCACCACGCATCCAAAGACGACGGGCACGCTTGATCGCACCATCATTATGCCAGTCATCATTCAGATCGAGACGCTGCATGGTTGCGCGCCCACTGGGCGTTATGCCGTTGAACCATGGTCTGGGTAATCAAGGGTGCATATCCCTTACTATTGTTTGCCGCTGCCGTAGCAGGGCTGGGGAACCATCCCTGCCCTTTGCTATCTGCGGGAGTTGCAGAGCCGTTTGCATCGCTCGTTGACCGTGGGTAGTTTCGTTAGCATGCTCATGCTATGCCATCACCCAGCCCTTGTCAATCAAACAGCGCACTTCCAGCAGGGCTGTTGCAAAGATACTGCTGGCATCGAGATTATGTCTATAAGATGCAGGAACACACCTTTCAGTGTATGATGGAGGTAAGAAACAACCATTCAAACCAAAAGGTGTGTTCGATGCAGGATAGCACCGTGCCCTTTACGCTCGTCGACTCGAACGAACCGTGTGTGATCGATGTGGGAGCGCTCTCTGCGGCAGTGTCGACCTTGACGGATCGGCGCAAGGCGCGTGGTCGTCGCTCTCCGCTCGCGCTGATCATGACCGTTGCCGTGCTGGCGAAATTGGCTGGGTAGAGCCGTGTCGAAGCGATTGCTGATTGGGCCAAGCTGCGTTGTCAGGAGTTGCAGCTGCTCTTTGCAACTCCCCGTGCGCAGATGCCCCATCACACGACGTGGAGCCGTATCCTCGGCATGGCGGTCGATGTGGAGGAATTGGAACAAGTTGTCTGCACCAAAGAGAACGAGATCGTCGCGGCCCCGGTTGTGTTGCGCCAACTGGCCTTGCAAGGCTGCCTGATCACCGGCGATGCCATGTTCACCCAACGGGCCTTGAGTGTCCAGATTGTGGAGGCGGGCGGGGATTATCTCTGGATGGTCAAGGACAACCAGCCCACGTTGCGCCAGGAGATTGAACGGTTGTTTGAACCGGCCTGCGTCAGCGCCGGCTGGTCGGCCCCGCCGGTCGATTTCACCACGGCCCGCATCGTAGAAAGCGGACATGGCCGGGTTGAGGAGCGGATTCTGACGACCAGGAGCATGCTGGCGGACGATAGTGGCTGGCCCTCTTTGGCCCAGGTGTTCAAACTGGAGTATTGGAGCAAAGATACGGTCACTGGGAAAGAAACAACCGTCGTGCGCTATGGGGTGACGAGTGCTCCCGTCGCGGTGCTGGATGCGAAGGCGTTGCTTGAGGCCACGCGCATCCACTGGGGAATCGAGACCGGTTTGCACAGCCGTCGTGATGGTAGCTTGGCGGAGGATAGCATGCGGACGCGCACCGGACAGGCCCCCCATGTGTGAGCGACACTCAACAATATCACCCTCAGCTTCTTGGGGCGTCAAGGGATCACCAATGTGGCGGAGGCGCAACGAGCGATAGCCTACCATCTTGATCGGTTCCTGCATCAGACCCTTGCGAACAAGCGTGTTGAAACTGGTACATAATGGACTTTGCAACCGCCATGGAAAAGTGTGAACACTTATTTCACATTTGTACAATAATAGTGTACAATACGGTTTTTCGCCCTCTTTTATCGCTCAAATTGAGGCAGATGCGGCCTCGCCTTCGCTTGCTTCGCTCGAGAAGATTGCCAGTGCCCTTGGAGTCACTCGCGGCCAACTCTTGAGCTCGCTGGAACATAACGCTGCGGACGGTTCTAGGAGATGCCTGCCTGATGTCTATGATGATCACCCCACCAACTGAGCAAACGCTTGCCGATCAGCAGTTGGTTTCCGAGACCGCCCGCCGTCGTACATTTGCGATTATTTCGCATCCTGATGCAGGCAAGACAACGCTAACCGAGAAGTTGCTGCTCTACGCGGGGGCCATCGATCTCGCCGGTTCGGTGCGAACCCGCAAGCACCAGCGCCATGCGACGTCTGACTGGATGGCGATGGAGCGTGAGCGTGGCATTTCGATTACGTCGACGGTGCTGGCGGTTGACTATGCCGGCTGTCGGATCAATTTGCTTGATACCCCCGGCCACCAGGATTTCAGCGAGGATACCTACCGTACGCTGATGGCGGTTGATAGTGCCGTTATGGTGCTCGATGCTGCGAAGGGGATTGAGGCACAGACGCGCAAGCTCTTTGAAGTCTGCCGCCGCCGGGGGGTGCCGATTCTGACCTTTATCAACAAGCTCGACCAACCAGGGCGCGAGCCGCTCGATCTGCTTGATGAGATCGAGCAGGTGCTGCAAATCGGTGCGACGCCACTCAACTGGCCGATTGGCTCGGGCGGCGATTTTCAGGGCGTCTACAACCTGTCTCGGCGTCAGGTGCTGCGTTTTACGCGTACCGCCCATGGTGCCCACCGTGCGCCGGTTCAGGTCGCTGATCTCGCTGATCCGGCCCTTGAGACCCTGATTGGCGATGCGGCTGCCCAGCGCCTGCGTGATGATGTTGCGTTGCTGGAAGGTGCCGGTGCAGCGTTTGATGAGGCAACCTTCCTCCGCGGTGAGGTGACGCCGGTCTGCTTTGGCAGTGCGCTGAACAACTTTGGGGTCGAGCCCTTCTTGCAGACGCTGGTTGAACTCGCCCCGCCGCCTGGGATGCGGATGAGTGACCGGGGGTTGATCGATCCGATTACCGAACCGTTCTCAGGCTTTGTCTTCAAGATTCAGGCCAACATGGATCCGCAGCATCGCGACCGTACCGCTTTTATCCGGATCTGTTCGGGTCGGTTTACCAAGGATATGCAGGTTCAGAACCCGCGCCTCGGGCGGAGCATCCGGCTCACCCGCCCGAGCCGCATGTTTGCCCGTGAGCGTGAGACCGTGATCGAGGCTTTTCCGGGCGATGTGATCGGCGTGACGAATCCCGGGGTCTTTGCCATTGGTGATACGCTCTGTGTCGGATCTCCCTTGACGTTCACCGCCATCCCGCGTTTTGCGCCCGAGTGTTTTGCCGTGCTGCAGAATCGCAGCCTCGCCAAACACAAGCAATTCCACAAGGGCCTTGAACAACTGGTTGAAGAAGGGGTTGTGCAGTTGCTCTATGACCCTGATGGCCTGCGGCGTGAGACAATTCTCGCTGCTGTCGGTGAGCTTCAGTTCGATGTGGTACAGGCTCGCATGGCTGCCGAGTACAATGTCGAGACCACCCTTGAGCCTTTGGCCTATACCGCTGCTCGCTGGCCGACCTGCTCACCCGAGGTGTTGTCTGAGACGAGGCTCTTTTCAACGATCCGTCAGATGCGCGATAGCAATGGCGATCCGGTGCTCCTCTTTGCCAACGAATGGGAGTTGGCCTATGTCGAGCGTGAGCGTCCCCAGTTACTGCTTCGTGTCCCTTAAAGCTTCCGGGAAGCTCAGCCTTACCCGCGTACGCGGGCGGTCGTTTCCCGAATCACGAGTTCGGTCGTGATGGAGGGAAGCGCGGGTGGTTCGTTGGCAAGCAGCCTCAGCAGCCCGCGGGCGGCTTGGCGGCCCTGCTCATGCATCGACTGACGGACGGTGGTGAGGGGCGGGGTGGTGTAGACCGAGCCGAGCAGATCATCAAAGCCGACGAGCGAAATATCATCGGGCACACGTAGCCCGCGCCGATAAAGGCCGAGCCTGATCCCGTAGGCCATCTGGTCGTTGGCGGCAAAGATCGCCGTGAAATGACTCCCCCGCGCCAGGAGCGTCTCAAGGGCAAGCAGGCCGCTCTGCTCGGTGAAGTTGCTCTCAACGATCAGTCGCTCATCCACGGCAAGCCCGGCTGAGGTAAGCGCCTCGGTATACCCGCGGTGCCGTTCGCGCGCATCAAGGTGCGACGGAATGCCACTGATGTGGGCGATGCGCCGATGACCGAGATCGATCAAATGGCGTACAGCCTGAAAAGAGCCGGAGGCATTCTCGACGCGGATGCACTGATCTTCAAGTCCATCAATGTGGCGCCCGACGGCAATCAACGGGATCTGCTTGTTGATCGCACGCAAATCGGTATCAGGATGATAGCCCCCCAGCACGATCAGGCCGTCGACCTGGCGGGCCAGCAGAATATCGAGCGCAGCCTGTTCATCGAGCGACTCCCAGTGACCACTCGCAAAGACCCCTTGGTACCCACTGCCCGCCAGTCCCTCTTCGATTCCCTGGGCGAGTTCGCCATAGAACTGGCTCATCATGCTCTGGGTCAGAATACCGATCACCATTGACTTGCCAAGGGCGAGCGCACGGGCTGTCAGGTTGGGCCGAAAGTTCAACTGCTCGATGGCGGCCAGCACAGCCGCACTCTTGGCCGGGTGAACTCGGCTGTTCCCGGTGAGTACCCGCGAAACCGTGCTTGGCGAGACGTGGGCGATCCGGGCGATATCACTGACGGTTGGTTGCTTTGACATAGGAACATGTCCTGTTTTTTGACGGCGGTTTCAAGAACCGCCGAGCACAACATACCCCCTATTCTACCATAGAAGCGGAAGATCGCCAATCCCGAGGCGCGTAATTTTGAAAGCGATTTCATATATTTGGACGTCTTAACACCTTGACATGACTCTTTTGACCTTGTATAATGAAATCGGTTTCAAGATAAGGGCCGACAGCGTAAGGGCTGCAATTTCGCATATTATACTGACATCTTTTGGCAAAAGAGGCCACCGTTACAAGGTTGTATCTCTGAAACCGCTTTCGTAATCAGGCAACGGGCCAATACCGGGCAACTGCTGCACCGGCAACGGCATCGTTGCAAGTCAATGGCGACGTGTCGCTCAAAGCTCTGGGAGGTTTCGTATGTCTAGATGGCGTTCAACGATGTTCGGCATGATCCTTGTCTTTGCGCTGCTCCTGTCGGCGTGTGGTGCCTCTTCTTCGTCCACCCCGGGCGGTCAGGGTACCGCCGGTTCGTCAACAACCCTTCGCGTGCTTGTCCATCAAAATCCCCCAATGGTCGCTTTTATGGAGGAGTTCAATAAGGCGTTTGAGGCAGCCAACCCTGGTGTCAAGGTTGACATGACCGTAGTTAACACGAACGAACTGAGCACAGTGACCCAGACCCGCCTGACGGCCAATGATGTTGATGTGATCGATATCTTTGGTTTCTCGAATCAGGCGCAACCCTACATGAGCAATGTGACGGCTCCCAACTGGCAGACGCTCATCGATGCCGGTCTGCTGCTCGATATCACTGATCAGCCGTTCGTCCAGAATTATGACGCGGTTTCGATCAGGGATGCGGGCACCTACAACGACAAGGTCTATCAGGTAAACCTGGGCCGTGTCTCGTACAGTGGCATCTACTACAACAAAGATCTCTTTGCCGCCAACAATGTTGCCGTACCCACCACCTGGGACGAGTTGGTGCTGGCGTGTGAGACCTTTACGCAGGCCAATGTTCCCTGTATGACGGCGGGTGGCAAAGATGGTTGGCCGATCTTCGTCGGTGCCTATGGTTTGATTGGTGCGTTGTTCCCCGATCAGGGCCAGCTCGTCGAAGGCCTCTGGACTGGGGCGCGAAGCTGGAACGATGCTGAGTCGATGGTGATGTGGGAGCGCATGCAGGTCTATGCCCAGCAGATGATGGAGTCAGGGGCGAGTGGCATCGCGGGCGATGCTGCGCCTGGTCGCTTTGCTTCGGGTGCGGTCGCGATGTTCCCCGGTGGTACTTGGTACGCTTCGGCGATCGAGTCGGCTGAGCCTGAGTTTGAGTGGGGCTATATTCCCTTCCCGGGCAGCAATGAGGTTGCTGATAACTCCTTCCTTTTTGGCAAGTATGACCAGGGCTGGGCGATTGCCGCCAAGAGCCCCAATACCGAGGCGGCCCTCGCGTATCTGGCAGCCTTCTCAGAGCCAGCCAACTATCAGGCCTTTATCAATGCGGTTGGCTTTATCCCCACGCAGCCCGGCGCCACGCTCGATACCTTCATCGGCTCGGAAGTGGCCCCCTATCTCGCGAACTTCCGCGTAGGGTTTGAGCAGTACTGGGTTGCCCCCAAGGGCGCTGGCGAGTATGCCAATCCGTTTGCTTCCTACTTCAAGCCTTTTGGTACCTTTGATGATCCTCAGGCGCTTGCCGATCGCGTGCAGTCCGATCTGCAGTCGGGCCTCGATAGCAATTAGGTGCAATACCTGGCAAAGAAGGCGGTTGTTTTGACGCAAAGGCGCAAAGGCGCAAGGGTTTTCGCGTAGGTACGTTCACCCTTCGCGCCTTCGCGTGAGCTTCTTTGAAAAGTAGTGCAACTAGGCGTTCAATGATGCTTCACGGTGGGTTGCCGTTCGTCAGGGCAAGGAGCCTTGCGGCAACCCGGGAGCGCGGGCGGCCCGCCCGCGCTCCCCGCCGGTTCATTAAGCTGAAGCATTACATTGGGCATATGCGGAGTGCCGACTGAAGTCGGCTGAGCCGGAAGCCGACTTCAGTCGGCACTATCCGGAACACTTCTTTCACACACTACTCAGCGTGGAGGTGTAGCTTGCATAACTATCACTTTGGACGTGGTCGGGCGAGGTGGGCGCCCTATTTGCTGTTACTGCCCGGCTTCTTCTTTTACGTCCTGATTATGCTCGGCCCTTCGCTGGCAACGGCGGTCTATTCGTTCACCGATGCCAGTGGCATCCAGGGGTCACAGCTCAACTGGATCGGTTTCGAGAATTATCGTGAGTTCCTCTTTATGGGCCAGGCTTCCATCGATAACTATGGGGCTCTCTGGCGCACGCTCGTCTTTTCGTTTTTTGTGACCACCATCCAGTTTAGTCTCGGGCTCTTCCTGGCGTTGTTGGTCAACCAGCGCCTGATTGGCGTCAATATCTTTCGGACGATCTTCTTTATGCCGGTGATCCTCGGCGCGGTGATCCAGGGTCTTATCTGGTCGCTCTTTCTCTATCCGCTCGGTGGCCCGCTCGCGACAATGCTTGCCCCCTTCGGCATTCGCTCCGAGTTCCTCGGTGGGCAGCCCTCGGTGGCAATCGCCTGGGTGATCTTTGTCCAGATCTGGGCCAATCTTGGCGTGACGATGATGATCTTCATCGCCGGTCTGCAGACGATCCCCAACGATCTCTATGAGAGTGCTCGTATTGATGGGGCGAGTGGCTGGCAAGCCTTCCGCCATGTGACCTGGCCGCTTTTGACCCCCAGTGTCAATACGAATCTGCTGCTCAATATCATCGGCTCGCTCCAGGCCTGGCAGTTGTTCCTGGTGCTCATCGGCTATCGCAATGGTACCCAGGTGCTCGGCTATCTGATCTTTGCCCAGGGCTTTGGTCAGACCTCAGGGAGTGTGACGAGTGCCTTTCGCCAGGGCTACGCGGCTTCAGCCTCGATTGTGCTCTTCTTTATCGTGTTGGCAATTGGTTTGCCGGTGCAGTATTTCCTCCAGCAGCGTGAAAAGAGGGTTCTCGGATGAGTACCATAACTAACCCTGAAACAAAGGCGCTTCCCGAGCAACGATCATTTCCGGTCAAACGCTTCAACTGGATCCGCTTTGTCTCGTATGTTATTCTCGGCCTCTTTGCCCTCGTCTACCTCGGGCCGTTGATGATGCTGGTCATTACGTCACTCAAGACGATGCCCGAGTTTATGAAGAGTGCGACGGCGCTGCCCTCTGGCTTGCACTTTCAGAATTTTATTGATGCCTGGCAGCGGGCCAACTTCCTGCGCTATATGACCAATACGCTGCTCTATACGGTCTCGGCGACGGTGGCCTATGTGGTGATGGCGGTCTTTGTCGCCTTCCCGATTTCCCGTGGCTATGTCAAGGGCGCGAGTTGGCTCCTTACGCTCTATGTCATTGCGCTCTTTTTGCCCGTCGCCCTGATTCCTCAGTTCCAACTGATGCTCAGCCTGGGTCTCTACAACAACCCGTTCGGCTATGTGATGCTCTTCCTGGTCAACCCGATTGGCATCGTGATCCTGGTCAACTATATCAAGACCCTGCCGATTGAATTGGACGAGGCGGCGGCAATGGATGGTTGCGGTTACTTCCGTTTTGTGACCTCAATTGTCTTTCCGTTGATCCAGCCGGCGATTGCGACGATCGCGGTGCTGCACGCCATCGGGATTTGGAATGAACTGATCTTGCCGACGATCTATTTGACCAACAAGGATTATTATCCGATCACCCGTGGCATGATTGTCTTCCAGGGCGTCTATGGTAGCGATTGGCCTACCCTCGCCGCGGCTGTGCTGATTATGACTTTGCCGATGTTGCTGCTCTTCCTTGTCCTGCAACGCTATATTGTTTCTGGCTTGACCGCAGGTGCCGTCAAGGGGTAAGGTTTTTCGCTGTGCGTGGCAGCGGCTTTGCCGCTGCCACGCACAGCGAGGTGTGAGGTGGCCGCGGCTTTGTCGCTGCCACGCACAGCGAGGTGTGAGGTGGCCGCGGCTTTGTCGCTGCCCATCCCACCGCGGAGTGAGGTGGCTTGTCGGCGTGAGTGACGGGCAGTGGCTTTGCCGTTGCCACGCACAGCGAGGTGTGAGGAGCTATGCATATGGTTGAGGTGCAGGGTGACTTTGTTGAGCGCGAAGGTCTTGCGTGTTACCGGATCAGCAACATCGATCAGATGCCTCCCTTTCTGATGAGTCTGGTCGGTGCGGCTGACCATTGGATGTTTGTGACGAGTAGCGGCGGGCTTACCGCTGGCCGCGTCAGTCCTGATACGGCGCTCTTTCCGTATGAGACGGTTGATCGACTCTATGATAGTCAGGCCCACACTGGCCCACTCACCGTTTTGGCCGTTACCCGTGCGGGTGATACCTATCTATGGGAGCCGCTGGTGCGCCGTGACCAGTACGATGATAAGGTTGTGCAGCATCTCTATAAGGATGCGTTGAGCACAACCCTGGTCTTTGAGGCGATCAATCACGCGCTCGGGCTTGCGTTTACGATGACCTGGCAGACTAGCCCGCGTTTTGGTTTTGTGCGTACGTGTCGCCTCCACGAACTGACCGGGGCACCATGTACGGTACGACTGCTTGATGGCCTGCAAAATATCCTCCCTCACGGGGTGACCAGGCTTACCCAATCACAGCTGAGCAATCTGCTCGACGCCTACAAGCGCACCGTGCTTGACCCGAGTGGCCTGGCGATCTTTGCGCTCAGTTCGACCCTCACGGATCTCGCCGAGGCGAGCGAGTCGCTCCGGGCGACGGTGACCTGGCAACACGGGTTGCCCAACGCGGTGACGCTGCTCTCTTCGGCGCAGGTCAGGGCCTTCCGCCGTAATGAGCCCCTCGTCCCCGAGCACGATGTGCGCGGCCAACGCGGCGCGTATCTCCTTGCCACGACAATTGAATTGGCCCCCGGTACGACCCATACGTGGCGTGTCGTTGCCGATGTTGCCCAAGATGCCGCTGCGGTCGCTGATCTTGCCCGTGCGCTGCGCGATGATCCCACGGGTCTCGTCGCTGACCTCGAGGCCGACATTGCCCGTAGCCGCGCTGAGGTCGAGGCGCTCGTCGCTGCCGCCGATGGCCTCCAACAGAGTGCCGATGCCATGACGATTGCCCACCATGCCGCCAATACCCTCTTTAACATTATGCGCGGCGGGGTCTTTGCCGATGGCTATCGTCTGGATGCTGATGATCTGCGTGCGTTTATGGCCGAGCGGAGCCCGCACCTGCTTGACCAGCACCGCGCCTTTTTTATGCATCTCCCCCGTCAGCTTGAGCTCCGTGACCTGCGGAGGAAGGCGACGGCCAGTGGTCTTCCCGATCTCGAACGCCTTTGCACCGAATATCTGCCCCTCACCTTCAGCCGTCGTCACGGCGATCCCAGTCGCCCGTGGAATCGTTTCAAGATCAATATCCGTACCCACGATGGACGCCGCCGCCTCACGTATGAGGGCAACTGGCGCGACCTCTTCCAGAACTGGGAACCACTCGGCTATGCCTTTCCGTCCTTCCTCGAAAGCATGGTTGCGCTCTTCCTCAATGCCACGACTGCTGATGGCTACAATCCGTATCGGCTCGCCCGGTCGGGAGTTGAATGGGAAGTGCCCGAGCCTGAGAATCCCTGGGCGAACATTGGCTATTGGAGCGACCACCAGATTATCTATCTGCTCAAACTGCTCGAAGCTACCGAGCGCTTCGAGCCGGGGCGGCTCAGTACGCTGCTCAACCGTCGCTGCTATAGCCATGTTGATGTGCCGTATCGCATCAAGCCGTATGCGGCGCTGCTTGCCGATCCAACCGATACGATTGTTTTTGACATGGAGCGTGAGCGCCTGATCGAGCAACGTGTGGCGGCCCGCGGTGCCGATGGCAAATTGCTCCCCGGCCCCGACGGACATGTCTTCCACGTGAGCTTGGCCGAAAAGTTGCTGGTGCTGCTGCTTGCCAAGCTCGTCAATTTCGTGCCTGAGGGCGGCATCTGGATGAATACCCAGCGCCCTGAATGGAACGATGCCAACAACGCCCTCGTCGGCAAGGGCCTCTCGGTGGTCACCCTCGCCTACCTGCGGCGCTACCTGATCTTTTGCCGCACCCTGTTTGCAAGTGGCCCTGGTGATCTCACCGTGACCGCCGAGGTGCGCTCGCTCTTCGATAGCGTCTTTAGCCTGTTAGAGTCGGCCTGTTTGTTGCTGCCTGCTGGCTTTGACGATACGAGCCGCCGCATCTTGATGGATGCGCTTGGCACTGTGGGCGAACATTACCGCGAAGGCCTCTATGCCTCTGGGCTGAGTGGCGCCTTCCGCCTGCTCTCACGCAGCACTGTCGTTGAGCGTCTCGAGCTTGC
Organism: Candidatus Chloroploca asiatica; assembly: GCF_002532075.1. Lineage (GTDB taxonomy): Bacteria > Chloroflexota > Chloroflexia > Chloroflexales > Chloroflexaceae > Chloroploca > Chloroploca asiatica. The sequence continues at coordinate 38,455 of NZ_LYXE01000080.1, read as the reverse complement.
GCTTGCCTTTGTCGAACAGAGCCTGCGGGTCAATCGGCGCGATGACGGCCTTTATCATAGCTACAATCTCTTACGGCTTGAGGGGGATCGTGCGTCGATCGGTCGGCTCGGCGAAATGCTGGAAGGCCAGGTCGCGATCCTTTCGTCGGGCCTGCTGAGTGCTGAAGCGAGTCTGGCACTGCTCGCAACGCTGCGCACCAGTGCCCTCTATCGACCAGACCAGCAGAGCTACATGCTCTACCCGAATCGCGATCTACCCGGTTTTCTGCAGAAGAACCATGTCGCGGCCACGCATGTGCAGGATCTCGGGCTTGTTGCCGCGCTCGAAGCCACCGGTGACCGCCGACTGCTTGTGCGCGATGCCAACGGTGATTACCACTTTGGCGGCGATCTCCGCAACCTCCGCGATCTACAGGCGCTCTTTGACGAACTGAGTCGCGACGCACGCTTTGCCCCCGCCGTTGCCACCGATGGCCCCAGACTGGCCGCGCTCTTTGAAGAGGTCTTTCGTCACAGCGAATTCACCGGACGCTCGGGCAGTTTCTTTGCCTACGAGGGTCTCGGCAGCATCTACTGGCACATGGTTGCCAAGTTGTTGCTGGCCGTGCAAGAGACGCATGCGCGTGCCATCGCCGAGGGTGCTGATGCTGCGACCATCAACGGGCTTGCCGAAGCGTACCACAGCGTACGGGCGGGGCTCGGCTTCTGCAAAGATCCGGCCACCTACGGGGCTTTTCCGTTCGATCCCTATTCGCATACCCCGCTTGGCCGTGGGGCGCAGCAGCCGGGCATGACCGGTCAGGTCAAAGAGGAACTGCTCACGCGGATGGGTGAACTCGGCCTGGTGGTTGAGGGTGGTCGCCTCACCTTTCGCCCGAGCCTCCTCGATCCCGCCGAGTGGGGGCGTGCAGCGAGCGTCTTCAACTACCTTGATGTCGCCGGCCAGCGTTGCACCCTGAGCCTCCCGGCGGATGCGCTCGCCTTCACTTTCTGCCAGGTGCCGGTGGTCTACCAGCGTGGCGACACGCCACAGATCACGCTGCACCTCACCGACGGCACCACACAGACGATACCTGGAGACACCCTGGATCTCGCGACGAGTCGCAGCATCTTCGAGCGCACCGGGAAGATCGAGGCCGTCACCGTCATCCAACCTTAGGGCAAACTAGCAAAACCGAACGGCCCGCTCGTCCTGCAAGGACGAGCGGGCCGTTCGGTGCTTGTCACCATCTCTACCAGTAGAAGGCAAAGACAAAGACGAACAACATAAACGTCAGGGCACCGGCCAGGGTATACATCAAGACCGTAGGCCCAACTTCCGAACTTCCACTCCACTCAGGCTTCATCGAGACCTCCTTCCACGTCAGCGAGGTGACGCTCCACGCAACCATTGTGCTTGTCGCGCCCCTCGCTATGAACCGTCGCTACTGACGCCCATCAAGACAGGCGTCAGCAGAGAGCCACTTATTTATCGCGCTTGGCATCGCCAATCGCGGCTTGCGCCGCTGCGAGGCGGGCAATCGGCACCCGGTAGGGTGAGCAACTGACATAGTTGAGGCCAACCTGGTGGAAGAAGACGACCGAAGCCGGATCGCCTCCATGTTCACCACAGATACCGACCTTCAGATTGGGCCGGGTGCTCCGTCCGCGCTCGGTTCCCATCTGGACAAGTTGACCAACGCCACGCTGATCAATCGTCTGGAAGGGATCGTCGGCCATAATCTTACGCTCGACGTAGAGGGGCAAGAAGCGTCCAGCGTCGTCACGTGAGAGCCCGAGGGCCGTCTGCGTGAGGTCGTTGGTTCCGAAGCTAAAGAACTCGGCGACACCGGCGATCTCATCGGCGGTCAGAGCTGCCCGAGGCAACTCGATCATCGTGCCCACCAGATACGGGATCTCGATGCCCGCCTCGGCAAAGACCTCGGCGGCGACCTTGCGTACCAGTTCTTCTTGCGGCTTGAGCTCGCTGAGATGGCCGACCAACGGGATCATCACCTCGGGATGCACATCAACGCCTTCGCGTTTCACCGCGACGGCGGCCTTGAAGATCGCCCGTGCCTGCATCTCAGTAATCTCAGGATAGATAATCCCAAGGCGGCACCCGCGGAACCCGAGCATCGGATTGGCCTCGCGGAGACTCTCGACCTTGATTTTCACCCGCCTGGGATCGGCCCCAAATTTGGCAGCGAGGGCCTCGATCTCGTGATCGTCGTGAGGCAAGAACTCGTGCAGCGGCGGGTCAAGCGTACGAATAGTGACGGGCAACCCGTCCATCGCCCGGAAGAGCCCTTCAAAGTCACTCTGCTGCAAGGGTTCGATCTTGGCCAAGGCGGCGCGGCGCTCTTCAACCGTATCAGCCAGGATCATCTCGCGCACGGCATCAATGCGGTCGCCCTCAAAAAACATGTGCTCGGTGCGGCAGAGCCCGATACCCTCGGCCCCAAACTGGCGGGCAACCTCGGCATCGTTAGGCACATCGGCATTGGCGCGTACGCCCATCGTCCGGATCTCATCAGCCCAACTCATCAACTCGGCAAAGTCTTCGGACAATTCAGGTTCGACGGTTGGCATCGCCCCGGCAAAGATCTCGCCGGTGCCACCATCGAGGGTGACCCAATCGCCCTTGCGGATCGTCACGCTCCCGACCGAGACCGACTGATCGGCGTAACTGACGCGCAGTTCACCGGCACCAGCCACACACGGCTTGCCCATCCCACGGGCGACCACCGCAGCGTGCGACGTCATGCCACCGCGGGCGGTCAGAATCGCCTGCGCGGCCACCATGCCGTGGAAATCTTCGGGGGCCGTCTCGACCCGGATCAGCACCACCTTCTCGCCTGTATTTGCCAGCAATTCGGCCTCATCGGGATCAAAGACCGCCTTGCCACTCGCCGCGCCGGGTGAGGCAGGCAGACCAGTGGTCAGCACCGTCGCCGTCTTGCGGGCCTCGGGATCAATCATCGGGTGGAGCAACTGATCGAGCGCGTGCGGGTCAACCCGTTGCACCGCCGTCGCCTTATCAATGACGCCCTCGTGGGCGAGATCGACCGCGATCTTGACCGCAGCGGCCCCGGTGCGCTTGCCAGCGCGCGTCTGCAACATCCAGAGCTTGCCGCGCTCGATGGTAAATTCGACATCCTGCACGTCATGGTAGTGCTGCTCGAGTTGCTTGGCAATCGTCGCAAACTCGGCATAGACCTCAGGCATCGTCTCTTGCAACCGGCTAATCGGCTGTGGGGTCCGCACACCGGCGACCACATCCTCGCCCTGGGCATTGACCAGGTATTCACCGAAAATCGCCGAGTCGCCCGTACTGGGGTTCCGCGTAAACGCAACGCCAGTGGCCGAGTCGTTGCCCATGTTCCCAAAGACCATCGACTGCACATTGACGCCGGTGCCGAGGCTATCCGCGATCTTATTGATGCGCCGATAATCGCGGGCGCGTCGGCCATTCCACGAGCGGAAGACCGCGGCAATCGCTTCGCGCAACTGTTCGTACGGATCCTCGGGGAATTCGACGCCTGCTTCTTCGCGGATAATGCCCTTGAACGTCTCGGCGATCTTGGTCAACTCTTCCGCCGAAAGATCGGTGTCCTGGCGCTGACCATGGCCTTTCGCCTCGTCCAACACATGCTCAAAACGCTCGCCATCGACCCCGAGCACAATCTTGCCAAAGAGTTGCACAAAACGGCGGTAGGCATCGGCGGCAAAGCGTGGGTTATCGGTCAGTTGCGCTAACCCTTCACGCGTCGCTTGGTTGAGCCCCAGGTTGAGCACGGTGTCCATCATGCCCGGCATGGAAAACTTGGCCCCGGAACGGACAGCCACGAGAAGGGGGTTGGCGGGATCGCCAAATGTCTTGCCTGTCTGTACCTCAAGGTCTTTCATTGCGGCAATGACCTGATCCCACAGACCCTCAGGAAATTGCTGTCCAACATCGTAATACGTGTTACAAGCCTCAGTCGTGATGGTAAACCCTGGTGGCACTGGCACACCGGTGCGGGTCATTTCGGCTACACCTGCACCTTTGCCGCCAAGAAGATCCCGCATCGTCGCGTCACCCTCACGAAAGAGGTAGACCCATTTCTTGCTCATAGAGCCTCCTGCTCCTGATGGCGTAGTCTTGAAAACCATCTCAAACTATAACGCCCTGATCGCCAAATGTCAAAAGATTTATGGCACGAAACCGGGATTTGTGACATATTCCCCATCTGGCGACGGGTGTAGATCGTTGCCGGGAGGTGTCGCCAGCGAAGCCGCCCACACCTCCCGGCAACGTACGTCTCACGTCACAGGACAGCAGGCGCACCTGGGGGGGCTGTCATGGTGTGTTGCATGATCCAGGTGGTGAGCACGTGATCACGGGGGTCGTGGGTCGTCGTGGCAAGCCTCGTCAGGGCATCAAGATCCTCGCTGGTTGCTTGCAAGGCCAGGCCATTGCGACTGAGAAAGAGCCGCATCGCCTCGCCAGCGATGCGTTTGTTGCCGTCACGAAAGGGGTGATTCGCAATCAGTAGAAAGACGAGGGCGGCAGCCTTGTCAGCGAGACTGGGAAACGATTCTTGCCCAAAGGCGGATTGAAAGGGTGTCGTCAGCGCCGAGAGTAACCCCGAGGGGTTGACGATCTCGAAACGCCATGGATCATCGACGGCAATACGGTCACGAATATCTACCAGATCACCCAGTGTAATATGGTTGGTCATGCGTTTGTCACCATCAGATGTTCACGTACCCAGGCAATGACCTCGGCACGTGCGCGATGTTCAGCTGCCTCAATCGCCAGGGTATACATCTCGTCGTTACTCGCGGTGAGACGCGCCCCATTTAGCGTTGCCATCAGGTCAAGCGCCACAACAGCAACTCGTTTATTCCCATCCGAAAAGGGATGCCCGCGAATAAGCGCATAGGCCAACGCCCCGATCTTGCTCGCCAGATCAGGATATAAATCGATCTCAAACATGCTTTGTTGCGGCGTCGCGGCGGCAGCTTGCAGACGGGCAAAGCCCGCCTCGGTAATGCCGGGCATCCCGCCAAACTGCTCGATCAGCGCTTGATGGATAATGAGGAGGTCGGTTGCGTCCAGATAGTGCATAGGTGTCAGGTCAGGTTCATCAGCGCTTCACGATATTTTGCCATCGTGATGCGCAGGCGGGCGAGCAATTCCGGGCTTGCTTCAGGTAATGGGCGCAGCAACACGCGCCCATCGCTGAGCCGTTCAAGCGAGACCGCAAACGCGGTTGGCGGAGCCTGTTCCAGCCAGGTGCGCAAGGCTGCGCACAGTTCGTATTCTTCAAGCAGCAGATCGTCCATAGTACCTTAAAAGCGGGCCGCGACACGCAAGGCTGCGCGCAGACGGCGATGGTATTCATGACGTGAGATCTCGATGGTACCGAATTGTAGCATATGGTCGCCCACAATGTACTGCGAATCGAGCAAAACAAAGCCCCCGGCATGCAGCCGTTCGACCAAATGCACCAGCGCCACTTTGCTCGCATCACGCTCGTAGTGAAACATGCTCTCGCCCGCAAAGAGGCCGCCAACGGCGACCCCGTACAGCCCCCCGACAAGTTGGTTGTTACGCCAGCATTCGACGCTGTGCGCAAAGCCGAGTTGCTGCAACACGGTGTAGGCCTCGATCATCTCGTCGCTAATCCAGGTCTGCTCGCGGCCCGGGGCTGGTTCGGCACAGGCCCGCATCACGTCGCGAAAGGCCGTGTCGTACCGCACCTCAAAGCGCCCGCTGCGTATGGTTCGCGCCAGTCGTCGCGGTACGACAAACCCGTCCAGGGGGATAATGGCTCGGGTTCTGGGTTCGTACCAGCCAATGGCACCGTCTTCATCCGCCATCGGAAAGATGCCCTGGCTATACGCCGCGATCAGCATGTCAGGCGTTAAGCGTGTCACCGCCGACCCTCGCCACGCCTCTCTTCAGTCTGCTTGAGCCCTCTGGTGATAATCTGTCCCCCCCAGATGAGCAAGAGCAACGTGCTCGCCAGGCCGGCCGTGATCGTCCAGTCGGCCCCGTTCAGCACCAGCGCCAGCCAGAGTGGCGCCCCCAACACACCGTAGATCAGCAGACTCAAGCCCAGGATCGCTGGAAGTAACGCGATGAGCATGCTTGACCACGCAAAACGCTGCACGACCAGCAACAGGTAGAGCAGACCGTAGCTGATCATGCTCGCCATCATTGCCGCGAGAACCGACGTACTGAACCCGAGTGGCAGTTCGCCGTTGCTTGCGTAGCTCCAGAACCCGAGGCGCATACCAACCACTTCGATGAGCAGGTGGTAGAGCAGAAAGACCAGATAGGTGAGGAGACCGGTGAACTGGCCCGGGAACCACCAGCGGAATCGGTAGAGCGTAAAGACCGCTAGAGCCGGTAGGGGGATTAACCAGGCGCTACTTAACATAATACCTAAAGGAACAGGTTCAGCGGCCAGGATTTGAACCGTCACCACATCAAGGCGATACTCAAGACCATACACAGCGCTCCAGAGGGGGATAGCCAGGGCGCTCACATGACCGGCGAGCAGCGTAAAGAGGTAGATGGGCGTGCGTTGCGTCCAACTGAAAGAGCCGATGGCTGCATACCAGATCAGCAACAGGAGAATCGTTAGAAATTCGCTCATAAGCCGTTGCGACAGGTCAGGTTGAGTCCCACCCTGGTAAAAGCACAGAGGCGTGCGTCGACGCTGCTACTCCCACTCATACTCACGTATCTGGCCTCCACGCAGGGTAAAGAGCTGATCGGTCAGCCCGTGGTCGCGTTGGGCAGCATCAAGTTGGATCTGATGGGCGATGTTGGTCAGAATCTCGCGGTCAGCATCGCTAAACGCAATCAGAAAGTCGCGATTGGGAATCCCGATCACTATCTGCCCAGGAAAATCGATGCGATGGCGTTCGAGCAGCTTCGGCAAGAGCAGACGGGTTGCATCAAACCCATCAAGCGTATTATAGATCAGAAGTCGCGAAGCCCCCTCACCAGCTATCGTGTAACTGGTCTTTTCTTCGGTGCGCTCGCGCAGATTGTCGATCGCCGTCGTGTGGAGGTCATGTTCCGCTAGTTCCCAGCGTTCCAGATGATCTTCATTGAGATAGGCAATGCTCGCCTGTTCGTCAATCACGTAGGTAATGATCAGATCCGCCAAAAAGGGGCGGTAGACAATCATCGGGAGCTTGCGCTCGCGAACCGCCACGAGCAACTGGATCGGTTTGAGCATCGGGTAGACCCGCTGCCGTAGTTCATCAAAGATAGGATATTCACGCATACTTTCACCACATCGAGGCTGCCACTCTTCAAACCGGTTGCTTTGCGGGCACAACGGCTCGTCAAGCTGGCCGTGTTACCCGCAAAGCAATGCTTCTCCCTCCCCCTTACCTCTTCCACGCTGTGCGTAATGCTTCAACCGGCAGGTCAAGCACGCTCGCCCCCTCGGCTTCGATCCGCAGGTGTGGTTCAACGGTCACCCGCCCAAGACGCACCAGCGGCACCCCGCGCAAGGTGTCTTCAAAAGCTTCACGCTCTTCTACCGGCACTTCGATCAGAAAACGACTCGGACTTTCGCTGTACAAGGTGACGACGACGCCTTCGGGCAGCAAGATCGGATCAAGCGTCAGGTCGAGCCCAAGCTGGCCCGCAATGACCATCTCGGCAGCGGCCACGCCAAGCCCGCCCTCACTCAGGTCGTGGCAGGCGGCGACCAGTCCGCCTTTGATCGCCGCATGCATGGCCTTGAAGGTTGTGCGCGCTGTCTCTAGGTCGACCCGGGGCACTTGGGTGCTACCGGGATACGCATGGGCATCCACGAGGCCGAGGTGACTGCCCCCGAGTTCAGCCTGTGTCGTGCCGACAAGATAGAGCGCATTGCCTGGGTGCTTGAGATCCATCGTGACGCAGTGGCGTACATCGGGTACAAAGGCCAGCGCCGAGACGAGCAGCGTCGGTGGAATGGCGACCCGGTTGCCCTCAGCGTCACGGTACTCGTTGTTGAGCGAGTCTTTGCCCGAGATAAAGGGCGTGCCAAAGGCGACGGCGGCATCATAACAACCTGCGGTGGCGCGCACCAACCCGGCCATACGATCAGGTTGGCGTGGATCGCCCCAGCAGAAATTGTCGAGGATCGCTGTCTGTGCGGGGTCGCCGCCGACGGCAACGACGTTGCGCAGGGCCTCGTCAACCACGGCGAGCGCCATCCAGTAGGGATCAATGTACCCGTAACGTGGATTGATGCCACATCCAAGGGCGAGGCCACGGGTTGTCGTTGGCACGGGTTGCAACACTGCCGCATTGCCGGGGCCATCCATCTGTGCCCCGACCAGTGGCTTGATCACCGTTGCGCCACGCACTTCGTGATCGTAGGTGCGCACGATGGCCTCTTTTGAGGCAATATTGGGGTGTGCGAGCAAGGCCATCAGGAGATCGCCCGCACTTTGGTCGGACGGGGCGGTTGCCGGTAGAGGGGCGGTTTTTCCTTCCCCCGACCAGCGGGCCTCAAGGATGCGTTGGGGCCTTCCATCGTGCAGAAAGTCCATCGTGAGATCAACCACATTGAGCCCACTGTGCGTGACCCGCAGATGTTTGTCGTTGGTGAATTGCCCGATCACCGTTGCCTCGACATCCTCGGCTGCGCAGAGCGCCAGGAATTCATCGAGGTTCGCATGGGGGACGGCAAGCACCATGCGCTCCTGCGCCTCTGAGAGCCAGACTTCCCAGGGTTGCAAACCGGCGTACTTCAGCGGTACTCGTGATAGTTCCACCGTTGCGCCGCACTCGGCGCCCATTTCGCCAACCGCTGAAGAGAGCCCGCCCGCGCCACAGTCGGTAATGGCGCTGTAGAGGCGACGGTCACGGGCCTGCAGCAACACATCAAGCATATTCTTTTCGGTAATTGGGTCGCCGATCTGCACTGCACTCCCGACGGTAGTTGCTGTGTCGTGGGTCAACTCGATACTGCTAAACGTCGCCCCGTGAATGCCATCGCGCCCCGTGCGCCCGCCAAGCACAACCACGGCATCCCCTGGGGCAACCTGGCGGGGATGGTAGCCCCGTGGGGCCAACCCCACGGTGCCGGCATAAACGAGCGGGTTGGCCGTGTAGCCCGGATCAAAGAGCACCGCCCCATTCACCGTCGGAATGCCGAGCTTATTGCCGTAGTCGCGCACGCCAGCAACAACCCCGGTGGCGACACGCTGGGGATGCAACACCCCTGGCTGCAAGCGCTCGGGGGGCGTATCGGGCATCCCAAAGCAGAGCACATCAGTATTCGCGATTGGCTCAGCGGAAACACCGAGCACATCACGGATCACCCCACCGACCCCCGTATTTGCCCCGCCGAAGGGTTCCAGCGCACTCGGATGATTGTGCGTCTCGACCTTGAACGAAACCTCGTGCTCATCGGTAAAGGCGAGAATACCCGCGTTATCAACAAACGCACTCAAGACCCACGGCGCGTTGGTGTGCGCCGCGCGGTCGGCGAGCACCGTGTCGGTTGCCGTCATCAAATAGTGGCGGATCAGACTCGTGATCGTCACCGGCGCACCGGCAAGCTCGTGCCACATCGGATAGAGCGTTGAAGCCCCGGGGGGCGGCGCTGCGATCTCGCCACGAAGATCCTGTTGGTACCTAACTTCAGCCTTGAACGTCTTGTGGCTGCAATGCTCACTCCACGTCTGAGCCAGCGTCTCGAGCTCACCATCACTCGGGTCGCGCCCGAGGTGCGCAAAATAGTCGCGGATGGCGCGCATTTCGGCAAGATCGAGCGCAAGCACGCCCTCGCGGCTAATGCGCAGCAACGTTTCATCATCGGCGGCAAGCAAGGGCACCGCCATCACATGGAGGGCGTGCTCGGTTGGGGCCGCCAGCAGGGTTTCATAGAAGCCCAGGCGCTCATCAAACGCGCCGCCGGGCTGATAGATCAAGGTTGTCTGCACCAGGTCGATGGCGAGCTCGCTGGCTCGTTGCGCGGGATCGCCGCCGGGCGGCAAGAGATAGCGTCGCAGGGCGCGCGCTCGTTCTACCTCTTCGATACCGAGGCGGTGGGCACCAATACGCACACTTTCCCCTTCGTTATCGGTCACCCCCGGACGATAGGCGACCTCAATGATATGAGCCGCAGCCAGTACTGGCTCGGTCGCCAGCGCCACTCGATCGAGCGCACACCAGGTCGCTGTCTGCACCACGGGATCGTGCAACAACTCTTCGGTCAGGCGGGCAACTGATGCAGCGTCCAACGCTTCACCAGCAAGCAAATAGAGCAGATGCAACTGCTCGTGATACGCGGTCGGCTCGCGTGGAACAACTGTGACCAGGAACTGAGCCATAGGTTTTGCCTCCGGCGGGGATCGTCAAGGATGGAGGCGATTGTAGCCGATCAGTTGCAAGCCCGTCAAGCAATGAGGAGCATGCTATAATAGCCAAAATGTTGCCGAAGCAACGCAAAAGGAGACGTCATGCAGCTCTATCTGGATACCGCGAACCTCGATGAGATTCGCGAAGCAGCGAGTTGGGGTATCTTGAGTGGGGTCACGACCAATCCAACCCTGATTGCACGCGAGAAGGGGGCGGATTTCAAGCAGACGATTAGCGAGATCGCCGAACTGGTGAATGGGCCCATCAGTGCCGAAACCATCTCGCTCGATGCCCCGGGTATGCTCAAAGAGGGCCTGGAATATGCAGCCTGGCATCCGAATGTCATCATCAAGGTACCCAGTACCACCGAGGGTCTCAAGGCGGTGTATGAACTGGCGAAACGTGACATCCGTACCAACGTAACCCTCTGTTTCAACGCAGCCCAGGCGCTGATGGCGGCGCGGGCAGGGGCCTTCATTATTAGTCCGTTTGTTGGGCGGGTTGATGATACGGGTGTTGATGGGATGCAACTGATCCGCGAAATTGCGACGATCTATCGCCAGGATCCCGCCATTACGACGCTCATCCTCTCGGCGTCGATTCGCCACCCACGTCATATTATTGATTCGGCGCTTGCCGGGGCCGATATTGCGACATGCCCTTTCAAGGTACTACAACAGGCCATGCGCCATCCACTGACTGATCGCGGGATTGAGCAATTTCTTGCCGATTGGAAATCACGAACCTAAGATGCAAACGATGCAGCCATTGATGTTAGGGCTTGTCGGTGATGGGGCTTCCGGCAAGACGACCCTCGTGCGTGGGGTGGTGCGTCTGCTTGGCAATCAGGGCGTGACGCCGATCTGTCTTGATGACTATTATCGGTATTCGCGTACCGATCGTCGCGCCCGTGGGCTTACCGAAGCTGATCCAGCTGCCAACGATCTCGAATTGATGATGCAGCACCTTGCGACCCTGCGCGCCGGCGGCACGGTTCGCAAGCCCTTCTATGAGCATCGCACCGGCACCCTTCGTGGCCCCGAAGAGGTTGCGGCGACAGGTTTGGTGCTGGCATATGGGATGTTGACGCTGGCGTTGCCTGATCTGCTGCCTCTCTTTGATCTGACGGTCTACCTTGAGCCAGACCAGGCGCTGCGACGAGCGTGGCGGCTGGCGCGAGACGTGCGTGAGCGGGGGTATACGGCTGCCGAAGTGATGGAACAGCGTGAGCGGCGCGAAGGTGACGCGGCGCGCTTTATTCGGGTGCAGCGCGTGCTGGCCGATGTGGTGGTGCGCTTTCACGATCGCCCCAGTGGCTCGAACCCCGATCTTGATGCCGAATTGATCTTGCGCCGTGCCGATCGTGCGACCCCACTCGATCCGTTGCTGGCGCGGCTTCAGCAGGCTAATGTGCCCGGCCTGCACATTACGCAACTCGACCGCGATGACGATGGCAAGCCCGCCGATCTGGTGACCATTGATGCCACGATCAGCCAGTCAGCAGCGACGGCAGCCGCGATGATTCTCGGCGTCGGTATTCCCGATTTTCAACTGGCCGAGTGTGTCAATCTTGGGCAGATCCGAACCGACGATACCGCTCAGCATAGCCGTAGCCTCGCGCTGACCCAGATGTTGATCGTGCGCCGGTTGCTCCAACGCTCGTCAGACGCTACGTAACGAGCAGGGGTGCGCACCGGTGAGACCGCACAGGTCTAGAGCAGACTTGTGCGGTCTCACCGCGTTCGTTTTGCGCTAGTGCGTCTACGGTTTTTCTGGTTCACCTGCGGCAGCCTCAACGAGCCGATAACGAAAATCGCAATGGCTCGCCCCCTGCATAATCGTCTGGGTACGGGTCAACTCAACCCCAGGATTAAAGCCCTCGATCAGAGCATAATCGCGATTGCACGAGAGCACCGCCCCAAGTTCAGGGATACCGAGCGCGTGGTAGAGTTCCGCATAGCGACAGCGCGTCACATTGAAGCCAAAGCGTTGCGCATCGCGCTCGACGACCTCAATGCGCAGCGCATCGTCTTGCGTCCAGGCGTCCAGCGTCTGCTCAAAGGCACCAAGGTCATTGTGGCCCACTTGTGTTGCCAGTTGCGCCCCCTGCTCGCGGGCGATCCGCACAATCGTCGTGCGGGCGACCTCGAGCACCGCCTCACGACCGAACTCAGCCCCCAGCGCGTCTAATAATGGCCCAACGATCCGCGCCTCGATCTCACGACGACGCAGCACCCCAATCGCATTGCCCGTATCGGCAAGCTCGCCCTGGGCCAGGTTCTTTGCCGCTTCCTGCTCGTGCATGGGTGGTACTCCTCAATCACGTGAAAAACACGCACTCTCGATCCAGAAACACGAAATACACGATATATCTGCCCATATTATATACGCGCGCTCATACATCGTTTGCCCGCGCTCATAATTGTGACCGTAGGTGCTCATCGCTGGCCTGGAGTCGACCACTCAAGCTTGCTCCTCACCACCCAGTACGCCATCGGACTCCCCGGTACCTGCGCAAACGATGCTGGATCGGCGCGGTAGACATCGGGGTGCTCAGCGCCGCTGCGCAGCGCATCAATGGCCGCAGCGAGAGCGGCGGCTTTGTCGTCGTGGGTGAGCAGGCCGAGCAAGGTGGTGTCAGTCATAATCGCCCTCGGCGTTTTGTGTGTGGGCAGGCGGTGGCAAGACTGTTCCCGGGCGGTAGAGCGAGGGCTCGAAGAGGGACAGGTAGGGGTCGTAGCGAAAGCGACGGTTGCGTTGCCAGCCGGTAGTCTCGCGCAGCAGGCCGAACTGGACAAAGGCCTCAACCAGTTTGGCCGCCGTAGCATAGCTGCAGCCCAGGCGCTCTTCGACAAGCCGCACCGTCAGCAGGGGCTGCTCGAAGAGTTGGTCAAGCAGGCGTAAGCCCGCAGTGCTCCCCTCCATACGTGCGGCAATCAACTGGCGGTGCTCCTCGCGCATGATCAAGATGGCGCGTGCCGTTGTCGTCGCAGCCTGGCTGACTTCGGTGATGCCGCGTAAGAAGAAGCGGAGCCAGCCCTCCCAGTTCCCGTCGTTGCGAACAGCCATGAGCCGGTCATAATACTCGGCCCGGTGCGCTTTGAGGTAGTAGCTGAGATAGAGCAGTGGCAGTTGGAGCACCTGACGTTCACAGAGCAGCAGCGTGATGAGGAGACGTCCGACTCGTCCGTTGCCGTCGATGAAGGGGTGGATGGTCTCGAATTGAGCATGCACCAGACCACAGTGGATGAGCAGTGGTTGCGTTGTATCGTGCAAGAAACGCTCGAAGTCAGCAAGGACAGTTGGCAGTTGCTCGGCTGGCGGCGGGATAAAGGTTGCCTCGTGAATGCTGCAGCCTGCTGGCCCAATCCAGTTCTGATTGCGGCGAAACTCACCCGGGGTACGCTCACCGCCGCGCACGCCTGTGAGCAGGATGGCGTGAAGCTCGCGAATGAGCCGTAGGCTAAGGGGCAGCGTCGTGAGGCGTTCCAGGCCGTAGTTCATCGCCTGGACGTAATTGACCACCTCGGCGACATCGCTCGGTGTCTCATGGCCCTTCGCGTCAAGCTCAAACTGTAACACATCCTCAAGCGTACTCTGGGTGCCCTCGATCTGCGAGCTAAGCACCGCCTCCTGGCGCACATACATCGCCACAAACAGGTTTGGGTTGGGCAGGATTGAAGCGACGCCATCAAGCCGCCCGAGCGCTCGGTCGGCCTCTGAAAGCAGTCTGGTCAGCTCACTGTCCAGCTGTATCGGTGGCTCAGGCGGTAGCGGACGTGGGATGAAAGCCCGATAGCCGCCAATCTGGGGAAGATACTCTCCTGTACGCATCATTTATTGTATCCGCAGCGTATATATTCGTCGACAATAAGAGAATTGTTCTCTGAGCTATCTTATTTTACTACATGACGATTTCGTAAAACAAGATGTTCGTCAGGGTCGTATATCTCAGCGCATCACACTATGGTCTGCTCATCTGCGCAGCGCATCAATGGCCGCAGCGAGAGCGGCGGCTTTGTCGTCGTGGGCGCGCAGGCGGAGCAAGGTGGTGTCAGTCAGCGGGAGGCCCTCTTTTTTGTGTTCCTTTGCGTTCTTTTGTGGCAACGAACAGATTTTCTGTCCGCGTTCAAACTGACCATGCAACGGTCACGGTGACGACGACAATGGCGAGTGCAAGCACAAACCAGAACAAGGCCCAGACAAGCGCAGGGATATGCGTCATCGCGGCAAGCACCTCGGCGTCGGTACGTTGCTCGCGTTGCGAACGTCGCACCGATAACCGCATCAGGTCAACAAGGCTATTGGCCGAGGTCAGGGGTAGGTGCATCATCAGCAAGAGAAAGAGCCACGAGGCTGGTTGGGGCGGCAGGTACCATCCTGCGGCAACGAGGCTTGCTGCAAGGAGCAAGCCGGCGACAAAACCAAAGAGGTTGCGCACAAAACGCAGACAGAGCAGCGCCAATCCGAGCCCAAGGCCGATCAAGATCGTCTGTTCAGCAAGCTCTGTCGCTGAAAGCAAGATCAACGCCCCACCGAGCAACGCAGGGCCAAGATAGCCGGCACTCACCACCACAAAACGGTTGCCGCCACGAATATGCGCCAACCCCTCGCGATTTGGGTAGACGACAAAACGCTCGAAGCGCCCACCCGTCATGATCGCCGCCATCCCGTGGCTCATCTCGTGGACAAAGGTATCGAGGAGGCGCAACGGATACAAGAGCCAGCCAAAGATCGGCACGCGCCAGAACACCGCCAACAACAGGCTGAGCCCGGCGAGGGCCAGTACCTCGGGCTGGCTCCAGGTTGTCATGATCGCGTCAAGCACCATAAACCTTTGCACCTTTGCGTCAAACGATCTGACGACTAGACCTCACCGCGTTGAGAACCCTCCTTGGTCTTTCGTTACGGCGCGCCTACCCATGGGGGGGCGGTCTCTCACACAAGGTCTGCCAGACCTTGTGTGGTCTGATCGAGCGGATTCATTTCTGAAGGGTTTGAGCTATCAAACTTGAAGCTACTGGACAAAGCTGCGCCTGGTGCGCGCAGCCTCTTTCCTGCTTTCTATCCCCTAAATCTTTTGCTCATGCGTACGGGGCGTGCAATCTGTGGTACGATACACCAAGTGTACCTTACCTAACGTCTGTGGAGAGCCCCATTGTCTGATTATCGCTGTGCGTCGACGTCGGCTATACCGTGGACGGTATGGGCTCAGAGCATTGTGAATGGTGCGGTTGGTGACTATCTCGTTGCCCGCCAAAATGGTCTCGGCATTGATATGGCGCTGTATGCCGAGCATCGTCCTCTCCCTATGACCCGTGAGGCCTTCCTGCAGGCTTATCCTCGCCCTACGCCGAAGGTGTGTCTGCTGGTGCATGGCCTTGGCTGCAATGAAGGCAGTTGGTCGTATCGTGACTCCTCAGGCCTTGAACGCGAAACGTCATATGGAGCTGAGCTTGCCGCTGATCTTGGCTTTACCCCGCTCTTCGTGCGCTACAATACCGGGTTGTCGATCGCTCGCAATGGTCAGTCGCTCGCTGCGTTGCTGACGGCCCTGCTGGAAGTCTATCCTGTGCCGATCGAGGAGCTTGTGCTCATTGGGCATAGCATGGGTGGTCTGGTGATTCGACACGCCTGTTATGTTGGCACTCAGCACCATCATGCCTGGGTACAGCATGTGCGCAAAGCTTTCTATCTCGGCAGCCCCCACGAGGGCGCCCCACTGGCCTGGCTGAGTGATGTCGCCGCGCAAGTGCTCTGTGCGGTGCCCCATCCGATCACCAGACTCATTGGTGATGTCTTCAATGTCCGTAGTCAGGGTATCAAGGAGCTACGTGCTGCCCCAAGGCCTCATGCACATGCTCATTTCGATGCTCCGCCACACCAGACGCTGCCCTGGATTAGCAGTGTGCAGCACTATCTGATCTATGGGACGCTCGCAAGTGACCCCGAGCATCTGGTGTCGCTCTTGCTTGGCGATGGATTGGTAGTGGTGCCCTCTATCCCACCCATGTCGCCCAAGAAGTCGGATCTTTATCCTATTTTGCCGAACCAGCTTGCCTGTTTCCCGCAGACCGATCACCTCCAACTGGCCTGTGACCCGATGGTGTACCAACAGATCTACCAGTGGTGTGCAACTCACGAAAGGAGTGCCTAGATGCAACCGGATACGCTTCATCAACTACGTGGTGCCGTCGAACTTGCTACCGATGCTGTCGACGTGACCGTGACTCGGATTGCCGACGCGCACCAGACGATCGTCCGCCAGGTCTATGCACCCTTTGCCTTGCTTGGCCCGCTCGCTGGACCTGTGCGTGTCGTCGAGCAGATCCAGTCTACCATTACGTGCCAGGTCTACCAGACGATCCTGACCGTCAATCAGGCGCTTACACGTGGTGCGCTTACGGTGTTGGATCAGCCTGCAGATCGCACGCCTTCGGCGTGGCCGGATCGCCGCCGCATTGATTAAGGGCGCAGCGGCGCCGTGCCCGTGCCGTGCCGCCGCGCCGCGCCGCCGCGCCCCCGTACGGGCACGGGCAAGCCGTGCCCCTACCGCCGCCGCGCCGCGATGCCGTGCCCCCGCGATGCCGTGCCCGCGCCGCGCCGCCGTACGGGCACGGCGGCGCCGTGCCCCCCCGCCGTGCCCCCCGCGCCACGCCCCCCGTACGGGCACGGCGGCGCCGTGCCCCTACCGCCGCCGCGCCGCCGCGCCGCGATGCCGTGCCCCCGCGATGCCGTGCCCGCGCCACGCCCCCCGTACGGGCACGGCTTGCCCGTGCCCCTGCCGTGCCCCCCGCGCCACGCCCCCCGTACGGGCACGGCTTGCCCGTGCCCCTGCTGTATATTGACAACCTTCAATATATATGCTATCCTGCACGTAACCCTGACTGTCCTGCCCGAGAAGAGGAGGAGCTACGGTGGCTGAACGTGCTGGTTGTTGTCTTCCCAAGCTTGCCCCACGCCTTGATGCTGCCGAGGCCAGGCGGATCAGCAATGATCTTGCGATCCTGGCCCATCCAATCAGGCTGCAGATCCTTGATCTGCTGGCGCAATACCAGGGCCAGGTCTGTGTCTGCGATCTCGAAGCGGCGCTCCCGGTCAAGCAGCCCACGGTTTCCCATCATCTCAAAATTCTCCGTGAAGCAGGGCTGATTACCGCCGAACGCCAGGGGCTCTGGATCTATTATTCGATCTGCTGTGACGCCGTGCAGACGATGCGCGAGCGTGTTATGGCCCAGTTCGCGTTTCTTGGGTAGGCGCAACGCGGCGCATGCAGATCCCGCAAACCTTCGCGCCTCTGCGCCTTTGCGTCAATAGGGGTCTCCTGCAAGGTAGCGCCTGGCTCGCTTCCTGCGAAGCAATCGGGTTGGCAGGGTTTTTTATCGGTTATATATCGAAGTTTATCAATGTATGAGGAGGAAGAGATGACGCAGTCCGTACAAGATCCGATGGCAGTCAAGGCCGCAGTCCAGGCCCACTATGGCAAGGCGATCCGTGCCGGTTCAAGTTGTTGTGGCGGCGAGACGAGTACGGAGATTTTGCTCCACGGGGCCGAGACACTGGCCTCATTGCCCGAGGGTGTGGTGACGACATCGTTTGGCTGTGGCAATCCGCTGGCGCTGGCAAGCCTGGCCCCCGGTGAGGTCGTGCTTGACCTGGGTTCTGGCGGTGGCCTCGAGGTGTTGCTCGCGGCGCAGCGTGTCGGGCCGACGGGTTTTGCCTATGGTCTGGATATGACCGATGCGATGCTCGAAACGGCGCGGGCCAATGCGTCCAAAGCTGGCGCGACCAATGTAGACTTCCTCAAGGGTGATATTGAGGCGATCCCGTTGCCGGATCACTCGGTTGACGTAATCATCTCGAACTGCGTGATCAATCTTGTTCCCGACAAGAGCCTCGTCTTCCAGGAGGCGTTCCGGGTACTCAAGCCAGGTGGCCGCTTCTCGGTCTCAGATATTGTCTTTGACGGCGATCTCGCCGATCTGCCGGTCAGCGAAGCGCAACTACGCGCCGCGTTGAGTTGGGCCGCCTGTTTCGCCGGTGCCCTGACGCGCAACGAGTATCATACGATGCTGACCGAGGCTGGCTTCGAGCGCGTTGATCTGCTCGTGACCCAGCGTTACACGCTCGACGACCTGCGCGCCCAGGGGTCCGAAATGCTCGTCGGGTTGCCCGACGAGGTTCTGCCGCTGCTTGAGGGCCGCGTGACGAGCATGACGATTACGGCCTGGCGGCCTCTGGCCTGATATTAGACGGGTTGTTTGACGCAAAGGCGCGAAGGCGCAAAGGTTTGGTGGACTGTATGCGCCGCTGCGCGCCGCTGCGCGCCTTTGCGCCTTTGCGTCACTACGGGGCGACCGTGCTCGTGCCCCTACGCTACCCGTACGACCGGCAAATGGATATTGCCCCGCATCGCGAGCACGCGCAAGGCGACGATCAGGCCAAAGCCCGACCAGAAGGCGATGTCGTGCGTTACGGCAAAGTAGTCGAGTACCAGGTAGAGCACAATGCCACTGATTGCCGCCGTTGCGTAGATCTCGCGTTGCAAGATCAGGGGCACGTGCGCCGTGATGACATCGCGCAAAACACCGCCAGCTACGCCGGTCATCGTGCCCATGATAACTACGATGATCGGGGCGTAGTTTGCCGCAAAGGCCAAGGTGGCCCCCGACATCGCAAACAGGGCTAGTCCGAGCGCATCGGCAACCAGGAACATGAACCCGGGGGCTGGTCGCCACCATACATAGAGGATCGTCACGAGAGCCGCCCCGATAATTGTGGTGAGGTACCACGTATCAACGATCCAGAAGATGGGATGGCGGTTGAGCAGGAGATCGCGGATGGTGCCGCCCCCAATCGCGGTCAGGGTTGCCACAATGATCATCCCAAAGATATCGAGTTGACGATCACGCGCCGCCAGCACACCACTTGCCGCAAAGACCGCCACGCCGATCAAGTCCAGGTAGTAGAGCAGCACAGGATCTCCTTATCCCCAAGTACGCTTGCAGAATACCAACCTTCGCACCTTCGCACCTTCGCGCCTTTGCGTCAATACAGCTCAACCTTTGTTGCAAACTCTTGCGCCTACCGCCGGATCAACGGCATCCAGGTAAACGGTTCGTGCGTGTAGGGCACAATGTCGGGTGGTACGGCGAAGCGGATGATCGCCCCTGGGCCGACACTGTGTGTTGCTCCATTGCTGTTCAGTTTGTAGATCGCCCGCGCCTGCGCCGCTCCGGTTTCCCCACTCACTATCCCGCTCGCTCGTACTTCAACGCGGTAGTAACCTTCAGGCGCACTCGGGTCGGTGACAAGGATCAGTTCGACTTCGCCGCCGCCCAGGCTGGCGACGATGCCTAGGTCGCTGCCGTTGATGCTGAGCCATAGTTCGCTGTATGGCTCGAAGTTGGTTCCCTGAACCAGAATCTCGCTACCCGGCGTAACTCCGTTGGCACTCAATGTAAGCATCGGTTGCACCACCGGCTCTGGCGTTGCTGTCGGCGAAGGTGTCGGCGATGGCTCAAGTGTCGCCGTTGGTGAGGAGGTCGCCGTTGGTGATGGCTCGGCAGTCATTGTCGGCGCTGGGGTTCTCGTTGGCGATGGCGTCGCGGTCGGCGCCGATACCCCCGGTGGCTCTTGGTCAAGCCAGAGCCAGACACTTGCGACGCAGCCTTTGTACGCTCCGCCAGGCCCAGGCCCGAGCGGGCACGGATCGGGACCCCCTCCGTACCAGCCCATTGGGTTTGTTTGGCGCCCACCGTAGCGGACTTCAAAGTGGATGTGCGGGAGCCCGCCGGCGGTGCCACTCAGTCCGATGGTTTGCCCCTGTGTGACGGCTACGCCCACCTGCGAGCCCGGTTGGCCGATGTAGACCGCGTTCATATGCCAGATCACCAGTTCGTATTGCCCAGTGACAATCACGAGGCCGCCGTCGCTGGCCCCGCTCGGGAGCCGGTTGTAGAGCAGGCCGCCCGCCGGCGCGATGATCGGTGTGCCAATTGGCATGCCAAAGTCGTCTCCATCGTGTGTGTCGTACGTCGTCGTCGTGCGCCCTAGATAGTCGAGCATCCCTGGGACGTTCGGGCTTTTGTTGTTGTCAACCGATGGGTAGGTGTGGTCGTAGTAGGCCCGCGAGAGTAGTGGTACGTTGAAGGGGCGGATCAAGAAGGGCTCGCGGGTCTGCTGCGGCACAAATTCGTCAACCGTCGGGTCGCCAAAATGTTCGCGATAGAGTGTCAGAAAGCGTTCTTGCAGCGGTGCAATGTTGCTATTCTGCGCCAGCGGGCTCAACAGCAGGGCTAGCCCGAGTTCGGTTGTATGGCTGGCGGGTACCACTAGGTCGGCATCACAGTCGCCAGGATGGACATGCGTGCTCGCATGTGGCCCAAGCGCTGCCCGTGTACGGGCAATTTGCACCGCCAGCCAGCGCTGCCACGCCGCTTCGTCGTGCGCCGGTGCGGCCTGATCAAGCACGGCCATCACCAGCAACAGACGCGTATTGACGCCATGCAACATCGCCGCTCGTTCAAGCGTTTGCAATTGATCCGGTGCCAACTCAAGCCCAAGCTCTTGGGCCGCCCTGGTCAGGGGTTCGCCGTACCAGCCGTTGCTGTAGAGCAACAGGGTATCAGGATAGGCCGATGTTGCACTGGTTGTGGCTGCGCTCGCTGCCGGTGCCGGTGCGGACGTGACATTGACCAGGCTCGTTGCGGGTGGTGCATTGGCCGTAAAGAGGCGTGCGGTCGGTTCGTCCCACGCTGGATCATCAATTGGTATCGTTGGCAGGCACTGGGTCGCCTGGGTTGCGGCAACCCGACTCATTGTTGCACGGTCGCCAGGCAAACGCAACGTGGCGACCAGGCCAACGGTCAGCACCAATCCGATGGTGACTGGCAGAGTGTAAGCGGCTGAAGCGAGACGTTTCATTGTCCTTATCCTGCGTTTTCTTGCTTGAGCACATGTTTCTGGACTTTGCCCATCGCATTCCGTGGCAAGGCGGCGAGAAGCCGGATCTGGCGGGGGCGTTTGTAAGCCGCCAGCCGTTCACGGCAAAAGTGTTCGAGTTCATCTTGAGTCGGCGGATGCGCCGGATCACGTGGCACAACTGCCGCCACCACCTGTTCGCCAAAGGTCGCGTCAGGTAGCCCAAAGACGGCACACTCGGCTACTCCGGGGTGATCGAGCAGCACCTCTTCCACCTCACGCGGATAAATATTATAGCCCCCGCTGATGATCAACTCTTTGGCGCGCCCGGTGATCGTATAGTAGCCATCGTTACTGCAATGACCCAGATCGCCGGTGCTAAACCAGCCATCCTCGGCCAGCACTTCGGCGGTTGCCGTTGGGTTACGCCAATACCCGGCAAAGACGTGCGGGCCGCGTACCTGGATCTCGCCAATTTTGCCCGCCGGCACCGGTTGCCGACTCTGCACCTCAACAATGCGCGCCTCTTGCCCTGGGAAGGGGCCGCCCACGCTTCCCGGACGCCGCTCGCCCGTATACGGGTTCGTCAGGTTCATCCCGGTTTCGGTCATGCCGTAACGCTCAAGGATCGGCTGACCGGCTAGCGCCGCAAAATCGGCAAAGGTCTGCGGGCTGAGCGCCGCCGAGCCTGACACAAAAAGCCGGACATGCTTGCCGGCGTCGCGCAGCGCCTCGCCCGCCCCAACCGTGTTGATCAACCGGGTATAGATCGTCGGTACGCCAAAAAACATCGTACACCGACCGTCGCGCAGCGTCGCCAGGGTCTCTTCAGGCTCAAAACGGGGCCGTAGCACCAGACTTGCCCCGCGCAACAGGGTGCCATGCACGCCAACCCCTAGCCCGTGGATGTGAAAAAGCGGCAGCACGAGCAGCAAGCGATCACGTGCCCCCCAGTTCCAGGCTGTGCAAACAGCCTCGCTATTGGCAACCAGGCAACCGTGGGTCAGCATCGCCCCCTTCGCGCGCCCCGTCGTTCCTGAGGTATAGGCGAGGATCGCCAGATCCTCGGGCCTGGGCAGGTCCTCCGTATCCTCGCCGCTGTGATGAGGCGACGATCCTGGTGCTAGTTCAATGGCAGCAGGTTTCAGTTGAGTCGGGTCGGTCAGCAACTGTGCCCAGGGTTGTTGAGCGAGTTCCCCCAGATGCATTGACCCTTCGGCCTCACACACGACCACCCGTGGCTCGCTATCGCCGAGAATATGATCCAGTTCGACCCGGCGATACTGCGTATTGATGAGCACCACCGTCGCCCCGGCAAGATGGGCGCCCAGATATGCCCCGAGAAAGGCCGGCCCGCCGGTAAGATAGAGTGCGACTCGATCAGCGTGGCGTATCCCGTTGGCACGATAGTGCAACGCCCATTGCCTGGCCGCTGCCAGCAACGCACCATACGTGATCGTCGTGTCTTCCCAGATGACACATGGTCGCTCGGGATCAGTCGCGGCCCATGTGCTTGTCGCCGCCAGAAGAGAAGAGAATTGACTCATCGCTTAACCAGAATCTTGTAAAAGCTTAACAAACCGACAAACATTTGTTAGTATGAGGCGCGTAGGATCATGGTTCATGGAACCACCCCGATAGAGGTATCGGGATCAATACCTACTAGTATGAGGGAGTATAGCATGACCAGGATGTCACGTCGCTCGTTTTTGCGCGGCACCGTTGCGCTCGGTGCCGGAGCTATTCTCTACAAGTTTGCCAATGGATGGTCAATTGCCACGGCTGCCAATGGTGACGAAGCCTATCAGTTGCGCATTGTGCATACGAATGATCATCACGCACGGATCGAGCCGACCCTCAGCGTCACGATTGCCTCGGGGGTTACCCGTGACCTTGGCGGTGTTTCGCGCCGGAAAACGCTGTTTGATCAGATTATTGCCGACAATACGCCTCCTGTCGGTATTCCACGCGATCTGCTCTTCCTCGATGCTGGCGATGTCTTCCAGGGCACGCTCTATTTTAACCAGTATCAAGGCCAGGCCGATCTCGAGTTCTACAATCAGCTTGGCTATGCCGCCATGGCAATTGGGAACCACGAGTTTGACTCGGGCGATCAGGTGCTCGCCGATTTCATTGCCGGGGCAAATTTCCCTATTCTTGCCGCCAATATCACCGCTGGAGCAGCCTCACCCCTCGCGGCGCTCTATGAAGAGGGCAGTGTCACAGGCGGCAAGTGGGGCCCCTGGACGATTATTGATAATACGGCGACTGGTGGCAAGAAGATCGGTATTTTTAGTTTGACGACGAGTGACACCGCAAATATCAGCAGCCCCAGCGCGGCGGTCACCTTCAATGGCAATTACGTTGCCGTGGCGCAGGATCGCATCGACCGTCTACGCACTGACCTTGGGTGTGACATCGTCATTGCGCTTACCCACATCAGCTACCTCGATGACGTTGCGCTGGCTGAGGGCGTGCGTGGGCTGAACCTGATTGTTGGTGGTCACTCGCACTCGTCGCTGCTCAGCGCTGCGCAGAGTACGCAACCCACCGGGGCACCTCGGGTCGATGGCCCGTATCCTACCGTCGTCGAAGATCTCGACGGCAAGAGCGTGATCGTCGTCACCGACTGGGAGCATGGCAAGTGGGTGGGTGATCTGCTCGTCAGCTTTACCGCTACCAACGAAATCCGCGAGGTCGTCTCAGATGCCACCTTGATCCGTCCGGTCTGGGCCGGTGGGATCAGGGATGGACGCGAGTTGATTGCGGGCGAAGGGGCTGAAATCCCAACCAATGCAGCCTTCGAGACCCGTATTGCCGAGTTGGCCGGCCCGCTTGATGAGTTGCGCCGCACGAAGATCGGTGAAACCACGGTGCTGCTTAGCAATGCATCTTCGGTCGTCCGTGAGCGCGAGGCCCCGCTTGGCAATTTGGTTGCCGACGCGCTGCGCGAACTGGCACTGGGCTTTGGCGGCAATCCTCAGAACTTCCCGATTGTGACGATCATCAACGGTGGTGGCTTGCGCTCGACGATCCCGGTTGGTGATATTACGGTAGGAAGCATGCTCGAAGTCTTGCCCTTTGGCAATACGGTAGCCCTGGTTGACCTGACGGGGGCGCAACTCCTGGCGGCCCTCGAAAATGGCGTCAGCGCCCTGGGCGGAACCGCCGGAACGGGACGGTTTGCCCAGGTCGCCGGTCTGCGCTTCAAGTTTGCACGCACCCGTCTGCCAGCTATTCAGGGCAATCCCACGGGGACGCCCCCGGTCGCAGCGCAACGCGGTGAGCGTGTGCTGAGTGTCGAGGTGCTCGAAGGTACCACCTTCCAGCCACTTGATCTTGCGAAGGTCTATCGGGTGGTGACCAACGACTTTATGGTGCGCGGCGGAGATAGCTACTTTGTCTTCACTGCAGGCGGCGATCGCGCTGATCCGACGGTTGGGGGCGGTACCAATCAGGTCGATACCAAACTGCTGATGGTTGATGCCGTGATTGATTATATTCGCGCCCAACCGGGAGGCATTGTCAGCCCGGAGGTCGAAGGTCGCATCACCGAAATTCGGTACGCGTATCTACCTTTCGTGGCCCAGCCGGCTGTCGCTACACCAGCGTTTGTGACCGTCCGCTGAAACATGCGGTACGTTGGCGCCCGCTCATAGGCGGCGCAGAGGGCCTACGGTTTGCTAGCACCTGTTGTTATCCGACAGGTGCTAGCATTATAACCATTTACGCAGGCGAAAAAAGATCAAAAGCCCTACTCCAGTCATGATCATCAAAGCAAGTGCCCAGAGATACCCGAAGCGCCATTGTAGCTCGGGCATATAGGCAAAATTCATGCCATAGATGCCAGCGATGAGGGCGGCTGACATCAGAATGATCGAGGTGATGGTAAGGACTTTGACAATCTGGTTGAGTTGATTTGATTGAACCGAGAGAAAAGCATCAAGCGCACTGGAGAGTAGCTCACGGTAGGTGTCAATGCTATCGGTGATGCGGACGATATGATCGTAGATGTCTTGGAGATAGATAACGTTCGTTCGTTCGAAGATGGGCACATCGCGGCGGATCAAGACATTGAGTACATCGCGTTGTGGGGCGACAATGCGACGGACATGGAGCAATTCGCGCTTGAGGGCGAAAATATCGCGCACAACGTCTTCGCGGAACCGGGCAAAGATTTGTTCTTCGATTGTCTCGATGCGTTCCGCCAGTTCATCAATCACGGGAAAATAGTCATCTACGATTGCATCAAGCAGTTCGTACAAGATGCCGCCACTGCCGTGGTTGAACTGCTGTTCGTTGCGCTGCCAACGGGCGAGCGTCTGGTCAAGCACCGTCATTGTCCCGGCGTGGATGCTGACGATATAGTTTGCGCCGACGCACAGATTAAGCGCATGCGTGACCAGTCGTGCGTGTTCAGAGTCGTAGCCGATCACATAAAAGACCAGAAAATAATAATGGTCGTACGAATCGAGTTTTGGCCGTTCATGGTGGCGGGTCGCATCCTCAATTGTGAGCGGATGCAAAAGAAATTCTTCGCGCAAGAGCTCAATATCGGTCTCTTCCGGGTTTTGCATATCAACCCAGATAAATACATCGGGCTGCTTGAGCAACTCACTAATCGTACTGGGATCGTCCACTGACGTTATCTGTCCTTGACGGCGACAGAGCATAATCCGCCGCGGCTGCGACAACTCAGGCAAGGCCGCTCGTTCGATCCGATCGGTCATATCATCCGCAAGCAACCGGGTTGTCATCGCGTGACCCTCCAACGATGGCGGCTATGCTATGCTGATCCACGGGCAAAGCTATTTGGTACTCCGCACCAGCAACACAACCCCGCCGATCAGACTGATCAGCAAGCGAATGCTAAACACCGTGAAGGCCAGGGCGAGCGCCGTGGCATCAGGTACTCCTGCTTGGCGTAAATAGAGCGTAAAGACGAGATCACGTGCGCCAACATTGTTGAAAAAGATCGGCACCATCCCAATAATATCGGTCAATGGCACCATCAACAGATAGATCAACCATGACGCCTCGATGCCAAGGGCCCGGCTTGCAATGATGTGCATGCCAATCCAGAGGGCATGCACCAGCAGCGAGATCACCAGCACCGCGAGCAAGGTGCCTCTGCTATGACGATACTCATCAAGCGCCTGTGCAATCGTGCTCAAGGGTTGGCGTACCAACTCGGGTAGCCAGTGTCCAAAGCGCCGCAGCAGCCACGGTGCGGCTAATGCCCCACCGGTTGCGACCAGCGCAACAAGCGCAAAGCCTGCGGTTGCCGTGATCAGCACTGGTTCGGTGACGGGATGGCTCCCAACAAGCGCACTTGCCCCGACCAGCAGCGTGCCGAGCGCAATCAAGCTCAATGCGAGAAAGCCCGTCAAGCGCTCCATAAAAACCGAAGCGCTCGCCTGGGCATAACTCCCGCTCTTCCGCCCTAGTGCCACGACGCGCATTGCATCGCCCCCAACCGAGGTCGGGAGAAAATTATTAGCAAACAGGCCGAGAAAAGAGGTTGCGAGCAACCAGCGATAGGGCTGAGGCCGCTCGTTGGCTTGTAGCAGCAGCGACCACTTCCAACTACTGAGTGCAATGCCCCCCAGTTGCACAACGATCGCCAGCAGCAACAGGCGCAGATCGGCCTGTTGCCACTGGGCCCAGATCATCCGTGGATCCGCCCGCCAGACCAGATACCCCAGGAGTCCGCCACTCACAGCAAGGCGCAAGAGAAGCCAGAGTGAAGATCGTAATGCGTGACTACTCCTGGTGTGCAAACGTGAATCCCCTGATCGCATAAGCTCACGTAGAGCCGCCAAAGCACGAAGCGTTGGTATGCCTGACGTCAGAAACTTTGCGCCTTTGCGCCTTTGCGTCAAAACACCATCTGAGTTGAAAGACTTGGTTTTAGATCAACTCAAAGCCAAGTTTTTGCAGCGCCTCACGCAGCCGATGGCGTCCTGTCAGGCTCTCAGGGCCAGCGACCCGGCGGGCCGAATGCTCAACCCAATCACCTTCAACCTTCATCTGCTGTTCGGCGTAAAACGCGGCCATCGTCGCACTGTACGCACTGATCTGGTTGTCCTGATCAGCCTGATACTGCTCACGATGCAGCACGGTCTCGAGGGGCAGCCGTGGTTTGACGGCAGCGGGCCGTTCGGGATCAGGGTAGCCAACGGCCATCCCAAAGACGGCGAACGTACGTGGTGGCAACCCGAGTTCAGCCGCGACCTCTTCAGGCTTATTGCGCATTGCCCCGACATAGACTATGCCAAGGCCAAGGCTTTCGGCGGCGACGGCGGCATTCTGCGCCGCAATGGCCGCATCAACCGACCCCATCAAAAAGGTTTCGAGATAATCAAGCGCCTGATGCGGCATGCCACGGGCCTCGGCGGCGCGGGCCACGCGGCTCAGATCAGTGATCCAGACCAGAAAGAGCGGCGCACGGGCAATGAATCCCTGCTTGCCACCAAGCTCAGCAAGCCGCGCCTTGCGCTCGGGATCAGTCACGGCGATCACACTCCACGACTGCAGGTTTGACCCTGTTGACGCCGACTGTGCGGCGGCAATCATCACCTCCAGCGCACCCTCGGGCACCGGCTCGTTGCTATACGCACGCACCGAACGATGGCCCAACAAAACATCTACCGTTTCGTTCCAGAGTTCGGCTGGCAACGCCAGGTCACTGCCATAGCGTGCCGTGGTTGCTTCACTAACTCCCATGGTTACATACTCCTCATCCGGCGAATTCTTCTGTTGCGCAGTATACCATAGGCATGGAAAGCTTCCGGGAAGCTTGCGCGGTGGTGGCAGCAGGCTCATCGGTGGTTCAGGCACGTCGGTGCGCCATGACATCTTCGCGCAGAGCTTCCCGGAAGCTGTGTCGCACCCGTGCCCACGCACGCGGGAACCCAGCGCAGCGATGGGCCATGCCAGCGCCGACCATGGCGTGGCACGGCTCGTTTATGGCGCTGGTCGCACGACCAGCACCCCCTCTTCTGGATGGCCTGGCACAGAACAAGCAAAGCGAAACGTTCCGGCCTGATTAATTGGAAAGGTCATAATCGCATCAACCCCTGCCTCAGCTGCAACAATGCGTGTGCCGGTGGGCAATTCCAGCATTAGGGCGTGGGCAATAGTATCGCGGTTACGAAAACGAATGGAAACAATCTCACCGACATACGCCTCGATCTCGGCTGGTTCGTAGCCTGAAGAAGTGACCGTTAATTCGATCAGCCGTTCGGGGGGCAGGGCTTGACCACAACCAGCGAGCAGCATTAGCAGCATCAGACCGATGACGACACGACGAACATGGTTCACAGAGACACGAAACATAGCGCAACCTCATCATAGCTTGCAAGAATACCGAAAAAGTGTAGTACAATACTTCACAAGATCCCCTTTTGACAAGAAGAAATAGTCTCAAGCAGACCGACCCCTCTGGCGAGAGCGTGGAAAGCAAAGGGTCGGCCCGTGTATGATTGTGAATGCATAGAGGATCATCATGCTGTTGTGGATTGTACTGTTTGCGTTGGTCACATCGCCGCTTGGCCTGCTCGGCCGGCGGACGCCGCGTCCACTGATTGGATGGGGGCTGGCGGTGCTCCCGTTGAGCCTCTTTGTGCTGCTTGCCTTGCAGATTCCCTTGATCGCCAGTGGCGGTCGCCTTGACGAAGCGGTACCCTGGGTGCCGGCGATGGGGCTTGAGTTGCGCTTTAGCCTGGATGGGCTGGGCATGCTCTTTGCGCTGATTATTACGGGTATTGGTACGCTCATCGTGGGGTATGCCGGGGCCTATATGGCGAACGATGCCGGTCTGGGGCGTTTCCTCGTCTACATGTTCCTCTTTATGGGGGCGATGCTCGGCGTGGTGCTCGCTGGCAATATCTTGACGATGTTTGTCTTTTGGGAATTGACTTCGATCACGTCGTATCTGCTGATCGGGTACAAACATGATTATCCTGATGCCCGGCGCGGTGCTCAGCAATCGCTCTTGATTACCGGCATTGGCGGGCTTGCGCTGTTGCTCGGCCTGCTGATCCTCGCTGCCGCAGCTCAGCAGGTCGGGGTGTCCGTCGCCGATTCCTATCGCTTTGATGCCCTGATTGCCGCTGGTGAACAGATCCGTCAGACGGCACTCTATGCGCCAGCTGTCGCGTTGATCTTTCTTGGCTGTTTCACGAAATCCGCCCAGTTCCCCTTCCATTTCTGGTTGCCTGGCGCGATGCAGGCTCCGACACCCGCCAGTGCGTTTTTGCACTCGGCCACCATGGTTAAGGCGGGGATTTACCTGCTGGCGCGCCTCTCGCCTGCCCTCGGTGAGACGCTGCTCTGGAATGGGACACTGGTGGCTGTTGGTGGCTTTACGTTTGTCTTTGGTTCGATTGTGGCCTTCCGTCAGTATGATATCAAGGCGCTGCTTGCCTATACGACCCTCAGTATGTTGGGTGGTCTGGTGATGATGATCGGGCTCGGGGGCAAGTATGGGGCCGAAGCCTTGGTGACAGGGATTCTCGCTCACGCGCTCTATAAGTCTTCGCTCTTTATGGTGGCGGGTATTATTGACCACGAGGCTGGAACCCGTGATCTCAATAAGCTTGGGGCGCTGCGGCGTTATATGCCGATCACGATGGTCGTGACGGCGATCGCGTTGCTGTCGCAGATGGGTATTCCGATTCTGATGGGCTTTGTCTCCAAAGAGTGGATGCTCAAAGCTGCCCTTGAGAGTTCGCTGCCGGATCCGTGGCCGCTGGTGGCCCTCATTGCGATTGTGATTGGTGCTGTTGGCTATATTATCGCTGCATGGCGGCTCTTTCGCAATGCGTTTCTTGGTGAACCGTCGCCTACGGTGCAGACCCATCACCTTGTCGATCCGAAATGGTCGATGCTCTTGAGTCCGGCGGTGCCCTCAGCGCTCTCGCTGATCCTGCCGCTCGGGTTGTTGCCTGCCGTGAGTTCGTTGTTGAGTCCAGCCGCCTCGGCGGTCTATGGTGCTCCTTTTACCTTTGAACTCTACCTCTATCGTGGGGTCAATACGGCGTTGCTCATCAGCCTTGGGGCTATTGCGCTTGGGGTGCTGTTCGCGACCCAGCAACAACGTCTGGCCGCCCACAAGATCATTGCCTCGATTGATGGGGCCGTGGTCTTCGATAAACTGATCGAAGGCTTGCTGGCCTTTGCGACAGGTATGACGCGGATGATCCAGTCGGGACGCCTGCGCACGTACCTGCTCTACATCGTGCTGGTCTTTATGCTCTTTGTCGGGACGCCTTTTGTGGCCTATGGCCTTGATGATATTCGTTTTGTCCTTGATGAGAATTTGCGCTTCTATGAGGTGGTGGTAACCGCACTGATCCCCATTGCGGTGATTGCGACCATTGCCGCCCGTTCACGCCTCGGGGCTATTATTGCCCTTGGGGTCGCTGGCGCAATGGTGGCCCTGATCTTTGTGCTCTTTAGTGCGCCTGACCTGGCCCTCACGCAGTTGCTGATCGAGGTGCTCTCGACGGTCTTTTTGCTCTTTGTCTTTTCGGTCTTGCCCTCTCGCTTTGCGAGTCTATCGCCTGCGTGGGTGCGCTGGCGCGATGCGTTCATTGCGACCGTCTTTGGGGTGATGATGGCGATGCTGGTGCTAGCTACGTCATCAAATACCGACTTTCCGTCGCTCGCCCCCTGGTTCCTCGCCAATAGCCTGAGCGAGGGCAAGGGTACCAATGTGGTCAATGTGATCCTGGTTGATTTCCGTGGCTTTGATACCCTCGGTGAAATCGTTGTGCTCTTTGTGGCGGTGCTCGGTATCTATGGTTTGTTGCGCTTCCGCCGGGTGAAACCCGATGTGCGTACTTCCGGTCGTGATGCGCAGACGATTATGCCCGGTGAGGATCCTGTTCTCGCGGGTAATGGTGCCAGTCCTTCTGCCGAACATCAGGTCAGTGCTGGGGTTGAGCCGCAAAGGCTGAGGAAGTCTATCACAGAGAAGGACGCAAACGATGTATGAGTCAGTGATTTTGCGCACGGTCGCCCGGGTGATGATGCCGTTGCTCTTGTTGCTGGCGGCCTTTATGTTGCTGCGTGGCCATAATTTGCCTGGTGGGGGTTTTATTGGTGGCCTCCTTGCCTCGGCCGCGATTATTATGCAGATTATTGCCTTTGGGCCGACGTTTGCCCGCAAGGTGATCCGCGTTGGCTATCTGAATATGGCGGCGTTTGGGGTCTTTTTTGGGGCGTTCTGGGGCCTTCCCGCCCTCTTCTTTAATCTGCCCTATATGGATGCTTTCTGGATTAATGATCCGATTCCTGGCATTGGTAAGATTGGAACCCCAGTTCTCTTTGATGTCGGGGTCTTTTTGGCTGTCATTGGCGTGACAACCCGCGTTGCGCTCTTGCTCGCCGAAGAACCAGAACTCTTTCCAATGTATGTCCAGGCTGAAACTGAAGAATTGTCATAACCATACATGAGGAATCGCGATGAGTATTTTGCTTCCCGTAGCGATTGGCTCTCTTTTTGCTGGGGCGATCTATTTGCTCTTACGTCGGAGTGTGGTCAAGCTCTTTCTGGGCCTGACCCTGTTGAGCCACGGCGTTCACCTGCTCATCTTTAGCATGGGCGATGGCCTCCGCCGTGGGTTGCCACCGATTACCGCCGCTGATGGCTCAACGCTACCAGGGACGACCGATCCACTTGTGCAGGCCCTGATCCTGACGGCGATTGTGATCAGTTTTGGCATTCTGGCCTTTATTCTCGCGCTCGCCTATCGGGCGAATCAGGCGGTGAAGAGTGACGATCTTGACGATATGGTGACAACGGATCGACTGTAACTACGGAAATCTGATCTTATGGCAAATCACCTGTTTCTTCCTCTGGTTTCATTGATGATCGGGGCCGCGCTGGCGGTGCTCTTTGGTCGCCAGCGCTGGCTTGCCCGGGGTATTGTGGTTGGCAGTGTGCTTTTTCACCTGGTCTATAGCCTGCGCTTGCTCTGGGTTGTGGCTGAGCACGGTCGCCAGGTGAGTCAGGCGGGTGGCTGGCTGGCCCCCTTTGGCATTACGTTTGTTGCCGATGGCGCGAGTGCGATTATGCTCGCGGTGGCGTCGCTGTTGACGCTGATGACCGTGTTGTATAGTTTTGCTTCCCTCGACGAGGGCTACGAGCGCTATTTTTACTATCCGTTGCTCTTGCTCCTCTTGCTCGGCGTCAGTGGCGCCTTTATGACCGGCGATCTCTTTAACCTCTATGTCTGGTTTGAGGTGCTGCTGCTGGCCTCGTTTGGCCTGATTACGCTTGGTGGTACCCGCGCCCAGCTTGAGGGTGGTCTGAAATATGTGGTGCTCAATCTCTTTGGTAGCATTGCGTTTCTGATTGGTTGTGGCCTGGTCTATGGGGTTGTCGGCACCCTCAATATGGCCCATATCGCTGAACGGATGCAGACGATCCAGCAGCCAGGCATCATGACGGCCATTGCCTGTGTCTTTCTCTTTGCTTTTGGCAGCAAGGCCGCCATCTTGCCGCTCTTCTTCTGGTTGCCCACCAGTTACCATACGCCCCCCGTCGCCGTGACCGCAATTTTCAGTGGTCTGCTCACCAAGGTCGGCGCCTATTCGCTCTATCGGTTGCTCGGTACGGTGATGCAGAATGAATTGATCCACCTCGCGCCCTGGATTCTGACGATTGCCTGGCTCACGATGCTCGTTGGCGTCTTTGGGGCGATGGCACAGATGAATGTGCGCCGGATCCTCAGTTTTCATATTGTGAGCCAGATTGGCTATTCGGTGATGGGCCTCGGTCTCGCGAGTTCGCTCGGTCTCGCCGCCGGTCTGCTCTTTACCGCCCACGTGATGATTGTCAAGACGGCCCTCTTCTTTATTGGGGGCGCTGCCGAGCAGATCTATGGTACCGGTGATATCAAAAAGATGGGTGGCCTCGCCCGTCGTGAACCGGCCCTCGCGATCTTCTGGTTCCTGGGTATTATCTCGCTGGCTGGCCTGCCTCCCATGAGTGGCTTTTTTGGCAAGCTTGCCCTCTTGCAGGCCGGGGTTACGCAGGGGGCCTGGCTCGTCACGAGTGTCGCAACCCTGACCGGCATCCTTACGCTCTTCTCGATGCTCAAGATCTGGAATGAGGTCTTCTGGAAGAAGTCCTATGCCGATGTGAGTAAGTTGCCCAGGGTTTCACCTGGTTTGTTGCTGCCCGGGGCGCTGCTTGTGATCGTTAGTCTCGCCCTCGGTCTTGGGGCTAGTGTGCTGGTTGATTATACGACGGTTGCTGGGATGCAACTCTTTGATCAGGCAGGCTATATTCAGAGTGTCTGTGGCCTTGATGGCTGTGAGGCTGTCTTTCAGACGGCGATCAGGTGATCCTGCACTAACGTTGGAGGCAAATTGTGCTGGTCTTGAATTTTGTCTTTGCGCTGATCTGGATGGCCCTCAAAGAGGAGTTTAGTTTTATCGACTTCATTGTTGGCTTTGGCCTCGGCTTTGCCATCATTGCTCTCTCGCAGAAGGTGCTGCAAGATCAGATTATTCGGACATCTCAACTGCGCTCTGAGGATAGCTATACCAGCTATCCCGAGCGTACGATGAAGACGTTTAGCCTGATGGTCTTTATGTTCTGGAGCATCATCAAGGCGAATATTGAAGTCGCTCGCCTTATTATTAGCCCGCGGCTCAATATTCAACCCGGTATCCTCGCGATTCCGCTTGATGTCCAGAGCGAGATTGGCATTACGTTGCTCTCGAATCTGATTACGCTTACTCCTGGTACAGTGAGTCTCGATATTTCGCATGACCGCAAGACGCTCTATGTCCATTTTATGGATATTGCCGATCCCGATGCGGCTCGTCGCGAAATTAAGGAAAATTTCGAACGGCGGGTGATGGATCTCTTTCCCTAAGATGGACGGTCTTTTGTATCTGTAGCTCTGAGGTGAAACATGTCCCTCTTTGAGACGATTATTGCGGTCTTGATGGCAATTACGTCGGTCTCGCTGGTGATGACGACGATCCGCCTCTTGATTGGCCCAACCATCCCTGACCGGGCCGCAGCCCTTGACCTGGTGATGGGCCATGTGGCAGCGCTCGTTGCGCTCTATGTAATCTTTGTGCGTCAGGAAATTCTGATTGATGCCTTGATTGTGATCGCGATCCTCGGTTTCCTCGGTACGGTTGCTGTCGCTCGCTATATTGAGGAGGGTCGCAGCTAATGACGATTCTGGAAATGTTGACTATCTTTTTTGCTACGGTCGGGGTTGCTTTTATCCTGCTGGCTTCCTTTGGGGTGCTGCGTCTGCCTGACATCTATACACGTGTCCACGCAGTGGGCAAAGCAGGTACCCTCGGGGTGATCGGGGTGCTCTTTGGGGTTGGTTTTTATTTTGGCAGTCTGCTGGTGCTCGCCAAGATGCTGGCGCTGATTGGCTTTTTTCTCTTGACCTCGCCCGTTGCCGCCCATATGGTTGGTCGCGCTGCCTATCTCACCAAGGTCAAGGCTATGCCAAGCAATGCCCCCGATGAACTCGCTGGCCGTTATGATGAGCAGCGACGTTTGTTGTAGGGGCGGAGTCCTTCGGTTGCGGTGCGTAAAAAAGCCAGCTACGCTGGCTTTTTTTACGCACCGCAGGATTTTTTTACACTCACCTCGACGCTCGCCGCCAGTGATTGATCAGCAAACCAAGCGCCCCTGCCGCCATCAGCACCAGGCTAATGACCTGCGCTGTGCGCAATGGCCCGAGATAAAGGCTGTCAAGCCGTAACCCTTCGATCCAGAAGCGTCCCGCCGAGTAAAAGATGGCGTAGATGAAGAAGAGATCCCCCGGGCGTAACCGGCGCTGCTTGGAAGGTGCGCCATGGCCGAGCCGCCGATCGAGCAACAACAAGAGCCCGACCCCGATGAAACTCCAGACTGACTCGTAGAGGAACGTCGCGTGAAAAACGGTGTCGAGCGGGTATTCTTGCAGGTTGGTGTAGGGCGGTAGCCGATAGTTGGCGTCAATCCGTACCCCAAACGGCAGATCCGTCGGTCGCCCGTAGGCCTCCTGGTTAAAGAAGTTGCCCCAACGCCCGATCGCTTGCCCTAGCATAAAGCCCGGGACACAGATATCAAGCCACTCCCAGAAGGGCAGGCGGTTCCAGCGCGTGTAGATCAAGACCGAGAGCACCGCGCCAATCAGGCCGCCGTGAATCGCCAACCCGCCTGTCGTCAGGTTGAGCACACTCCACGGATTGGGGGCAAAACGGTTCCACTCAAAGATGACATAATAGATGCGTGCTCCGGCGATGCCCATGATCAACCCGAGCATCAATTGGTTCCAGACATGATCGGGATCATAACCACGGGC
Organism: Candidatus Chloroploca asiatica; assembly: GCF_002532075.1. Classification (GTDB taxonomy): domain Bacteria; phylum Chloroflexota; class Chloroflexia; order Chloroflexales; family Chloroflexaceae; genus Chloroploca; species Chloroploca asiatica. Next base: position 2,848 of record NZ_LYXE01000080.1, on the reverse strand, counting down.
TACCGCCCGACGCGAGGCAAGGTAGGCCCCGAGCAGGGCCCCACTCATGATCAAGACGCCATACCAACGTACTGCGATGGGCAAACCAAAGAGCGTAAAATAAAAGAGAAATGGATCGTCAGGCGGATAGAGTATCATAGTCTCGTCTATAAAGCTGCGGCGTAGCGCACCGCATTGCGAAAGAGCTGCAAGCCGTCACCTTCGTCGCGGGCTGCTTCACGGGTCCAGCGTGGATGTTGCTGTGGCAAGATGGCATTTTCGGGATGCGGCATCAGGCCGAGCACATTGCCTTGCGCATTGCAAAGCCCGGCGATATGGCCGACCGAGCCATTCGGATTGGCGGGATAGCTGATGGCTTGATCGCCCATTGTCGTCGTGTAGCGCAAGGCAATCAGCCCTTGGGCTTCAAGCAGCGCCAGCGTCGCTTCGTCGCGCAGGGCGATCCGGCCCTCACCGTGGGCGACCGGAACCTCGATCGGACGCGTGAGATCGCGGGCAAACGAGCAGCGTGTCCCAGGGTTAGCCTCAAGCGTCACCCAACGACACTCAAACTGTTCCGAGGCATTGTCGGTCAAGGTGACTGCCGGCGTACAGTCAGGCTCAGCCAGGCATCCTGGCAACAAGCCCGCTTTGACGAGCACCTGAAACCCATTGCAGATCCCAATGACGGGGCGGCCATCCTCCACAAAACGGTGCAAGGCCTCACCAAGCCGATGCACGAGATCAATGGCGAGCAGCCGACCGGCCCCCAGATGATCGCCATACGAAAACCCACCAGGGATCAGCACCATGCCATAATCGGCGAGACGAACCGCCCCTCCAGCCAACTGGTTAATATGAACCCGCTCAGGGGTCGCCCCAGCTAATTCACAGGCCAGTGCCGCATCGCGATCACGGTTGATACCAGGGGCGCGCAGGATCAAAGCTCGGACATGCATAGTTAACTCCAGCGGAACTCGATCTCAACTTCACCAATCTTGATCCGATCACCCTGACGCAGCCGATGAGGAATGCGTGGCGTGATCAAGGTGCCATTGACCAGGGAGCCATTGGTACTCCCCAGGTCAGTGACCGTATAAAAATCACCATCGCGCCGAATCGTAGCGTGGTGGCGTGAAGCAATGCCACGGTCATGCTCGGCGAGATCAATTTCAGGATAATGATTCTGCCGTGGGTCACGGCGTCCAATCCGCATCGGGGTGGTGCCGAGTTTCAGTTCCCAGGTGCGATGGGGCGACCTGACCACCAGGCGTGCCGTTGGCGGCGGTGCGAGGGGTGTCCCACAGGTTGCACAAAAACGGGCGCGCGGCTTATTCAACCGCCCACAACTCGGGCAGGCGGTGGTGGTTGCCGTATCAAAGACCGGGGCGGGTTGTGGTTTTGGGGCCGCCACCGGTGGGCTCGGCAGCGGTGCTGGTCGTGGTGGCACCGGGGGCGCAGTTTGTGGCGCTGGTTGGGGCGTCGGCGGCACAGGACTAACCCGCTGCGTCGGATCAACAAAAGGCCCATCGAGGCACTGCAAGAGCGCTTGTTCGAACTCAACACAACTCGCAAAGCGATGCTCGGGCTGCAAGGCCATTGCCTTGATCACCACCGCCTCGGTGCGCTCGTCCACCGAAGGATTCAGCTTGCGGAGCGAACCCGGCAGAGGGCTCTGCAGGGGTACCGGCGGGAGGTTTGTCAACAGATGCAGCAGGGTAGCTCCCAGCGCATAGACATCGCTGCGTGCATCGGTCTGACCGCGCCCGTACTGCTCGGGTGGCGCATAGCCCGCCGACCCCATCGCAATCGTATCCTTCTTTTTGCCCTGCTTGTGGGTTCGCGCTACCCCAAAATCAATCAATTTGAGCACACCCTCGGGCGTCAACATCACATTCGAGGGCTTCAAATCCCGATAGATGATCGGGGGTGTCTGGCGGTGCAGATAGCCGAGCACCCGGCAAAGCTGGATGCCAAAGCCTATCACATCACGCCTGAGCAGCGGGGCATTGGCATCGTGAATGCGTTTCTCGAGCGTCTGCCCAGGGACAAACTCCATCACCATGGTCGGGCGTCCTGCGTGCTCAAAGAGTTCCAGCACTACAGGCAAGGCCGGATGCTGGAGCGATTTGAGCAACAGCGCCTCACGCTCAAACAACTGGCGGTTATCCACCATCTCTTCAGGCGAAGGTTCCCCCTGAGGGCGCATCTCCTTGAGTGCCCAGATGGTACCATCGCTCGAACGGGTGACGCGATAGACGACCCCCATCCCGCCACGACCAATGGTATGGAGGATCGTATAGCGATCAATACCACCCTGTACCACCGTGTTTGGGGCAAGCTGATCCAGTGTTATCAAAGCTCTCGTCCCGGGCATAGACTGATAATGGGCAACGCCGCAGGCATTATACCATGCCCCTTCTGGGAAGATAAGCCATCAAAGGCCGCCGTCACCGGGATGTCGTCAATCGCTAGGGCTACGTCAAAGTGGTAGGGACACCGATCAGGGCAAGTGCGGCCCCCACGGAAGCGGCGGTCGCGCGCACGGCATCGGCGATATTCGTCCAACCCGCGCGCCGCCACAGCGCCAGGAGGCTGTTGCGCAGCGCCGCGAGCGTCTGTGGGGCTTGTCCTGTGCGCATATGGTTGCGGTCTTCCCCAAGCGTCACGTCCCGCACATAATGGGACGCGCTTTCAATCGTCCAGTGGCCGCGCCAGAGCTGTTCCAGCACTGCGGCATTGGTCTCCTGCCCCGGCAGGTTCGTCACGCCATAGAGCACGGTGTGGGTCGTCTGTTGCGTACGATACACGTGCCGCTCACACGTACGGCGGATGATGACGGTCGCACCGGGCCAATCCAGGTAGGCAC
>NZ_LYXE01000079.1 GCF_002532075.1 Candidatus Chloroploca asiatica | reverse complement strand
GTAGCGAGCGTGCTCGCGCGCATAGCCGCAATTGGCCTAAGCATAGCTGGTTTTTCAGCGGCGAAGACGGGCAGCGTGGAGTGTGTTCAGTTAACATAACGCATTGGTAGCCAGGCGCGGATTTCGGTACCTTCACCGGGGCGCGAGAGGATCGTCAGGCGTCCGTCGAGCACGGCAGCACGCTCGCGCATCTGGCGCAGGCCCAGGTGTGGACCTGACTGCTCGGCCTGCGCACCCGGATCAAAGCCGACGCCATCATCACGCACAACAATCTGGAGCCCGTCATCCACGATTTTGAGCATGACCGCGATGTGCTGTGCGGCGGCATGTTTGGCGGCATTGTTCAAGGCTTCCTGCACAAACCGAAACGCCGCGAGCTCGAGCACATGGGGGAGATCGGGCGGCAGGTTGCTCAGTTCAAGTTGAAGTTCCCAATCCTGTTGGCTGGCAAAATCGGCGACAAAACGACGCAAAGCTGCGACAAAACCAAGCTGGCTCAACTCCATGGGCCTCAGCGCAAAGATGGCCCGGCGCAACTCTTCGATCTGATGCCGTAGCGTAACCTTGACCGAAGCAAACTCTTCGGCGAGGCGCTCTGGTTCCTGGTCGAGCCAGTCTTCCCAGAGGGCAATGCGCATCCGGAGAAAGGCAAGGCTCTGGGCGACGCCATCGTGGAGATCGCGGGCAATCCGGGTTCGTTCTTCGGTGATGGCCTGCTCGAGGGCGGCAATACTGGCTAACTCACGCGCACGGCGGCGGCTCCCCTTGATGCCTTCGGTTAATTCACCAGCCACGGTGACGAGCAGCGTCGTCACCGTTGGCTCAAGTTCGAGGTGCGTCTGGGCCGTGAGTGCTATGGTAGCGGGCGCCGCGTCGGTAATGCGCTGGACATCAACGACATATCCCTCGATCCAGCCAATCGGCTCATCATCGCGTTCGGCAAGCGGCACCAGCACACAGGCGGCCAACCCTTGAGGGGGTTTGCTCCGTGGGAACAGCACCGTGGGCGTACGTACCCGTCCTGGCTCACCCATCACGCCAAACGCCGTACGGGCCAGGGCCAATTGATCCTCGGAAAGGCCAACGCAACGCGCTGTCAGGGCGACACCGTGATCATCTTCGAGTACCAGCGCCATCGCACGTGCCCCCAGTAGACGAGGTGGCAGGGTCATCGCATAATCAAGCACATCATCAAGTGAGTCACTACTGGCGACCCGCTGATTCAACTCATAGAGCAACTCGAGGCGGGCATTGGCCGAGCGCAACTCGTCAAGCATATTCGCCTCGGTCGTCAGGCGGCGCTGCTCCTGACGGGCAGCCCAACTCAGAACCGCATAGATCGCGCCCGCCGCCATAGCACCCCAGAAGAGAGCCTCAAGCGTCTGGACAACGGGCGGCATTGGGCGTAGATCAATCAAGAGCGATTCGACCAGACGGGTGAGGGCAAAGATCAGGCCCACCACCCCGGCCAGCGGCCAGCGCAAACTGCGCAGGGCGACAATCATATCGGGAGGCTGTGATTTTGATGGCATAGGTAGCTAGTGCATGGCGTTCCAGTGCAAAGGCAGCGTCGCGGCGAGATAGCGGTCGGCACTATGCCAGGTATGATCGCCACCCTCGAGCACCGGCGACGCGATCGCATTGGCAATCCCGAGGCTCCGCAACACCCGCACCAGATATTCACCACGGTAAAAATTGGAACCCCACGGCTCAAGCGTTTGCGGGCCATACTGGATCACCCAGGTGAGCCGCTGGAGGGCGGCCCGATCGGCGCGCAAGAGCAGGCAGATCGGATTATTGCTGGTGAGATGGACAAGATCGGGCGGTGCCCCAAAGACCGGGGCGAACATTGGTTGCGCAAAGAGGCCATCGGCGCTGCGGGCGGTATTTCCTCCATCAGAAGCATACGGAAATGAGCCATCAAATGCTCCGACGCTGACAAAGCGTTCCGGATGCAACGCCGCCGCCTTGACCGCCATATAGCCCCCGAGCGAAAAGCCGACGATGCTCCGGGATGGTGACAGTGTCCGAAAACGGCGGTCAACGGTAGGCAGCAACTCTTCAAAGAAAAAGCGCTGGAAGCGACCGGTGCCAACGCCGGGGACAGACTGTGTCCGTTCGGGACTATGAAAATCAGTCAACATCCCAGGCACCGCATTGTCATCGCTGGCCATTCCGGGCATCACGAGGATCATTGGGCCAATACGTTCTTCAGCACGCAGACGCTCATAGATATCGACCGCGGTTGATGATCCGCGACTGGCATCCTCAGTGGCATTGACCCATTCACGCTCGTGCCCCCGTAGCAAATAGAGCGTCGGGAAGCGCCGGCGCGGCTCGGACGCATACTCAGGTGGCAGATAGACATACAGCGAGCGTACTACCCCAAGCACCTGGCTCCTCAGCCGTACCAAGCGCACACGATGATCAATATTCACATCAACCATAGCGGATTATCCGTTTATTTGCGAAAAGTCGCGATTCGCGACCATCGCGATTCGAGTAGAGAACGATACCATTGCCCCACTGATCCGGGTAGCGTCCTTTTTGGGCAAACACACCTTGAGCGACAACGGTTGCGTGGCACGTAGGATTATTGTAAATGATCACCAATTCCCTCGCTGCCTCATGAACCGAGCGCATCAGGGCCTGAACGACCGGTTGCATCACGTTTGCGGGAAAGGGATTGTACAAATAAACAATGTTGTAGGCGTCATAACCAGCGAACATTGAGGCATCACCATGGAAGACATGCGCCCTCTGTGCCTTTAACCGTTTGAAATTCCGCGTGGCGATAGCGGCGAGTTGTTCCGACAACTCAATGCCGTCCACGCGCACGAACGGGAACGCAAGCATCGTTCGCATCGCGCTGCCCTTGCCGCACCCGATATCAAGAATGGCATCCTTGGAGGTAATCTTCAAATCGGTCAAGATACGCCTGAGGTATTTGTTGCCAGAAGGAGAAGAGCGAAATGCGTACGTTGGATCAAGACCTGCATCTTCGGCGCGCACAGCGGTCAAGAAATCCAACCCACGAAGCCTGTCGGCGAAAATCATGGCGGCAAGAGCCACGTGCGCTGGGGTAAATGATGGAAGCTTCATACTGATCGACCTATTGTAGCAACAGAGAAGCAGTTGTGCAATACGCCGGTTGGGGCACGGCGCCGCCGTGCCCCAACCGGCGCTCGCCTCTTCTTCAGCCCTGATTCAGCAGTGTAATCAAGAGTGCCGATCCCCCAAAGAGGGCCATAAACCCACCGACGATGAGGGCGATTGCCAGGATCCATGAGATGAATGCTCGCACGAGTGAGATCTGGTGTGCTTCAGCAAGACCGACAATGCTCAGGAGCCCGGCCCATCCCCAGAGTCCCGCCTGCGTTGCATAGACTGTTGTGGTTATGTGCCTTGCTGAGGCTGGGAGGGCAAGTGCGAGGATCCAGAGGGGGAGCCCAACTAGCATGGGCATACTTGACCAGACGAGGGCTCGCCGCACATGCCAGGGACTGGCCCGCCCCCCGAGCATCCATCCGCCGGCACGCAACAATACCCCCCCGAGCATCAGGACGACCCCGCCAAAGAAGGGCCCTGCGAGTAGGATCAGTGCGAGCAATTCACCATTGCTCAACTCGACGCCAAGTCCTCCCCATGCGGCCCAGCCAAAGAGCAGGCTTATACCCGCGAAGCCACTGAGGATCCACGTTTCAAGCGTTGAACGCAATGCCACCGCTGAGCGCAAGGCCAGGCGTGGCTGATACCAGATCGTGCGCCACGGATTGACATAACGATAGTTTGTTATCGTTTGCCCGGATCGTCGCGCAGGTTCATGAACGTCGGTGATGGTTGGCCTCTTTGGTTCGTTCATGTCCTGTCCATATCTCTCTGCATCTCTTGCCGCAAAGCGCACAGGGATTATACCTTTTTTGAGGGTAGTGGTGATATAGTAATCCTTACGGATACGTGGGGCTTGTGCTGGCAAAAATGGCCGTTTTCACCAGTACAAGAACATAGAACAGAGGAGCAGTGCGTTATGGCTGAGCAGGCTACACCTCCAGCGTCGGTGGGTGCGGTTCATGAACGCTTGCCGCTGAAGACTCGTCTTGCGTTTGGGGCCGGTGATGTGAGCCCTGGCATGGCGGCGATTATCGTGGGGTTTTTCCAGGCGCTCTTTCTGACGACGGTGGCCGGGCTCAACCCTGGCGCGGTCGGGCTTATTCTGTTGCTCAGTCGGGTGTGGGATGCGATTACTGATCCTTGGATGGGCCTGATTAGCGACCGGACGCGCTCACGGTTTGGGCGTCGGCGTTTCTGGATGTTGGTGGGGGCAGTGCCGTTTGGCCTAATCTATATGCTGCTCTGGTGGGTGCCGCCGCTTGGTGAGACCGGGCGGTTTTTCTATTATCTGGTGGTCATTCTGGCCTTCAATACGGCGTATACGATCGTGAATGTGCCGTATACCTCGTTGACGGCCGAGTTGACGAGTGATTACGATGAACGCACTGCGCTCAATTCGTTTCGGTTTGCCTTTAGCATCGGCGGGAGCCTGATTGCCGGGGTGCTGCATGGCATCCTGATTACGCGTTTCTGTCTCGATCCGAATCGTTGTCTTCCTGCCGAGTCCCAGGCAGGCTATTTCTTCTCGGCGATCATCTTTGGCTTCGTGATGATCTGGCCCTATCTTTGGTGTGTGTTTGGTACCCGCGAGCGCTATACGCCCCCGGCCACGACGATGACGATGCCGCTGCGTCAGCAATTCCAGATTGCACTGCGCAATCAGCCCTTCCTCTTTGTCATTGGCGTCTACCTCTGTTCGTGGATGGCGCTTCAGATTACTCAGAATGTGATCGGTTTTTATTTAACTTTCTACCTGCGTCGGGCCGATATGTTCCCGATTGTGCTGCTGGCTGTGCAGGGTTCGGCGATGATCTTTCTCTTTGTCTGGAGCGCGGTGAGCCGTCGGATTGGCAAGCAAAAGGTTTATTATATTGGCATGTGCTTTTGGATCGCCGTGATGTCTGGGCTTTTCTTCGTTGGTCCTGACCAGATTACGCTGGCAATTGTGCTGGCGGCGCTGGCGGGGGTCGGCATTGCGACGGCCTACCTGGTGCCCTGGAGCATGTTGCCCGATGTGGTCGATCTTGATGAACTGAACACGGGTCAGCGACGCGAGGGCATCTTTTACGGGGTGATGACCTTTACGCAGAAGACGGCGGTCGGGGTTGGCATTGCGTTGACGTTGCAGGCTTTGCAGTGGTACGGCTTCAATCGCGATCTCTTGCCCGGCGAACAACCCGAAAGTGCGCTGCTCGCCCTGCGCTGGATGATCGGCCCGGTGCCAACGGTGCTGTTGGTGATCGGCATGATCCTGGTGTATCGTTACCCGCTCACGCGGGAACGTCACGAGGCAATTCTGACACAATTAGCCGAGCGCAAGGGCTGAACGTGCTATACTACTTTTACGGAAGTTCGTCCCGCAATAGAAAGAATATGTATGGCTTCGTTGCCAGTCCCTACCATTATTGAGCGTACTGCTCGTGGTGAGCGCTCGTGGGATATCTTTTCACGGATGTTGCAAGAGCGGGTCATCATGATCAGTACGCCGATTGATGATGATATGGCGTCACTCGTGGTGGCTCAGTTGCTGGTGTTGCAACATCAAGATCCTGAGCGAGATATTTGGCTCTATATCAACAGTCCCGGCGGTGTGATCCGTGCTGGCCTGGCGATTTACGATACGATGCAACTGATTACGCCCGATGTCTGTACGGTATGCGTCGGACGTGCGGCAAGCATGGCGACGGTGCTGCTTTGTGGTGGGGCGAAAGGCAAACGCTTCTCACTCCCGCATGCGACTATTCACTCGCATCCTGCCGGGGGTGGGGCCGAAGGCTATGCCCCCGATGTTGAGATTCAAGTCCGCGAAATGCTGCGTCTCCAGCGGATGATTCGCGAATTGATGGCGAACCATACCGGCCAGACGCTCGAACGGATCGAGAAGGATTTCAACCGTGATGCCTATTTGACGCCTCAGGAGGCGATTGAGTACGGCTTGATTGACGCGATCCTTGATCCTGCCGAACATTCGCGCAGCGGGCAATCATCACATTGATGATCCCCCGCTGGGTGGTGGTGGTGAGCATGCCAGCGGCGTCAGGCCGTAGCTCACCGTTTTTTGACGCAAAGGCGCAAAGCTTTGTTTTTGACGCAAAGGCGCGAAGATTTTATATATCTTTCTGGATACCTTTGCGCCTTTGCGCCTTTGCGTCATCTCTCTGGACAGCTTTGCGCCTTTGCGTCACTTATGCGAGCCGTAATTTGGCCGCCAGCCATGTCACCGTCGTGCCGATCGTTGCAGGTTCGCTCGGCAGTGAGACATGGCTTGCGCCTGGGATGAGGTGAAATTCGCCCCAACCCTCGGTTGTGGTGCGTACTGCTTCGGTGGCTTCGGCAGAGACAATGGCATCCCGTTCGGCATAGATCAAGAGCAGCTGCGGGCGGGTCGCCTGGGCCTTCAACCGGCCTAGGCTTTCCATGAGATCGAGGTGATCAAAAAGATCCCAGGTGCCAATCTCAGCCCGAATGCCGCTGGTCTGCCAGGCGCGCACAACATGGTAGATTGTGCCGTCGCGAAAGAGATGCAGCAGCGTCGGGCGCAGGATGCGCAGGGCTTCGCTCCGCTGTACCTGGCGATACTCGTCGGCATTGAGGCGCAGTTGCGGCGCCACTTCCCAGAGCACCAGGGCATCGCAGGGCGTACCTTCAGCGACCGCACGGGCCGTCACCGCCCCACCAAGGCTCATACCGAGCAAGGCAACGCGGTCATAGCGCTCGCGGAGCCAGCGCGCCGGGGCGGCGACGCTCTCGAGAATCGCTGGATAGGCCTGGGCGCGGGGACTTTCGCCGTGCCCATCGAGATCAATGAGCAGCACGGCAAGGCCTTGTCCAATGCATTCGTCGGTGAGCCGCCAGGCATAGAAGGTCTTGTCGCACCCCGAGCCGTGAGCGACACAGACCGCTGATCGCGCCCCGGTGTTTGGGGTGATATGCAGGGCGGGAACCAGGCCATAGGCCCCTTCGATCGCAACGCGCTCAATCGTCCGATCAAGATATTGTCCGGGTTGCAACCGGAGGCGTGGGTTGAGTCGCGGGCGGCTCAGGCTCGCCAGGCCAACCTGGAGGGCCGCGGCCACAGGCAGACTCGTTGCCAGGGCCAGTGGCTTTGGACGGGCCATTGCCAGGGCACCGACGCTGACCAGTGGCCCCAGGCGGCCTAACCCCCACGTCAACCCGCGTAACTCACCCTGCCCGGCTAGACCTTCCATTAAACCCAGCCAGAACCCGATCCCACTGAGAAAAGAACGTAGCATAGATCCTCGATGCCCCCTCGCTTCGCTCCTGAGAAACAAAACCCATGAAGACCTCACAGGTCTTCATGGGTTTTAAGAATTAAAACAGGGAGTGCCGACTTCAGTCGGCTTCCGGCTTAGCCGACTAAAGTTGGCACTCCGGTTTGCCTGATGTAATGTTTAAAAACCTTCTCGACCTGTGAGGGCTTACCCATAGCCTCTGTCTAACTATAACACGCCCTTTTCGGTGCGCCAACATGCCAGTTATGCTGGCCTGAGGCGATTGCATCATACGAAACCGGATACAACGCGGCACCCGCAAGGGGTACCCGTACCGGGGTGGGGCACCCGCAAGGGGTGCCCGTACCGGGGTGGGGCACCCGCAAGGGGTGCCCGTACCGGGGT
>NZ_LYXE01000078.1 GCF_002532075.1 Candidatus Chloroploca asiatica | reverse complement strand
TAGGAGCGCGTCCAAAGTGACGGAAGTTTCCGCAAGACGGCATAACGTTCGCGTAGCTCGTGAGAGGTGAGACCCTTGACCGCCTTCACCACGTCGGCAGCCGAAACGCTCGGCCAAACGCGCACGAACAGATGGATATGATCGGGTTGGATCGCCAGCTCCACGATCTCCCATCCCTGCTCGGCGCACTTCTGCTCAATCAGCCGCCGACAGTCTACGGCAATCGCATCTTTGAGGACAGCCTTGCGGCGCTTCGGCGTCCAGACGAGGTGATAGAGGATGAGATGAACCCGGTGTTCGTCGCGCTGGTACTCCATCGCCCTGCCTTGCAGTTGTTGATTTCTATGTTGACAGGATAGCATAGAATGACAACAACCGCAAGGATGTTCGATGTTCTGGCTAAAGCCAGCGAGAAACCCGCCTAACCGCACGCCCTAAAGGGCGGCGGCTTGCGGCGGGTTCCCGAAGGTCAACCCGGCGGCAAGCCACCAGACCGGCTGCGGCTGATCGGGCAGGGGAACCGGGTTGGGCTGAGGCGCGTGGACATCCAGCCAGTAGGCTGCCAGGAAAAAGCCCCAGAAGAAACCAACATAGCCAAACCAGTAGAGCAATCTTTCTTCACCTCGTCGGTTTCATCGTATGGTATCCGCCCGACAGATGTGTGGATCATCCGGCAGGTAGCGCACCATCAGCCCTCCTCCCACCGGCACGGCGTCGTACAAGTGTTTGTTCTGCTCGGCGCGGAGGATGCGTTGAAAGCCTTTACCTGGCATTTCAGCATTGAAGGCATAGGCGACGAAGTAGGTCGTGTCGCCATCCGCATCGGTGTCGATCCATTTTTTGAACACGATGCCCTGGGTGATTTGCCCGCCTATGCGCAGGCGACTCATCTTGACGATGCCGATGATGGACGACACAATCATCGCCAGGCCAATCAGCGTGAACAGTCCGCCTATGCCGCCGAAACCGAGCAACACGGTCAGCGAGGGGGGCGGTAGTTCCGCCTTGACCGCCGAAAGCGACGGGCCAGCAGGCCAGTAGAGGATCTCAAGCGTTTGGCCGACTTCCAGGCGACTGAACAATGCGCTGCTGACATTATCCAACCCTTGAAAACGGGTCGTAGCGCCCTCAAAGGAAGCCTGGAAGTGGTACGCAACATAGTATCTGATGGAGTCTTCGTCGGAATCAAAGTCCAGCTCCGTGATGACGGCAACAGCGGGAAGGCCTTCACGCGACAGGCGGTGATAGGCGCTGCTGTCGCGGAGATAGGTTCCCACCCCTACCACCAGGAACAGGGCGCTGAATAGCGTCCAGGCGAGGAAAAAGAAGAGTGTGCAACCCGAAGCCTCCAGCGGCTGACTGGGCTTCGGCGCGTGGAGATCGGCCAGTTCGGGCGGCAGATTGGCTTGCGTTGGGATTGGGGGCGGCGCGGCGGTGTGGCTGCCCGTGTGTGGGGGTGCCTTGGCCTGCGACACGTGCAGCACTGCGCCGCAGTCCGGGCAACGAGCATCGTTTTCGCGGATGCCTGCTCCGCACTGCGGGCAAGTTTTTGTGGGTACGTGCATTGACTGCCCCCGCAAACCTGGTCGAACCCGCCATCGTCGTTCGGGCCGTTGCACATGAAATCGTCGCGGGTGTCGTCGCTACCCTGTGACGCCCCCCAGTGATTGTACCAGATCCGGGGTGCCGTGCTGCACACGCCGGTCACCGTCCAGGGCTGATGCAACGTCATTTCGATCGTCCGCAGATGACGCAGATGACGCAGATTACTGCGTGTCATCTGCGGACACTATCGAACCCTCCTGGGACTTTGCATCAGCCCTGGGTGGCAATGTAGGGCGATGGCATCTTCTGTGTATGCACCCCTTGCGGGCACCCGCAAGGGCACCCGCAAGGGGTGCCCGTACACCGAGCCCGGCCCCCAGCCCTGTAGGGGCACCCCTTGCGGGTGCTCGGTTGGTGGCGGGTGCCGCCGGGGAATCGGCGCGATCACCATCACTGTCGTCACCCAGGAGACCTGGAGCAACCAGGAGGCCGGGGCCGTCGCGCCGGAGCAGGCGACGGTGCGGGTGACCTCTACGCTGCGGTGGGATGCGGGCATGGGGCGGTGGTTGATGGTGGCGAGTGAGCAGATGGGGGTGTGATTGGCGTGCATACCACAGGAGCGTTGAAGATGCCCTTGCCCGTTACCCACACGTTCCTGATCGGTCCCTACGCCCACGCGCCGCAGCTCAACGTCCTGATCACCGCCGCCGATGCGAGTGTGGTGGCGGCGGTGCTGCGCGATCCGCAGTGCGGTGGCTCTATGATCGCGCAGGTGACGCTAAGGTAGAGCCGATCAGGAAGTGCCAGCAACAGAAAGCGGCTGTTCGGCACTACGCCATGTGCGAGCATATTGCGGCGCATCCGTGTTGCCCAAGCGCGCGAGGTGTCAGTCCTGCTCTTGACCTCAACGATGAGCGTAATCTGTCCGTCAGGGTTATAGGCTACCAAGTCTGCTATCTGTGACATACTTATTGCCCTTTTTCGAACATACGTGCGCCGTTCTTTTGGTCTCGCTGAATTGTAGCACCTTTCGATGCCTTTGCAAAGCACGGGCATTGATAAGCGGCGGCTAACGCCCGCGCATCAGCCGCCGGCCAAAGGACCACACGCTGGATTGGAGCCACGTCCTGACTGATTCTGGTTTTCAAAAAAGCCCCGATTCGCCGGTCGTGCTGCATGCGCTTGTTGGGCCGGAAGGACGGTAGCTTCAACGAGCATCCCTTAGGACTCATTCGTCGTTTGCCGCCGTAGGTGTCTTTGCACGGCCACATCGTAGGCTTCAGCCAATAACGGTTGCACGGTGTGATGAAATGTATCATCACTGGGGTTGAGAACACAGACCCACGACTGTGGGGCATAATCAGGATGGGGCATGATTGTGTCCAACGCGGTAAAATCGTACGCGTTGACATCAACCTTGCCGGTGCCGAACAACGCCTGAAAGGTCGGCTTCCGCACGCCGATGTTCAAACGGAAAACACCCGGTCGGTCAAGATTCGAAACGCGGTCATACTCGTTGTCGACACTCGCAAGGGTGGCGAACGGGAGCTTGCGCTCCGAGTCGTAGAAAAAGAAGGTATAACTATAGGCCGTGGTCGTTTCAACATCCGCAAAGGAATCAGTGATGTATTGGGTCATTGCCACTTCATCCATACCGGTACCTCCATACAACGCAGGCGACGAACACGAGCAGTTGGACAACAGAAGATCAGTTTATCATGCGCGTCAACAAATCGCTGCTAGAGAACGCACCAGCGGCTAACGGTCACGTTAGCCGCCCCGCTGGCAGCCGTCTGAAGCGCGACGAGCGCCGGCACGCGACGACCCTAGCAAACTGCGAGCGTTCGCCGTCGAGCGGTGGAATGATCGTGTTGATGGCGACGATGACTCCGAGCGTGAAGGTGGAAATAGAACGCCGCAGTTTGCGGCCCCAACTCGCGCCCAGCTCCCGCCCGCGCCAGCGGGGTCGGCTGCACGGGGTGTTGGGCCGCTGAGGGAAACTGTTTTTTTGCTTAAAACAACTCATCTAATAAAATGTAGTACCGTATCTTCGCCCAATCTGGTTCGATTTCAAGTAGGTTAAAGAGTAAATCAACATACGCTTTGTCATTGCCTATGTCATGTTGGATGGACTGGACACAAAATGCGATGTCGTACCATTTATCCGCTTTTCCACTTCTTCCTAAATCGATGAGGCCACTGATACGATCGTTTCTGATAAATATATTGCTGTCGCCAAAATCACCGTGCGAAAAGACCAGTTCTTCGTTTGGTTTATGGGTTTGCAGAAACGCGTAGAGCGCATCTGGATCAGCAAAGGGCGTATCATCTTCCCAGTTTTCTGTATTGATGTCAGCGAGGTTGTGGCGGAGGAAATATGCTAATTCCGCAAGTCGATAGTCTACGCTGCTATCAAACGGGCAGTCTTCGATACGTATCGCATGAAACCGCTTAATCCCGTCGCTATAGATGTGTACCATGCGTTTTGGGTCGCGATGGTGTTTGTAATCTTCAGATCCTACGACACCGTCAACGGCACGCATCAGTAAAAACTTGTTACCTTCGTACTGTTCGAAGTGCAGGACTTCAGGAACAGGTAATTGTCCTTGTAACCAAAGCATGACATCTTTTTCCCGCTCAACATCGTAGGTCGTTCCATTATACTGGCGAGGTGATACTTTCAAATACAGATGGTCATTACGTCCGATTAATTGATACACACTAGCCGGGGACATCCCCGCTGTATCCGGTACAAAACGGTATGTTCTGGTCAGGTTGCCTAATTGGTTGGAGAGGTTGAGCGTTCCCATTAGCGTATGTTCCCCGGCATATTCAGAACACAAAAGCGCGTTTTGCTTCTAGGTTCTCTCTAGGAGAGAGACACATACATGCGCTATGGTACCATACCACGGCGATGTGGATGCAGCCCAGGAACAGGGAATCGGTTGCTCGAACGAGACTCTTTCGTACCCCAAAGCTGTGGACGCAGCACCGAATCAGGGACTCGGCTGCAGGATGGAGGTGATGACACAGCGGGTAATTCGGAGACGAGAGTATAACTCTCCTGCGTCATCTGCGGACGATCAGAATGACGTTGCATTAGCCCTGGGTCACCGCCGATTGCATAGGCTCATCCTGAGGGTCAAGGTATGTGCGCCAATTGGAACAGCCGCCGGGCAACCATGAAGTACCAGACGATGCTGGCAATCCCGCCAATCATGGCGAAGATCATGGCAACGTCAAACAGGGCCGGGACAAAAACGGAGAGGATTTCAAAGACCAGCAGGAACCCAAAGCCCAGCATGCCAACATAGGCGCTGGCCCGGCTGAAGATGCCGCCGCGCAGCATCACCCAGGCCATCAGCAAACTGGCAAGCAGGCTCAACGCAAAAGCCAGGAAGGTGCCAGGGGTATGGCTCTCCCCGACCGCCAGCATGGCTTCGCCTGCGGCCACCAGGGCGGCACGTTGGGCGTCGTCGGTGGCCGTGGCGTACCGGTTGCTGAGTGCCAACATTGCAAAACTGCGGTTGGTGGCAAAGAAGACCGCTCCGCCAATCGCAGCGATGACCAGCGCCAACCCCGCCCATCCGGGGTTGACCGTGCGGTGCGCGGCAAACAGGGCAAACGAGAGCAACACCCCCTCAGACGACGAGTTTGTCGAAATCCTTGCGCTGGAGGTAGTGATAACTAAGCAGCTTGCCATCAAGCACGATGCCAAAGACGCCATAGGGACTGGGGGAGTTTTGCTGGAGCTCCTGGGCTGTTTGGAAGGTCACCACCTGCGCATGAAGGCCTTTCTCGGCTGCGAGTTCCAGGATGATGTTGGTGGCATCCTCAATGTAGGGGCATTGCGGCGTGCGAACCACCGTCAAGCCAGCGCCGAAGCGCGCCTGGCGCGCTTGCCAATCATTGGGGAACGTGGGAAGTGGCCCGTCGTCAATACGCTGCACCAGCAAACGAAAGGAGGGTGGGGCCTGCCCGACCTCCTCGAAGCCGTGCTTGAGAAAGATCTCCTTCTTTGCCAGCCAGACGCCGTCGCTGGCCACCATCACCACGCCGTGTTTGTGCTGGGCGCGTGCGTCGTCAAGGCACATGTCAAGCAACTGCGCTCCATACCCCTTGCCTTTGCCTTTGCCCACCACCCATACGCAATGAATGACCAGATAGCCTGGCGCGTGAACGGCTCGCCAGGCAAACTCGCCGGGGATATACTCGATGAAGCCCACGGTTCGCCCGCCAACCTCGTGAACCATGCGCAACGTCAGCCCCTCGGCAAAGCGCGCCGCCAACCACGCACGCTTCTGCGTATACCCAGGAGCCTTGCGCTTGCTCATGTAGCAGAAAAAGCCCTGCTGATCGACATTGTCGGCATCTACCGTGATAATTTCAAAGGCCTGATCCATTGGTGCCTCCGTACCAAGCTAGCCTGTAAAACCTAAAAGCTTATAAACAGATCGATATTATTAAACAAATATACAATATTTGTGCACTAATATTTGACGCTCGCTCAGCCCGCCTCACGCCCGCTACCGGCGCTCTCGGTGAACAGAGCCTCCCACGAGTGGAGTGCCCGCAGGTGGGCGGTCTTCTTTTCTTGATGGCTCTGCATCCGTAGCAGCACCCCGTCCAGCAGCCGCACGGCCTCGGCGATGTACGGCCCCTTGTTGAGCATCACACACTCGGCCCGGACGGCGAGCGCCGCATCGCTGACCTCGGCGCGTGACGGTAGCCCCTCCTTCGACAGATTCTCCAGCACCTGGGTCGCCCAGATCACCGGCGTGTGTGCCGCCTCGCACAGCCACAGGATCTCCTCCTGCATCTCCGCCAAACGCTCGTAGCCCAGTTCCACCGCCAGGTCGCCACGGGCGATCATCACCGCGCTCGGCTGACGCCCCGCGGCCTGAACGATCAACGCGGGTAGCTGTTGCACCGCCCGGCGGGTCTCAATCTTCAGCACCAGCGCTGGCGGCTTCCCGTCGCCCACATGCTCAGCGAGCGCGTCCTGGAGCAGGGCCACGTCCTCAGCCGACTGCACAAACGAGTAGCCGACCATGTCGGCGTGCCGCGCAATCACGGCGAGATCCGCCCGGTCTTTCGCGGTGAGCGGAACGATCGCGAGGTCGGTTCCTGTCAGGTTGAGGCCCTTATCCGAGCGGAGCTTCTTGCCCTTCAGGGGAGCGTGGGTGATAGCGAGCAGTGCGCCTTCTTCCCGCAGTTCCACGACCCGGGCCCCAAGCTTCCCATCGTCAAACCAGACCTCTGCGTCGAGCGCGAGTTGGCCCACAACCTCGGGGATGGTACACGCAACCCTGGGGAGATCCGTCGGCGCAGACGACTCGAGGTCGTGTACCAGCAGGAGCCGGTCGCCGATGAAGAGGCGCTCTCGGGCTTCTTTCGCGGGCCGAACGGTGCGCACCTTGGGCCCGGCTACATCCATCAGCACGCGCAACCGCCGCTCACCACCGACTGCCTGCTCTGCCCGGCGCAGATTGGCGATCATCGCCTCCCACACCTCCGGCGAGTCGTGGGCGCAGTTGATGCGCACGCACTCGGCCCCGGCCTGCAGGATGGCCTCGGCAAATGCCGGGCTCTCGGCCGCCTCGCTCGGCACCGTGACCATGATGCGCGTATTGCGTCCATTGAGGCCGGGGCCGAAGAGGCTTGCGGCCTCCCGTGCGATCGCCTCTCTGCCCGCCGCGAAGGTGACGCGGCTGGGAAAGGCAAGGGCGTCAGAGGCACCCGGATCCGTTGCCCTGACGAGCAGCGCCAGAAGGGCGTCGAGGGTGGCAAGCACGTGGGCCTCGCTGCGGCCCAGGGACGAGAGCCCGCGCACAGCAAGGCGCTCCTGGAGGGGCCGCAGATCGCGGCGGCGCAGGGCAAGGTAGCAGGCTAGGTTGTGCGCGGCCGGCAAAAAACTTGGGCGGGTAATGGCGGGCTGCCACTCGTCGAGCAGCATCCCGCCCTCGACCAGCACGTCGGCGCGGAGCGCCCCCACGGCGTCGCGGAGGTACTGCAGGTCGGCACCGACAAACGGCCAACGCTCGGCGTCAGTCATCGTGATCCTCCGTAGCTACGTGCGGGCGGCGGCTTGCAGCGGGTTCCAGCGTATGCTCGCGGTGCATACTCAGGAGCGCGTAACTGCTGGCGTTCAGGCGCGCAAGCCGCCGCTATCCTGCTAATCATTGACGTCGTCGTCGTCGTCGCTGCTGGCCTCGTCCTCGTCGTCCTGATCCTTGTCGTCGTCCTCGTCGTCGTCCTCGTCGTCCTCGTCCTCAGCCTCAGCCTCAGCTTCAGCGCTTGTGCCGTGCTCTTCGGGGAGCGCCTCCTCGGGATGCTCCTGATCCGACAATGCGACAAGGTCTCCGGCAGTCTCAGCAGATGTAGCAACTATGGACGCCTGTTGCTCGGTACCCATAACGAAAACTCCTCTCAGTAGAGCGATTTGAGAAACGTACGCTGAGTATAGCGAATCCTCCTTAAGAACAGGTTAAGGAGAGCCGATTTCTGCTTGCCAGCCCGCACCAGAAGGTGCGCGAGCAAGCAGACGGTCGAGCACGCTCAACTGCGCCGTTACCTGCGGATCGGCGACGCGAAACCATGGCAGATAGCACTGCACCGGTGCGTCCAGTTTCACCTCACGGGCACGGGTAGGCCATAGCCTTGACAACCCGTAACGCACGCAAGGTGACCCACTTGCTCGGCTTGCCTCGGCGCTCGAGGTCGATCCACATCTTGCCAGTGAGCGCGTTTTCAAGCTTCCAGCGCCCCTGCGCGTCTTGCTTGTCCAGCAGCCACTGATACGCTTCCGCCAGGCGCGGATCATGGCCATAGCCTAACGTAACCAGGACGGTCAGAGTCTCCAGGATATCGCTCCAGTAGCTGAGCGGGAAGCCCAGCCTGAACCATGCCGTGCTGATCTTGCCCGTGAAGGGATAGTCGGCGCCGGCCAGGTTCGTGCGCAGCAGCAACTGCGCCCCCTGCGCGATGGCCTGCTGGAGTAGCGGTGTACGCTGAGCCATTGGCACGGCGGCGAGCGCCTTCATGGCTTTGGTTGCGCCCCAGGCGCACGGCTGGCCCGCGTTGATCGCGCAGGCGAATCCTGGGCCGCTGGTGCCGGATTGCTCGTAACGGATTGGCTCCTCGCCCGTGATCGCGTGTATCTGCCACACCAGCGCTTGCTGCACTCGCGGATCATCCAGCCAGCCTAACCGGATCAGGCTGGCGAGCAGATTGCCGTTCAGGCAATGGACGACGTTCCTCGGCACGGGGTTGTTGGTATTGCTGCATGCAAAACCGCCATTGGCGGCGATCGTGTGGTTGAGCAGGTACGCACAGCCGCGCTGCACGCGTGCATCACCTGGGTCAGCACCAAGCTCGCCGAGGAAGATGATCTGCCAGGCGGTGCCGCGATACTTGCCATAGCCGCCGCCGGGTTTGTGCCAGTAGCCGTCGGGATGTTGCGCCTCTAGAATGGCGGGTACCGGGCCGTACTGCATCACCGCCGCCTGCGCCGCAACGACCTCGGCAGCATCGGCGGGCTGGTCGAGCAGATCACGTAACGCGAACAAGCGAATGCCTGGATTGACGGAATCCGGCTCTAGCAACCAGGCACGTGAGTCACCATTCACGGCGTTCAGCCAGGACATGAAACCTCCCCTCGAGCGACCCAGAAAGCGCCGCGTGCTGAGCATGGGGCGCATTGAGCACGAGCAGCGCACACGCAGGCTTGCCGCGCTCCCTCGGCGTTGGGCCTTGGCACGCAGCGATGACTGCGCTGAGTGTACCCCAGCGCTGGGCATCCGGCGGTGAACATGCCGCTACATGGCGCAAAGATTCTTGCACGGCGAGTTGATTGCACCCCCTTTAAAATTGCAGTGTAAATACGCTGAAGCATTCTCTTCACTCATAAATAGTAAGCGATCGGCAAAACAGGCTCTTCGAGCATTAGATACCCTCTTCTCCTCCCTCCAGCAGCGCGCCTTTCGCGGGGAGTTGTAGGCGCGGGATGGCACCTACCATCCGTGCATGGCGACCGCGCATACGCGCATATCGGGGTGGCAACGCCATCACTGTCATTCCGAACGCAGTGAGGAATCTTCGCTGCGGCGCATGGAAGACCCCTCGCTGCGCTCGGGGTGACAAGGAGGGCGCAGCGGGGTGACAGGGAGGGCGCGGCGGGGTGACATGGAG
This sequence comes from Candidatus Chloroploca asiatica, assembly GCF_002532075.1. Taxonomy (GTDB): domain Bacteria; phylum Chloroflexota; class Chloroflexia; order Chloroflexales; family Chloroflexaceae; genus Chloroploca; species Chloroploca asiatica. The sequence goes on along the minus strand of NZ_LYXE01000078.1, from coordinate 70,959 downwards.
GGTGCGGCGGGGGGGCCAGGGACGCGCGGCGGGGTGGCAACGCCAGCCATGTCATTCCGAACGAAGCGTAGCGCAGTGAGGAATCTGACAATGCAGCGCACCCTGTATGGCAGGTTGGCGGTATAGATAGAGTTAGTCGCAGTATGAACGGGGACAGCCATGCACTACTATGTCTGCATCATGGCCAGTTTCCGTCGGATTCTCTACATTGGAGTCACCAGTGACTTGCAGCGGCGGGTGACCGAGCATCAGCAGCAGGTATTACCGGGTTTCACGACACGCTACAAGGTCAACCGCTTGGTCTATGTCGAGAGCACCACCGATGTCTGGGCGGCGCTGACCCGTGAGCAGGAGCTTAAGGGCTGGTGCCGCGAGAAGAAGATCACGCTGATCGAGGGGTTGAACCCGAAGTGGCTTGACTTAAGCCTGGATTGGGAGTGACAACGCCCCCGCTGTCATTCCGAACGCAGTGAGGAATCTTCACTGCGGCGCATGGAAGACCCCTCGCTGCGCTCGGGGTGACATTGCTGGCGCGGCGGGGTGCCACGGCGGGCGCTCGGGGTGCTACGGCGGGCGCAGCGGGGTGACGGAGGATGCCTTGGGGTGGCAAGGGCGCGCGGCGGGTGGTGCCAACGCCAGCCATGTCATTCCGAACGCAGTGAGGAATCTTCACTGCGGCGCATGGAAGACCCCTCGCTGCGCTCGGGGTGACAAGGAGGGCGCAGCGGGGTGACAGGGAGGGCGCAGCGGGGTGGCAACGCCATCACTGTCATTCCGAACACAGTGAGGAATCTTCGCTGTGGCGCATGGAAGACCCCTCGCTGCGCTCGGGGTGACAAGGAGGGCGCGGCGGGGTGACAGGGAGGATGCATTGGGGTGGCAAGGACGCGCGGCAGGAGGGCAAGGGTGCGCGGCAGGAGGGCAACGCCAGCCATGTCATTCCGAACGTAGTGAGGAATCTTCGCTGCGGCGCATGGAAGACCCCTCGCTGCGCTCCTAAGAAACAAACCGTGTTGTCGGCTCCAGCGTGTCCTCTGTCATTCCGAACGGAGCCGTAGGCGCAGTGAGGAATCTGCACTGATCGTCATGGAAGACCCCTCACGTTCGTTCGGGGTGACATGGGCGGGCCGGTGCAACACACTGGTTTCTCTCGGCACCACTGGCCCGCGGGCCATTTGATACTCGGGGTGACAAGGCGGGCGCGGCGGGGAGCAAGGAGGATGCCTTGGACTGGCAAGGAGGATGCCTTGGGCTGGCAAGGGTGCGCGGCGGGGTGGCAACGCCAGCCATGTCATTCCGAACGCAGTGAGGAATCTTCGCTGCAGCGCATGGAAGACCCCTCGCTGCGCTCGGGGTGACAAGGAGGGCGCGGCGGGGTGACAGGGAGGGCGCAGCGGGGTGGCAACGCCATCACTGTCATTCCGAACGCAGTGAGGAATCTTCCCTGCGGCGCATGGAAGACCCCTCGCTGCGCTCGGGGTGACAAGGAGGGCGCAGCGGGGTGACAAGGAGGGCACGGCGGGAATTGCAATGCGTTCCCTAAGCCTGTCGAAGGGAACACGTCGATAGCACTGGTTGAAGCTCTACGCCTACGCATCGCTCGCCGATAATGCTACAATACAGCAGTATGCCTATGTCGTCACGAGGAGCCATTATGGCAACGATTACGCTTGAAATTCCTGATGCGCTAGCCGAACAGATTGCTCAGATGCAGGATCGGTTGCCCGAATTGCTGTCACTCAGCCTCAAACAACCAGCATTACCGGCGGCGACCTATCGCGCTATCCTTGCCTTTCTAGCCTGCAACCCTTCTCCAGCCGAAGTGGATTACGCTTGCCGCGTTTGTGGCAACCGTGTTTGCGGCGAATCTGGCGATTACGATGATTGGCATCGTGCCGGTTGGATTTGGTTTGGTGGCTCCCGCCGGCGATCCTAGTGACGCGTTTGACGAAACCAGACGGGAGGAACTAAAATGTTTGGCCCCCGAGGATGTACGGTTATTTGCTCGTGACAACCCTGATGCCATTGTTCAAAATCGCGGATGATCGTCGGATGATCATCGTTGGAAATCAGGAGCATGCCGAGATGCTTTTGCAAATGCGTACGGGCACGAAAGCCGTCAAATGAGGGTGCATTGCGATCAAGATCAACATAGACAGGAATCGTCATACCCGAGTGGATGCTTTCTGTATCAGCCGCTAAAACAAGATAACCACAAAATTTTGATGGTGCAAATGTGCGGGTAAGCGGATCATAAACAAAATACAAAACCGTACGTTTCCCCCAAACAGCTTGAGCATCTACATGGTGAATCTGCTCGTTCCAGGTTTGTATATTCAGCATTACTTCCAGCATATTCCCCACAAAATGCAAGCGCCGCTGATCCATTGCAACAACTGGAGCAATCAGAGTGAACACCCGCTCTACCTCCCGATCTGGATAAAGATCAGGATACGCTTGTATAAGATCTATTGATAAAGCATTTAATTGTTTAATTTGAGCAGCTGTAAACTGCGGAAGCAAGGTTGTCTGAAACGATTGCACCCCCATCTTCCGCATCAAAAAAATCATATTGGCTGCGAGATGAGAGCGCCCATAGGCGACATGTGGGCTGACCATAGAGATAAAGGTGTCGTGATGCAGCTTCGAATTCCGCGCATGAGCAACCAGAAACTTTGCATGGTTTGCGACCGGATCCGCACGACTGACTTCAAATTCAACCCACACCGCGTGTCGTCCATCGTTATGGCGAAACAGCACATCAACTCGCGATGAATAGCCCATACGCCGCTCAAATGTTTCTGAAAGAAGGCGTTGTTCGGTGTGACACGTCCAGCCGATTGGACATTGCTGCTTAAACATAGTCTGCAAATATTCAGCGAGGAAGCCCATCGTCTGCACTTTCTAGTTGCTCGCAGTGGCTTAGTTGTAACATCAGGATATCAAGCGGCTTCAATCGTTAGTTTCCCAACGGCGTAAAGCATGAGCGGGAACTGTAACTACTCCTCGCGTCGTACCGTCTGCGTCAAAAAACTCCACACTATATCCCATCTCTTTACCCAGGAGTTCATGACGATCAACGACGGTACCGACAGCGCCGGCAAACATCCCCTCTTCCGGCATATCAATCAACAACAAGACATCCTCATAGAGTGAAAACTCCATCATAACGCCTCTCTCTAAAAACGATACCAGGATTATCACATTGGTGCTGACCGATCTTCCACCCGCATGGCATAAGTTGGTACGCCCTGTGTGACGGTGCTGCCCACGGGAACGCTCATGCCCGCGCAGGTGAAACCCGTTGGGGGACGACGGTTTAGATCCTCACTTCCCAGAGATCCCGCTCGGGCTGATAGTGCTGCGAGGATGTTCCCCCGACACCGTGGTAGTGCAGCATGCCAGCGTGGGTCATGATCTGCTTGTACTGCATATAAATGGAGGTACGATAGTGCTGGGGCTGGATCTTGCGCCAGACCAGAAAACCCTGGTCGTCAAGCAATGTCGCAACATCACCCGGAAAGAAGAAGACCAGCGGGGTGAGAAGTTTGTCGAACCGAGCCGCCGTTTCCACGAGGACGGGCATTGGTACCGGCTGATGCGGGCCGATCTGCGTGAGGATCTCGTTCAAGAACCCGGCAATGGGATCGCGGAGCAACAGGATGCGCAAGACCGCTGCCGTACGCGGATCAAGGTCAACGAGCGGCTGCCGCTTGATCGCGGCACGATGCAAGGTGGCGAGTTGCGCCGCGGGCGGCAATAAGCTGGCACAGGTACGCCCCAGCGGACTGAGGCTGATCGCTCGCCCCTGGATGACGAGCAAGCCCAGTTTTTCGGCTCCATGCAAGGCTGGCTTGAACAGGCGGGGCATCACGGGATAGTGCTGGCGCACCATGGCTTCGAGCTGCGCAAGCTCAACCGGCGCAAGCCCCGCCTCGCGTTCCCAGGCATACAGGCAGGCGGCACAGGCGAGATAGTGGGTCGGGAGATTGTAGCTAAACTGGGTGCGCAGCGCGCTTCCGGTTGAAAACTGACGCCGAATATGCTCGGCATGCTTCAGCAGGGGCAAATGAAGCACCGGAGGCTCCAGGAGTTGCCGCGTAGCGGTTGGCAGCGCGAGGATGCCCACCCCTCGTTGCCGGGCAAACGTGAGCAGATCCGGTGAAGGGGTGCCCGCGACCGCCATGAGCACGGCGTGAAAGCCGTAGCGATAGGTCTCGGCCTGGGCAAGGCCTTTGAGCCAATCCGCTTCACCTTTGGCTTCAACCGCAAACATGGTTGACCCATCAGCGAGACGACCAACCAGATCTGGATGCGTGGCAAACGCATCAAATTGAAGGGTGAATCGCTGAAATGGCTCTAAGGACGGGTCGCCGATCAACGACGGATGCGCATCAGTATAGAGATCCAGGATCGGTTGCCCAAGCAACCCGTGCGCCTGGAGCAACCGACGGGTTTCACGAATGACCTCAATCTCGCGCATAGCGTATCCTCAACATGGCAGGGACGATGCTGATGCTATTGTACCAAGCTTACCCGCTTGCTGGAACCCTCGCCCTAAGTTGCTCTGCACAGGGTAAGTGACGAATACACACGCACCCAAACCGATCGGGACACCCTTGACACCGGGATCGAGGCGCCCAAAAAATTCTATGCCTGAAAGCCCCAGGGCGATTGCATCTTCCGTGTATGCACCCCGCCAAGGCACCCGCAAGGGCACCCGCAAGGGCACCCGCAAGGGGTGCCCCTACCGGGCCGGGGCGCGGGCCCGGTGTAGGGGCACCCCTTGCGGGTGCCCGGGGCGCGGGCCCGGTGTAGGGGCACCCCTTGCGGGTGCCCCGCCCCGGTACGGGTACCCCTTGCGGGTGCCCCGTTGTATCCGATTTCGTATGATGCAATCGCCCTACCCTCGCTCCCAGGGATTGTGTCGGTCTGGGCTGATGTGCGGTACAATATGAGCATGATAGCGATCACTACACAGGTGATAGGGAGTGCCGATGAGCAGTGTCATTCTCACTGATCCCTCTTTTGATGCCCATACATGGCATGGTCATGTGGAGATAGCATCGCGTCTTGTGGCGATTCGGCAGGGGATTACTCGGTCGGGTTTGCATCAGCAGTTGCAACATCGCTTTCCTCAACCTGCCGCTGAGGCGTGGCTTGAGGCGGTGCATACGCCACGTCTGTTGCGGTTGGTACGTCAGATGGCAAGCTATGGTGGGGGGCAGTTTGACTCAGATACCTATGTGACTGCGGACTCGTGGGACGTTGCGTGTCTTGCCGCCGGTTCAGCGGTTGGCGCGGTCGAGGCGGTCGCTGGTTCAAATGTGCGCCATGCTTTTGCGCTGGTGCGTCCACCAGGGCATCATGCGACGCCCGGGCAGGCGATGGGATTTTGCCTGATCAATAATATTGCGGTTGCGGCACGGTATGCGCAGCGTCAACTCGGGGTACAACGGATTGCCATTGTTGACTATGATGTGCATCATGGCAATGGTACCCAGGATATCTTCTACGACGATCCGCATGTGCTCTTCTGTTCGACCCATGCGGCCCCCTTTTACCCGGGCACTGGTAGTCTGGCCGAGATGGGTGATCGAGTTGATGCTCTGGGTCAGACACTCAATGTGCCATTGCCCTTTGGCACTGGTGATCGAGGGTATACTACGGTCTTCCGCGAGATCATTGCCCCTGCCTTGCATCGTTTTCAGCCTGAGTTGATTATGGTTTCGGCTGGGTACGATGCCCACTGGTCTGATCCGCTCGGGCCGATGATGCTTTCGGTTGATGGTTTTGCGGCCTTGAATCGCCAATTGCTTGATCTGGCTGATGAGTTGTGCGATGGTCGTATGGTGATGGTGCTCGAGGGCGGGTATAATCTTGAAGCCTTGAGTGCCTGTGTGGTTGCCTCACTTCGTCAATTGCTCGGCATGGCACCAGGGCCTGATCCAATTGGCGCGGTGTCCTCGCCGGAACCGATGGAGGAGATCCAACAAGTTATTACCACATTGCGGGCACGTCACCCGCTGTTAGGCTAGCATATGAAAATTGCCGTGATTAATTATGGGGCAGGCAATCTGCCCAATGCAGTGCGGGCCTTGCAGGCGGTTGGGGCGGATCTCTTTGTGACCGAGCGCCCCGAGGATCTGGCACAGGCCGAGGCAGTGGTATTGCCTGGTGTTGGTGCAACAGCGGATACAATGCAGAGCCTGCAACAGATGGGGATGGCCGCGGTGTTGCCCGACCTAGTGGCAAGCGGTTGCCCGTTCCTGGGGATCTGTGTTGGGATGCAGGTTTTGCTTGCGACAAGCACTGAATTTGGTGATCACGCGTGCCTCGGGGTTGTTGGCGGCGCCGTGCAACGGTTGCCTGACGAGGCGGGTAAAATTCCGCAGATCGGCTGGAATCAGGTTCACTATCGCCCAGCTTTTGCCGCGCATCCCCTCTTTGCGGGGATTCCCGATGGCACTGATTTCTATTTTGTCCATTCGTATTATTGCGCAGTCGATGATCCTGCGGTGGTCGCCGGTCAGACCGATTATGGCCTGAGTTTTCCGTCGGTGCTTATCCGCAACAATCTGGTTGCGGTGCAGTTTCATCCTGAAAAATCGGGACGTTATGGGCTCCAGTTGCTGCGTAATTTTGTCAACTTTGCTTCTCATAGTCGTGGAATATCTGGCACGGAGCTTGACCCTGGACGGGCCGGGCCTCCTGCCACTCCCTCAAACAGCTAATGGAAATCATACCTGCGATTGATCTGAAAGATGGACGCTGCGTGCGGCTCTTTCAGGGTGATTTTAGCCAGACGACGGTCTATAGCGATGATCCGGCCGCAATGGCCCAGCAGTGGGAGGCCCAGGGGGCCGCTCGGTTGCATGTTGTTGATCTTGATGGGGCGCGCGAGGGCCAATCGGCCAATCTTGAGGCCGTGCGTGCGATTGTGCGAGCCGTGACGATCCCGGTGCAACTGGGGGGTGGCCTGCGCCGCGAGCATGATATTGATGCTGTGCTTGACATTGGAGTTGAGCGGGTCATTCTTGGGACGGCGGCGGTTGAAGATGTTGCGCTTGTTTCACGCCTGCTCGAGCGTTTTGCTGAACGGGTCATTGTTGGGGTGGATGCCCGCAATGGCAAGGTGGCAACGGCTGGTTGGCTCGAAACGGCGGACGTCTGGGCGACTGATCTGGTGCGCCGAATGGCTGATCTTGGGGTGCAGCGCATCATCTATACTGATATTAGCCGTGATGGTACCCTGACCGAGCCGAATTTTGAAGCGATGGCTGCGTTGCTCGATCCCAATGGGCCGGCCTTGATTGCGAGTGGGGGCATCGCCGAGATTGCCCATTTGCAGCGCCTTGCCCGGCTTGGGGTCGAAGGGGCGATCGTGGGTAAGGCGCTCTATGATGGCAACATTGATCTGCCGCAGGCTCTTGCGGCGTTACGCTAGCGAAGGGTATTTGTATGACCAATCCTGATTTGACCGCCAAATATGAAGAAGAGCGGTTGCGTTCGCATGCGCAATCGCAGGTTGTTTACCTCCAGGGCCAGATTGATGAGCTCCGTCGCTTGATCAAAGAGCAGACGAATAAATATAATCTGGTGGTTGAGCAGGTGCGGAAGACCGAGAGTATGGTCGCTCAGGTTCAGACTCTTTTTGAGCGCCATACGAATGAGGTTGCCCAGGCAACCGAGACCGTCCGTCGCGATGTGACGAATTTGCGCAAAGAGGTCGCCGGGGCGCTGGTCAAGATTGACGAAGGGGTGCGCCCGATTCGCGATCTTCAGACGCAGATCCAGCAGATTGCTGAAGCCCGCAAGACTGATCGTGATTATATTGCCTCATGGCTCGGGCGGGTTGAGCATATCGAGCAGCAGATACCAACCATACAAGCTCAGTTAAAAGAATTTGATGATCGTCAGCGCCAGATTCTGCTTCAACTCGACCGCTTGCGTGAGGCTGATACGGCGACGGTGCAAGAAGTTCGCCGCGTCAATGACGAGTTACAGATCGAGAAGCAGAGCCTGCGCCGCCAGTCGGTTGAGGCGCAGCAATTGGTAGCCGATGTCTTTCCCGTCTTGCAAGAGCATGCCTCGCGCATTGAACGCATTGATGAGATTCGCCAGCATATCAATCTCTTTGCTGAAACCCTCCCGGCTCAGATTACTGAGGTTGCGAGCAAGTTGCCTGATATCAATGCCGAAATTAAGCGTATCGAGCGTATTTCCACCGAGCGCTTTTTGATGAATCAGGAGCGGCTGGAGGATGTGCGGCAGCAGGCTGATGAGAAGATTGGTGATTTGCAAGAGGCCGATGAGCAGCATTTGCGTCAGTTGACCAATTGGCTAGAACGGATTGATAGTTATATCCGCGAGATCGAGCAACGTCTGACGGCAACGGTGTCCAAGATGGAGGTGACTGATCAGGCGCATATTGCGCGCATCACTGAGATCGAGCGTCGTGAGATGGAACGTCTCAATGCGTTGCTCGTGTCGTTGCGCGGGGTTGTGGAACGCAACCAGACGGCGCTTATCGAGGCAAAGGGTGGGGAAGCTGCGCTCTAAGCCAGTTGCTAGACGCACAAAAACGTCCGCAACGCGGACGTTTTTGTGCGTCTAGTAGCCGGTTTGCACTGCTCAGACACGCTGGTTGGTGCGGCGTAGCAGAAAGATCCGTGGATAGAGCCCACCTAGATCGACGCGCAGGTTTTCGATGAGGCGCCAGGTGGTCATCGTTGCGAGCAGGCGTTCCATCAGGCGTACTTCGTGCGAGAGCAGGGCGCAGCGGGCGTGGGGGCGGGCAACCCGAGCGGCTTCTTGCAAGAGGGCTGGGTAGAGGTCAAGGTTTTCGTTGTGGCTGCCGACCAGATGACCAAAGGGCAGATCGGCGGTAATGACATCAACGCTGCCATCTGGCAACGGTAACTTCCGGGCGTCCCAGGGCGTGATTTCGCAGCGATCGCTCAGCCCGGCGGCCTCAAGGTTGGTGCGCGTACACGCTAGGGCTTCACTGTTGATATCGCAGCCAATGGCGCGCTGTGCTCGACCGAGTTGCAGGCGTTCGATCAACAGGGTGCCGGAACCGCATCCCAGGTTGAGATAGAGATCATCCGGGGCCGGGCGGGTCAGTAGCGCCATCGCATGGGCGACCGGGCCATTCAACGCCCCCTCACGATTACAGACGCGCCACGCTCGGGTTGCCAGTGGGCGCGGGGTCAGGCGTACGAGCAGATCCCAGCCTTGCCCGCCTGTGCCGCGCCGCAAGCGCAAAAGCAGGTCGCCATCGTCTTGCCCGCGTTGTAGCCCGAGGCTCCCGCTCAGTTCATCTTTGAGCCGTGCTAGGACGGAAGATTCTGCACCGGCGGCACTGAGATAGAGCGTTTGAAAGCTACCGCGAGGATGGAGGTTCAGCGCTGTTTCGGCAAGCCCCACGGCGGTGCGCAGATGCTGATCGCCAAGCAGGGCGCGCGGGCGCGGTATGGGGAAGTGTTTGACCAGGTAGACCGAGGTTGCCAGGCGCAACGTAAAGAGTCGTTGCAAGGGGCCATCGTAGTGGACGGTCAGAACACCCGGAGTTTGACCTGGTGCGAGCCGTGCGCCCCGCCCAAGGCGCTGGATCTCTTCACGGGCAAGGCTTTCTAAACCGGCGGCGACCACAACTTCAAGGTGATATGGCATAACAATGTTTCCGCAACTGTTCAATCCGGCGCTTGCAATGAGGCGAGAAAAGTGCGATCGGCGTCGGTAAGCAGGCCAGCCGCATTGGCCCGTTCAAGCAAATCGGGCCGTCGCAGCCAGGTACGACGCAGGCGCTCTTGTCGACGCCAGCGGGCGACTTCACCGTGGTGCCCCGAGAGCAAGACCGGTGGCACGGCTTGCCCGTCCCAGACAGCAGGGCGCGTGTAGTGTGGATATTCGAGCAGATAGTCGCTGTGACTCTCTTCGGTGATCGACGCGGCATCAATGACGCCCGGCACCAGGCGGGCAACGGCATCAACGATGACCATCGCGGCCAGTTCGCCGCCCGTCAGGACATAATCGCCAATGCTGAGCTCGCGGGTGATCAGGTGCTCGCGAACCCGTTCATCAACGCCTTCATAGTGCCCACAGACGAGCAGCAGGCGCGGGTAGGTCGCCAACTCGTGGGCGAGAGCCTGGGTAAAGGTTTCGCCATCAGGACTGAGCAGAATCACAGGTGGATCGTCTTCGCCACGCACGGCGCGAATTGCGGCGGCCAGGGGCTCGGCTTTCATTACCATGCCTGCGCCACCGCCATAGGGGGCATCGTCGGCGGTGCGGTGGCGGTCGGTCGCCCAGTCACGGATATTGTGCATCTGCACCGTAATGTGCCCGGCCTGCTGTGCCCGTTTGAGGATGCTTTCGGTCAGTGGCCCGGTAAACATCGCCGGGAAGAGGGTCAAAAGATCGAATTTCAACTGAGACTACCCAGATATTGAGCGAAGAAGCTACGGACACGGTGACAATACTCAGGCCGGTCAAGAAAATAGCCGCCGCAGTGTTCGACCCCTGGCACAACCCAGAGGGTACGTGGTTCACTGGCAGCCTCATAGAGGCGGTAGGCGTGGGCAACTGGCACGAGGCTATCGTCCTGGCCGTGGATGATCATCACCGGGCGAGGGGCAAGCTGGCTGATCGCATCGAGCGGGCGCACATGGCTAAAGCGATACCCGTGGCGGCGATGGACGAGTTCGTCGGCGGCAATCACCAGCATAGCGGCAGGAATGCGCAGGGTTGCACGAATGCCGTGCGCGACCACATCGCTGCCTGAGGTAAAGGCACTATCGGCGACAACTGCCGCAATGCGTGGCTCACTCGCCGCCGCGAGCAGTGCGACTGCGGCCCCCATCGAGAACCCGACGACCCCAATGGGCAACGCTGGCGCACGCTCGGCAGCAAACACAACGGCAGCGTGCAGATCGTCAACCTCGCGGCTCACCAATGTTTGCGGCCAAGGATCTGAGTCACCGCGCCCACGAAAATCAAAAACCAGCACACTATACCCGGCCCGCCAGAGCTGCGAGCCAATGCCGAGCAGATCATCTTTGGTGCCACCGTGCCCGTGGCACCCGATCACCACACCGCGAGGCGCCTCGTGAACCAGCCACCAGCCACGCAGGCGCAACCCATCGCGGGCGACAAAACTGACGGTCTCAAAAGGGATGCCCAGTTCCCATGGGGTAAACGTATAGCTATCCATAAACGAGCGGCGCGGTTCGGGACTGACGCGGTTGGTCACATACCAGGTTGCCCCGACGGCTCCGCCCGCAAGACCGAGTGCCGTCGTGAGCAAAAGAGAGCGCAATGAAGAACCTGTTTGCATAGAGTTGCCGTAAGGGATTACTTTTTTGCTTGTATCTTTGCTATTGTACCTCAAAATGTACGGGGCGGCAGCCATGTACATTTTGAGGTACAATAGATAGGTAAAGACTATTGAAAAGGAGCATTTTGCATGAAAACATACACCAAGCCATCAGACAGCGAATTGCGCGAGCGTTTGACCCCAACGCAGTATAAAGTGACCCAGCACGAAGGTACCGAGCCAGCCTTTCACAATGAGTACTGGGACAACAAAGAACCGGGGATTTACGTGGATGTCGTCTCGGGCGAGCCGCTCTTTAGTTCGCTCGACAAGTTTGACTCGGGAACCGGGTGGCCGAGCTTTACCAAACCACTTGAACCAGATCATGTGGTTACCCGTACCGATCGCAAACTCTGGATGACGCGCACCGAGGTTCGTTCACGCAACGGCGACTCACATCTGGGCCATGTCTTTGATGATGGCCCCACCCCGACGGGCATGCGCTACTGCATGAACTCGGCCTCGCTCCGCTTTATCCCGGCCTCGAAGCTGGAGGAAGAGGGTTACGGCGAATACGCCGCCCTCTTTCGCTAGCTGCGGTGATGGAGACAACCACAACCAACCAGCGCAGCTGGTTGGTTGTGGTTGCCCGTTTAAATAATCGCCTTGCGCACGCGTGCTGAAAGCCACTCGCTGATCAGCACCATCACAAAGATGACCACAAAGATCATGCCTGCCCGATCCCATTGCAGGGCATTGATCGAGGCATTCAACGCAATGCCCAGACCACCTGCGCCGACCAGGCCGAGCACGGTTGACTCGCGGATATTGATATCCCAGCGAAAGACGGTCACGCCGGTAAAGGCTGGCAGTACCTGTGGGAGATAGGCGTAGGTCAGTACCTGGAAGCGACTGGCCCCAGTGGCGGTAATCGCCTCAATTGGTTCGATGCTGGTCTCTTCAATGGCTTCATAGAAGAGTTTGCCGATAAAACCGATCGAGCGCAGACCAATAGCAATAATGCCTGCGAGTAACCCCGGGCCAATCAGTGCTACGAGTATAAGCGCCCAGATCAGCGAATTGACCGAGCGCGACACGACAATGATCAGCAGGGCAATGATGCGGATCACCGGATGCGGCGTCGTATTCCGTGCGGCGAGAAAGGCAATCGGTAAGGCAATGATCAACCCCAACAGGGTACCCAGGGTTGCAATGTTGACGGTATCCCACAACGGCTTCCACAGTTGGCTCATGTAGTCCCAGCGGGGCGGAAACGCCCGGCGAACCAGTTGCGCAAGCTGTTGGGGCGCATCAGCGACAAACTCCCACCGCGTTGCCCCCGAAATAATCTGCCAGCAGCCGATGACGACCACCGTTGAGACGATCCACCAGGCCCATCGCTTGAGCACGGTGGCCCGGTCGTACCGTTGCCAGACCCGCCGATCCTGTTCGAGAGAGACTGGCATTATTGGAGCCTCCGCCGGATATGACTTGAGACGATTTCGGTGGTCATAACGAGTGCAATAATGATGATCAGAATAGCACTGGCAATATCAAAATCATACCGCGTAAACGCTGTTTGCAACGTCGCGCCAATGCCTCCGGCGCCGACCACGCCGACGATAGCTGACTCGCGCAGATTGATATCAAAGCGATAGATGCTGAGGCCAACGAGGCGAGGCGAGACCTGTGGCAAGACACCATAGGTAACAGTCTGGAGCCATGAAGCACCGGTTGTACGGGTCGCCTCGACCTGGGCTGCGTCAATCTCTTCAATATCTTCGGCGAGCAGCTTCGCCAGAAAGCCAATCGTCGCGAAGCTTAGGGTCAAGACCCCAGCCAGGGGCCCAAAGCCAAACATGACGACAAAGACGATCGCGATAATGACCTCTTGAAACGTGCGCGAGATAGTGATCAAGCCCCGGCAGAAGAGATAGATCGGCATAGGAGCCATATTGCGGGCTGCGCCAAAGCCAATCGGAATCGAAATAATGACCCCGATAACGGTGGAGACAACCGTCATGGTCAGACTCTCGATGAGGCCGGCCTGAATATCGCGCCAACGGGTCGTGAAATCGGGTTGCAGAAAGCCGGCGAACATGCGGCTGCCCCGATCAAGGCCACGGATAAGGCGATCAACATTGATATTGATCGAACTAAGCGCAAAGTAGAGATAGACGACCACACCGATGATGATCAACCAGCGGAGGCGTGGATCACTAATGAGTGGCGGTGGGCGCCAGCGTCGGGTTGAGTTTGCCTTGATGCTCATAGCTACACCACCGGATCAAACCGCCTGGCATCGGCGATCTGAGCTTGCGCTTCGGTTGCAGGATCTTCTTCGGCCTTGAACTGACCTTCCCAGTTCTCTTCGCCATAAATATCAGTCAGGCGGTCAGCCGTCAGGCCTTCGGGCGTGCCATCATACACGAGGGTGCCCTGGCGCAAGCCAACAATGCGTTGGGCAAACATCTGGGCCAGGGGCACATCGTGGATATTGATAATCACTGCCAGGTTGCGCTCGCGGGCAAGCTCGGTGATGAGGCGCATAATTTGACGGGAAGTTTTGGGGTCAAGGCTGGCGGTAGGTTCGTCAACCAGCAGAAGATCGGGTTGTTGGATGAGCGCACGGGCAATACCGACGCGCTGGCGCTGCCCTCCCGAGAGCGCGTCGGCCCGTTTATCAGCAAACTCGGCGAGGCCGACCCGGTCAAGCAACATAAACGCATGATCAATATCGGTCTGAGGAAACCGGCGAAACCAGCTTTGCCAGAAACCGACATACCCCAGACGCCCCGAAAGCACATTTTCCATCACTGTCAGGCGTTCGACGAGGGCATACTCCTGAAAGATCATCCCGATCCGACGTCGGGCACGGCGTAATTCGCGTGCATTGAGGCTGACCATTTCCAGATCTTTCAGCCAGATACGCCCCGAGGTTGGCTCGACCAGGCGATTGATACACCGGATCAAGGTACTCTTGCCTGCCCCGGAAGGGCCAATCAGCGCCATAACTTGATGTTCAGGCACCTCAAGATCGACTCCTCTGAGGGCGTGGTCGCCCGTGGGATATTTCTTTACAATCTGTTCGAGACGTAACATGCAGTCGGGCCTCTCTTCTCTTGGCTCAAGCATCACTATATCTTCGCCCGATGCGCCTGTTTCACGGGCGCATCGGGCGAAGATATAGTGATGCAATATATCTTACGGTCTCTACGGTTGCGTATAGACAACCCCAAGTGCAGCGTCAATTTCGCGAATCACGGCCCAGTACTCTTGGTACGTAATCGGAATGAACTGAGCTTCGCCCGACTTGCTGAACTCTTCCTCAAGCGATGAACCCGCCCACTCGAAGCTAAAGAAAGCCTCGCGCACCTTCTCGGCCAGGGCCGGGTCAAGGTTGTAGACATGGCCATAGCCGGTGGTGGGGAAGGTATCAGAGGTGTAAATCGTGCGGATCTGGTCTGCTGTCAAAGCACCACGCTCGATCATACGGGTCATGACCGAGTTGGCAATTGCCGCAGCTTCATAGTCTTCGTTAGCAACACCAAGGATCGAGTTGTCGTGACCACCCGAGAAGGTTGCCTCGAAATCGGTTCCTTCAACCATCCCAAACTGGGCGTCGAGCAGGGCCGACGGTGCCTTGAAGCCCGAGTTCGACGTTGGCGAAGTGAAGGCGATCTGGCGACCACGCAGATCTTCGATGGCCTGAACATCACTCCCGGCAGGCACGATAATTTCCATTTCATACCCAAAGGAGCCATCCTCGGCGGCCATCATCGCAAAAGGGACAAAACCGGCAAAGTTGACGGCAAAGGGATTGCTGCCAGTATTAAAGCCGGCAACGTGCAGGCGACCGGCGCGCATTGCTTCAAGCTGGGCGGCATTCGATTCGACCGGGAAGAACTCAACCTTCTTGCCTGTAACCGCTTCCATGTGGGTAAGGAAATCAGACCAGACATCGCGGTAGACCGCTGGATCTTCAACCGGGGTATACGCAAAAATCAGGGTATCTGGATTGACCCACAGGGCAGGATCAGTGGGGGCATCGGCCACAAGATCGCCATCGGCGTCACAAAAACGTGCATCCATCTCGGCTGGGCGCGGGCAAGCTTCGGGGGCTGCAGCCGCCGGGGCTTCTGACGCTGCAGTTGGTGGCGCCGCCGGGGTTGCTGGCTGAGCACCACAGGCCGCCAGGATGATGGTGGCGAGCATCACCATTGCCAGGATACGAAGATTCACAAGCATACGCATCGGGTATCTGTCCTTTCATTCGAAAAATCTGACCCCAATTACTATAGCGATTGATGTTAAGAGAAGATGAAACGAACTTCAAGCATATGTTAAGAATCTGTTGAATCGAGGTTGTTGTGGTACGATACAGATCTCAAGGTATGTTCATCTGTAGGAGCTTATGCCCCTCACGTTTCGTCTGGTGCTAACCTATCTTTTTGTGACGCTGGTCGGGCTTTTGCTTGTTGGCGGGGGCTTGCTCGCGTTGACTGGGCGGTATCTCGAAACGCAGCGGGTGCAACAGTTGCAAGCGCAGACGGCGATCTATGCGGCGCTACTTGGTGAACTTGCCGCGACACCCGCCCAACTGCAAGCCCTTGCCTCGCCCCGTCCTGGGGCTGATTTGCTGCCCGTTGATACCCAGGCTCGTCTCTTTTCGACGACCGGGGTGCTCCTGCATGGTGATCCTGGTCTGGGGCCATTTCCGAGTCGCCCGGTCCTTTCCCTGATAGCCCCGCCTTTCCCGCTCCCTGCTTCACAGGTTCAAAGTCGTCACTATGCGGCCAGTCCGATCACCGGGGCTGAGGGGCCAATCGGGGTGGTTGAGCTTTCGCGTGCGACGACGGCTGAGACGCAGTTGCTTGCGGCTTTGAGGCGTCTGGTGGTGCAGGCTACCCTTGTCGCAGCGCTGGTGATGAGTCTGGTTAGTGTGATGGTTGCACGGGGCCTGGTGCGCCCGCTTACGCATCTGACCGGGCGCGCCGAAGCCCTCGCCGCACGCTATGGCCCATCTGGTTCGTCTGATCCTTCGCGTAGCCGCGACGAACTGGTGGCGCTTACCCAGAGTCTCGATCGCCTTGAGGCGGGGGTGCAGGCGTATCATGCCCGTATTCAAGAGCTTGAGCAGATGCGGGCGCATTTTTATCGCAGTCTTTCCCACGAGTTGCGCACACCACTCACGGTGATGGCGACGACGCTCGAGAATCTGGCCGAAGCCCTCCCCGAGGCGCAACGCTCGAACCTTGCGTTGCTTGAGAGCGAAACGGCACGCTTGGGTCGCCTGGTTGATGACTTGCTCCGTCCTCCTGATGATGGGCGCCTCCGTTTACTGACGCGCACCTCGGTTGATCTTGGTGAACTCGCAACTGAGGTTGTCGCTATGCTGATGGGGCGCGCACGGCGTGCCGGCGTGACGCTGACCGCGGTCCCTTCCCCTGTGCCACTGAGCATTGCTGGTGATCGTGACCGCCTCAAGCAAGCGCTGCTGAACCTGATCGATAATGCCATCCGCGTAACGCCACCGGGCGGTGTGGTGAGCGTGCAAAGCTTGCCAGGGGCGACTGGTGCACAGGTGCTGGTGGAGGATACCGGCCCCGGTGTCCCAGAGGCATTGCGTGAGCGTATCTGGCAGCGGGGCATCCGTGGCGGCGACCCGGCTACCGATGGCAGTGCTGGCCTGGGGCTTGCGCTGGTGCGCGAGATTGCCGAGGCGCATGGTGGGCGGGCGTGGCTTGAGGTGACGAAAGCGTCTGGGGCACGTTTTGGGCTTGAGGTTCCTTATAAGGTGCGGTGAAGTTCGTGTATACTGCAACAGAGCAGATGACGGCGCGACGGGCGAGCCGAGCGCGTCGAGTTGCAACGTAAGGAACGGGTGTGGTTGCAAGTGGGGTGCGGCAGCAACTGATCGGGCTCTTTGAAGTTACCCGGTTTACCAATAGCCTCTATGCAGGGATGTATACGCTGGTTGGGGCCTATCTGTCTGGTGGCGTTGGGGCGCTCTGGTCGGGGGCGGCCTGGGTATCGGCGGTGATTGTTGGTTTGGTGGTGGCCTTTGGCTTTGTCATCAATGATATGGTTGATGTGGAAGTTGATCGTTTTGCCAAACCCCATCGCCCGCTTGTCGCCGGTCGCTTGAGCCAGGCCGAGGCCCGGAGCTTTGCCCTTGTGCTGGCGAGCCTGGCCCTTGGCCTGGCCCTCGTGCTCGGATGGCTCTCAGTTGCCCTGGTTGCGACGACCCTTGCCTTGGCAACCTTCTATTCTTTTGTGCTCAAAGGAACGGTGCTGCTCGGTAATGTATGCATGGGCGTCTTAATTGCGCTGATTCCGCTTTTCGGTGCCCTTGCCGGTGGCGGCATTACCCCGGCGGTCTGGGTTGTGGCAGGGTTGATGTTCCTCTTTGATGTGAGCCATGAAGTCTTGAAGACAACGGCTGACCACGAGGGCGACCGGGCCGCTGGCTTGACGACGGTGGCGACGTATGCCGGTGTGCCGGGTGCGATCCGCATCTTTCAACTGCTCGCGCTGCTCTTTTGTCTGGTGGCTTTGCTGCCCTGGCCGCTTGGCCTGGCTTCGTGGGCCTATGCGCTTGCCCTGTTGCCCTGTGCCCTGCTGCCGACGCTCTTTGTGATCGTGCTTTTGCTGCGTTCAACGAGTGATGAAACGATCACCTTGAGCCTCAAAATAATGCGCTATATGTGGATCACGAATCTTCTTCCTCTTCTTTTGCTTAGCTCACGATCTTGAAGCAACAACGACACATTCTGGTAATTGGTGGAGGTCTCGCTGGCCTGGCGGCAGCGCGGTATCTGCAAGCGGCTGGTGCTACGGTAACGTTGCTCGAACGTGAGCGGGAGGTTGGTGGGCGTGCGCGCACCGCCCTGGTTGATGGCTACGCCTTTGAGCTTGGGGCCGAGTTTCTCGCCAGTTTTTATACGCGTACCCTGGCGTTGGTTGGTGAACTTGGCTTGCACCAACATCTGCAGCGTATTCCCCGTAGTTCGGCCATCTTGCGTGACGGGCAACTCTATCCGCTGTGGCCTAATCTGCGTCTGGCCTTCACCCATTTGATCAGGTCACAGCAGAAACTGCCGTTGACGTACCTCCTCGCTTCACTGGCTCGTCACCGCACTCGGCTCGATCTCTATGCATTTCACAAAGCCTATCCAATTGATGACCAGGATGTCAGTAGCTATGCACTCGCCCACTTCTCGCGTGAGTTGCTCGAATATGTGTTGCAACCACCGATCGCAGGGATTTTCTACTGGACACCCGAGCGTACCTCGCGGGCACTCCTGTTGTTGGTGCTCAAGGCCGGGTTTAGTCGACCGACCGGCTTGCAACTCTTTACGCTGCGTGGTGGTCTGGGGGGGCTGGCACGCGCACTTGCCGGTGATCTTCAGGTACGCCTGGGTGTCGAAGTACGTACCATTACACCCCAGACCGAGGGCGGCTACACGCTCCACGTTCAGGATGAGGATGGGGTCGCGACGCTTGAGGCTGATGGCATTGTGATCGCAACCACGGCAACAGCGGTGCCTCATCTCTTGCCCTGGCTTGATCACGAGCGCCGGCGTTTTTTCGAGGCAATTGTCTATTCGCAAACCGCCAACCTTGCGCTTGGGACGCGTACACCTTTGCCTCAAGCGACCTACGGCCTGCTCTTTCCTCGCCGAGAGACACCCTTCCTTGCCTCGGCGACGTTGCAAACGGTCAAAGATCCGACCACGGCGCCCGCAGGTCGTGCGGCGCTCTGCCTGCACCTGAGCGGGCCGGCCACCGCAGCGTTGCGCCAGCAAGATGATGATACCCTGGCACGTTTGATGCTCGCCGATCTCCGGCGGCTCTTGCCGATGTACGATCCGACGCCTGGCCTCGAGGTGCAACGGCTCTACCGGTGCCCCGAAGCGCTCCCCGAATTCAATGTCGGCCACTTCCAGCGCCTCAAGGCATTTGCTGATGGGGCCATCGAACAGGGCCAAATCGTCTTTGCGGGTGACTACCTGGGGGGCCCATTTATTGAAGGGGCGCTGGTCAGCGGTGAGCAAGCCGCCCAGCGTTTATTGCAACGCATGGCTTGAGTAGTCTGTCAACGAAGTTTTCTGGGAGTGGACGTGGAGGCGAACCACACGACCCGTTTTGCGAACGGCGGGGCATCCTTAACGTGGCGTCGCAAAATCTTGTGTCCAATAATATTTGTAGAGGCTCGTCTCGTTGTGCGTATAGCCGATCCCGATCTCGGTGAGGGCACAGTTGAGCATGTTGGCGCGATGACCATCGCTGTTGTACCAAGCCTCGACAACCTGCTGCGGACATGTATAGCCTGCCGCGATATTCTCGGCGGCCCGGCTGTAGGTATAGCCTGTAGCACGAATGCGATCCCAGGGTGATGACCCATCAGAGCCGGTGTGCGAGACAAAATTGTTAGACGCCATATCGTCGGTATGGCGCTGGGCCGAGGTAGTCAACAGGGGACTAAGGGTTAACGGGGCACATCCGGCCTGCGCACGGTAGGCATTCGTCGCGGCAAGTACCTCATTCACAAACAGTTGCTGTTCGGGAGGGATAACAATTGGTTCGAGTTCGATCCGCGCAAGGAAAGGCAGATAGACGGTTAACGCACGCGTAGACGGCGCATTGGTTGTCGTCATACCTTCGGCTGAAGGCGCTTGCACGCTTGAGGTGGTATACAGGCCATGCTCAGGCCCACCTGCCCTTGTTTGCACGATGGGCAAAATGAGCAGGAAGAGCAGGAGGAGACGTGACGCGATCTGCTGATGCACGAACTGGTTACTTCTGGTTTTCATAGAAAATACCCTGGGCTAGGTTGAAAAAGGATAAAGGGTAGTAGATCTAGTATAGCACCGCAATGGCACCAGAAACACACTAACTTGCCGCTACTTGGCTTCTGTACTATGATGAAACAGAGCGTGCTGCCGAACGAAGAGAAGGAAACGACAAACCCAATGAGGACAACCATCTTGCTCATCCGCCATGGTGAGACCGATTGGAATATGATAGGCCGTTGGCAAGGCCACGCCGATGTGCCACTCAATGCGATCGGGTTGCAACAGGCTGAACTCGTTGCCAACCGTCTGGCGACTGAGGGCCGCCGTTTCGATGCGATCTACAGCAGCGATCTTGCCCGCGCATCCGAGACCGCCAGGGCGATCGGGGCGGCGACCAAGGTTGACGTGCAACTGCTGCCGAGCCTCCGCGAGATCGATCTCGGGGCCTGGAGCGGGCTCACCTACGAGGAGATCAAGGCGAAGTTCCCCGAGGAAATAGCCCTGCTCGACCAGAACATCGACATGCCCCGTGGTGGCGGTGAGTCGCTGAGCGATCTCCGTAACCGGGTGGTCGAGGCAGTTACGGCGCTTGGCAACGCGCATCCAGGGCAAACGCTCGCCGTGGTCACGCACGGTGGGTGCATCCGTATGTTGCTTGCGCACGCGGATAATTATGCGGGTGACGGCTTCAAGCGCTTTCCCCATATCGGCAACACCTCGATCAGCGTTATCGAGGTTCAGGGCGATCACTGGACAATGAGCCTGGTGAATGATATGAGCCATCTGACCGCCACCAACGAAGCCGAGCTCATCTCGGCCCCACCAGACGACGCCGAACAGCCAGCCTTGTGAGCTTGATCCGTGATTGGTGAGGGCTGAGCGCCCCAAAAACCCATGCGTGTGCTGGTGAAAAGGGCCAGCTTCGCAGGCCCTTTTCGCCAGCACACGCGGGCTTCCTGTACCACAGGCCCGCAGGCAAGGAAGCGCCATGACCTCAGCCATACAGAGCGAACAATATACCATCGAAACCCCCGAGGTCGTCACGATTGAATATGTAGTGGCCGGAGTTGCCTCGCGGTGCCTTGCCGCAAGCGTTGATACCACCTTGATCCTGTTGCTGCAGGCTACACTCAGCCTGGTGATGGTTCCGCTCGCGAGTAGCAACAATTTTGGCACCATCATCCTCGCCCTGTGGGCAACGCTCGCTTTTGCGGTACTCTGGGGGTACTATGTCAGCTTCGAAATGCTCTGGTTAGGGCAAAGCCCCGGCAAGCGCATCTTCGGCTTACGGGTGATGCGCGAAGGTGGACGGCCCCTTGATTTCAGTGCGACAGTGATCCGCAATCTCGTGCGGATTGTTGATTTCTTGCCATTTGGGTATGGCCTGGGCGTCCTGGTCATGTTTGCCGATCACCGCGCCCGCCGTCTCGGCGATCTTGCTGCGGGAACCCTCGTCATCCGCGAAGATTACCCCCTGTCGCTGGAGCAGATCGCCCGTGGCCTCGATCCGGTGGTGGTACCTCCGCGCAACAGTGCCGCGCCAACATCACCTTTGCTGCCTAATCTCCACCAGGTAGGCCCTAACGACTACGCGCTCGCCGAAGCCTTCTTGCGTCGCCGTGAAACCCTCCACCAGGAAGAACGCCAGTTGCTGGCAACTGAACTCGCCAATGCGCTTCGTACACGGCTTGACCTGCCTTCTGATGGTGATGCCGAACGTTTTGTTGAGCACTTTGTGCGTGAGTACCGGATTTTTTATCTGGTCGGTCAGGAGTAATGTCATGGCTCACGTGAAAACAGCCAGCATTGCTGGCTGTTTTCACGTGAGCCGGTTAGGGGTAGGCAAAGCCGGTTGGTGGCACGCAATGCGCCGGCGGCGCACCACCGGCAGGACTGTTTTCACGCGAGCGCATGCACGGCCCCGTTGCTGGCACGCGGCTCAATCAGCGTTGGCGACAAAACGAAAGCCGATGATGACCTTATCTTCGGCGCGCAGGACACCGATAATGTCGGGTGGGTCAAAGCCGAAGTCGGTCATATTGACTTCGCCGCTGGCCTTGCCGACCATCTGCGCACCGTCGAGTTGGCTGGTGACGGTAAAGGTGACCGAGTTGGTCACATCACGTACCGTCAAATCGCCGGTAATCATCAGTGTAAGCTCTTCGCCATCAGTGTATTGCTCAGGCAAGCCCTCGATCAGCGTAGGCACAAAGGTAGCGAGGGGAAAGCGGGCCGACTCGAGCCAGCGATCACGGATTGCATTGTCACGACGAGGGCTATCCGAGGCAAACGCACTGATATCAATTTCAATCGGCCCCATTGTACTATTCTGCGGATTGGCACGATCAAGCTCTATTTCGCCGTTGATCTGCTGCGTTCGGCCTACCGCAATGGCATACCGGTTGCCCTGATTCAGAAAGACCTCGCCAACCTCGTACGTCACCTCGGATGAGGCAGGATCAATGCGAAAGAGCTGGACTTCAGGCGCTTCGCTGGTCGCTGGCGCTTCGGTAGGCGTTGTTTCATCTGGCTGAGCCACTGGTTCAACTGGGGTTGTTGCCGCCGGAGCAGCGGCAGGAACCGTCGTGGCCACGGTAGCCGGGGCCTCGGTTGCGACAGGGGCTGCGGCTGGTGCGCTGCCACATGCGGTGAGCAACCCGGCCAGCAAGACAACCACGATCATCTGTAGACGCATCAAATCCTCCTGATATCGGTAGCATACGTTGTAATCTTCAATTTCAACGTACACCGCTTCACAAGTCGCGTCAAGTGAGCATTTGCTGAGAAGATGGCGCAGGCCGCCAAGATCAACAACATACATCCAGTTGCACGGCCCTCACGTACCTACTACGATAACAAAACTTGTTATGCTGAGCTCAGCGATGCTTCGCTGCCGTCGGGACGCATGAGACCTTAACCGGACTGAGCCCTGTCAGGGTTACAGACTCGTGAGTAGTCTGTAACAAAAGTTTCCCGGTAGCGCCGCCGACCACGAAGAACCCTCACGAATAAACGAATATGGGCTGCCCCATGCGCTCTTCGTTTATTCGTGGCCCCATTCGTGGTCGGCGAACGACACAGGACGATTGCATCTTCCGTGCATGCACCCCACCAGGGCACCCGCAAGGGGTGCCCCTACAGGGCCGGGGGTCGGATCCTGTGTAGGGGCACCCCTTGCGGGTGCCTCGTTGTTGCCGGATGCCGCCGTTTGCGCCGCTGGTTGCATGCACATGCTGCCAAATAGAGCATATTTTTATCCGGTTTCGTATGATGCAATCGCTCTGGCGAACGACACCAGAACACGTACGTTACAGACTCCTGAGTGCTATAATAAAAACAATGCCTATGTTGATACATTCAAAAACACGTATGCCACATGCACAGACACATCGGCGCGAACCTACGACCCGCGCCGCCCGCATCTACTGGACGCTTGGCAATCTCTTGCTGGTGAGCGGTCTCTATCTGTTGGTCTATGTAGGTGGCCTCTACCTCTATGTCGAGCATCTGCGCCTCGCAGCACGCGGTGATAATGATATCGAGATGCCTCCGCTGGTGATCAATGCGCCGAGCATGGCAGTGCCTGATCTCAGTAGCCTGAATCAAACCCGTTCGACCAGCGTACCTGCGGGCAGTAGTTTGCCGCTGCTTGAGCCGTCCGATCCGGGGGTGATCGCGTCACCACTGCCCGCACCATTACCGGCAGATCACGTTTCACATGTCGAGCGTCTGGTTATTCCGAGCATTCAGGTTGACGCGAAGGTGATTGAGGTTGGCTGGGATGTGATCGAGCAGGGCGCGCAACGCATCGCCGTCTGGCAAGTGGCCGAATTTGCCGTGGGCCACCACAAAGGCTCGGCGAATCCTGGTGAAAAGAATAATATCGTGCTAGCCGGGCATGTCGGGGGCTATGGCAAAGTCTTTCTCGATCTCTATTATGTGCAACCTGGTGATCCCATAATTGTGTATAGTGAGGGTCGTGAGCACCTCTACATTGTCACTGAGCGCCTGGTGGTTGACGAAGAGGGCGTGCCGGCTGAGCAGCGGCTGGCGAATGCGCAACTGATTGGCCCAACCGACCGCGAGATGGTGACGATGGTCACCTGCTGGCCGGCGACTGGCCCCAACCGCTTTAACCAGCGGGTGATTGTGCGGGCCGAACCGCCAGGAAGCGCGTATGGTGGGCAGCCCTGACGCCGAGTGGGGGCACGGCACCGCCGTGCCCCAACGATCAAAAGGCGCCTTTGCCCTGAAGAACCACGATGATCGTTTTGAATAAAATTTGCAGATCGAGAAAAAACGAGTAATTCTGAATATAATAAAGATCGTCTTCGGTGTGGAGGTGCATCGGGCGATGGCTGCGGCCATTGATTTGCCACCAACCGGTCATGCCAGGGGGGACGCGAAAACGCTGCCATTGCCACGGTTCGTAGTCAGCCGCGACGACCGGTACCTCGGGGCGTGGCCCGACGAGGCTCATTTCGCCACGCAGGACATTGATCAACTGGGGCAATTCATCAAGGCTGCTGCGGCGCAACACGCGCCCAAACGGAGTAACGCGGGGATCGTCGGCTAGTTTGTAGATTACCCGGCCATCTATATCGTGGGTGACCACCTCTTGCCAGCGTTGCTCGGCATGCTCGTACATACTGCGAAACTTGAGCATACGAAAACGCCGCCCCTGTTCGCCCAGGCGTTCTTGCAAAAAGAAGACCGGGCCAGGTGACTCGCGGCGAATCCGTAGCGCAATGATCAGCATAAGCGGGGCGAGCAACACGAGCAAGAGACTGCTTGCCGTCAGATCAAAGAGGCGCTTGAGGACACGCTGGGGATAGGTGAGGGCTGGTTCGCGCAGGCTGATCAAGGGAATGCCGCCCACTTGCTCGACAGGTGTACGGGCAAAAGCGAGGTCAATCACATCCGGGATCATATGCACCATCACCGGTTGCTGCAATAGCGCTAGCGAAATGCGCGCCACCACCGCGTGTTCTTCGGGTGAGAGCGCAAAGATGACTTCATCAATCTGGTGTACCCTCACCAAATCAGGCGTCGCCTGCACCGTGCCCAGGTAGGGCAACGCGCTCTTTGGGTCAGCCGTTGCATGTACATAGCCAGCGACGAGCATGCCCGACCAACGTGGGGTCGCAAAGGTCTCGGCGAGACGCTCGGCGGTACTCGCTTCGCCCACCACCAGCACCCGCCGATGCAACGTCTGTGGTGTGCGTCGATGCAGATAAAACCGTATGCCGATATGAATCAAAACAAGTGTACTTAGATTCAGGCCAGCAAAATAGAGAAACTGAAGCCGTGAGACATCGCGCAGCGAGAGGTAGAGCATGCCAGCAAAGGTGAGGGCAGCGAGAGCAATTGAGGCCACGAGCCAACCAATCGCCTCGACGAGACTACTGCGCAAGAGGCGCCGATGTGGACCGATCAGGCCAAAGATGATCGTCCAGAGGATCGCAACAGCGAGATAGAGCCCCCAGGGAAGGGAGGTTTGCGCTGAAGTGATCTCGCGGCCAAATCCAAGATAGAGACGCAACTGCGAGGCAACCCAAAGGCAGCCCAGGGTTACGCTAAGATCAAGCGCCAGAATGAAGATAGCTAAACGTGCCTCGATCCGTTCGCGCATACAACATGCCCTCGTTCTACGTGTGAGGGTGAGACGCCCTCGCTCTCTGGATACGTGTGCAGCATTACCCGCGAGGCGTGATCTTCTGGCGAAGCATCAAGCCAAAGAAGCGTGGAATGCCCAGCAAATAACGTCGCCAGAGCCGACGTGGCTCGTACCAGAGCCGACAGAGCCATTCGAAGCCATGGTCAGTGAGCCAGCGCGGTCCACGTGGCACGGTCTCGGCGAGATAATCAAAGAGCGCGCCAACGGTCATCACCACAGGCACTGCAAGGTCGGTGCGGCGTGCTGTAACCCAGCGCTCCTGGGTAGGCATCCCCATCCCTACCAGCAGCAGCGCAGGCTGAAAAGCAGCGATGGCCTCTAGCGCGGCAGCTTCGACCAGCGGGTCAGGGCTAAGATAGCCGTGGTGACTGGCAACCCGTAGACCGGGATGGCGCTCGATCAGGCGGGCAGCTGCGGTTGTGGCGACGCCCGGTTCTCCCCCAAGCAAAAAGATACCATAGCCATGGGTCGCACAGCTTGCTGCCAGACGATGAATCCAATCAGGCGGGGTAAAACGCTCAGGGAGCGGCCTGCCAAGCAACGCAGCCCCGAGGCGCAACCCCTGACCATCACAAAAAACCAGATCAGCCTGAGCAAAGGAATTTTTGAAGCCAGCATCATCCTCGGCAAGATTTACCGCGTAGATATTGGCATAAAAAACCGTGGATTTTTGCGTACAAGCGAGGGCGTATTCAAGCCAGGTAAGCAACTGGACGAGGCGTAAAGGATGGACATCAAGCTGCCCGATCCGCTGAGGAGCAGGCAAACGCATCGCCTCGTCTGGCAAAAGTGAAGGATCGGATCGCATAGGTGGTCTCATTGTTTAGGCAAAGTTTCAGGCTGCTTTACCGTGCTAGGGCGAACCTTCTTCCCCTGAAGATTGAGCCAGAGGGCGAACAAACCAGCAATGATCGGCGGCAAAAACGTCAACACATGTAACAGTACCCCAAAACTGAGGGCGGGGGCCTGTTCAATGCCAAAGAGCGCGAGGGAGAGGATGCAGAGGTACTGGAAGAGACCGATGCGTCCAGGGGCTGAAGGGACATTGATCCCGGCCATCAGCACAAAGAGGACAAAGAGCGACGCAACGAGGGGCACATCAATGTCAAGCGCCCGCAAAACCAGATAATTGGTCAGCGTAGCGGTAACCCAGACCACCGTTGACCAGAAGAGGATCTGCCAGCGCCCGCGGGCATCGGTCAACACATGCAAACTTGCCAGAAGATTAGCAAGCAAAGCATCAGCGCGCTCTTGGAAGCGCTGGGGCAGCCATCGAAGCACCCAGGCCGGTAATGGTCGACCACGTCGATAGGCAACAAGGCCAGCAAGCACTGCAACAAACGCAAGCCCAGTCGCAACGAGCATCAGATATGCTGGCTGACTGACCCAGGTTGGCAACGGCATCAACATCACCAGCAGCACGAAGATCATGGCATAACAGAGCATATCCACGACCTTCTCGAGCGCGACCGTACCGAGCACAAACGACCGCGAAACCCCGAGTTCACCCGCGAGATAGACGCGACTCACATCACCAACGCGAGCTGGCAAAAGATTATTGATCATCTGACCAACGAGATGCAGGCGCAACGCCTGCCACAGACTGATCGGCGCACCACGTTCACCCAGCAGCACCTTCCAGCGGGCGGCCTTCGCAACGTTATTGATCACCACACTCCCGAGCGCCAGCCCAACAAAGAGCAGACTCGCCTCACGCAACGACTGCCCAACGCTTGCCAGGTCAACCCCTTTGAACGCCAGATAGATCGTCACAAGACTAATCACGAGCCCGAGGCCCAGGCGGAACCACTGCTGTCTCTGGAGCCGCCACATTGCCATCTCCCTCTCCTCGTGGGGATCTGCCAGGCATGAGAGCGTATCCCGATGCGGTGCATAGATATACGCGACCTGACGCATCAGCGACAGATGGAACTGAGCGCAGTATACCACCAAACCTGAGCTGGGTTTGACGAGAGACACATGCTTCTGCTACAATCTGCCGTCACGTCGGTGATGATGCGGTATTATTGTGATTTCAGATCACAAATATAAATAAAAATCACACATCTTATGGATCAACACAACGAACGCCCTTTGCTCTCAATCATTATGCCCTGCTACAACGAGGCTACGACCCTCCCCCACATCCTCGAACAAGTGTATGCCATTGAGCTAGAAAAAGAGGTCATTGCCGTTGACGATCACTCGTCGGATGAGACGCTTGCCGTCTTGCAAGAGGCAGCGGAGCGTTACCCCCGGATGCGCGTGATCAGCCATCCCGCCAATCGCGGCAAAGGAGCAGCGGTACGAAGCGGCCTGGCGCATGCCCGCGGCAAGATTACGATTATTCAGGATGCCGATCTGGAATACGATCCAAACGACTATTATGCGCTCGTCAAGCCGATTGTCAAAGGCCAGGTTGATGTCGTCTACGGCAGCCGGTTTATGGGGAGTCATACCGGCATGTACTTCTGGAATGCCATTGGCAACAAAGGTTTGACCTTCCTGACCAATTTCCTCTTCAACTGCTGGATCTCGGATATGGAGACCTGTTACAAAGTGATGCGCACCGACATCATTCGTGAGCTTAGCCTAGAGAGCAACGACTTTCGCCTCGAACCCGAGATCACCGCCAAAGTCTTAAAGCGAGGTCATCGCATCCTAGAAGTGCCAATCTCATACATCGGGCGCACCTATGAAGAGGGCAAAAAGATGAAACCGAGCCAGGGATTGTATGCCATTCTGGCCTTGTTTCGCTATCGCCTGGCGGATTAAATGTAGGGGTGGTACGCAAACACGCCGGCATAGCCGGCGTGTTTGCGTACCACCCCTGGGTATTTAACTGATAAAGGCTAAGCTTCGGTCAGGGCGGCAATTGTATGCAGGGCGATCATGCGCTCTTCGTTGGTGGGCACGACCCAGGCTGAAACAGCACTGGTAGCGGTCGAGATCCGTGGGCCGTGGTGGGCATTCGCGACCGGATCAAATTCGACGCCAAGCCAGGCCAGGCCACGGCAGACGCGTTCGCGGATTCTATACACATTTTCACCAATCCCCGCAGTAAAGATGATGCCATCGAGCCCACCCAGCACCGATGCCAAGGCACCCGTTTCACGAATAATCCGGTAGACAAAATAAGCAATCGCCTCGGCGGCCCGCGGATCATCGCTGGCCTCAAGATTGCGCATATCGCTACTGACCCCAGACATCCCGAGAAAACCAGATTTTTTATAGAGCAGATCCTGGATTGCGCTGGCATCCATACCTCTGGCTTGCATCAGATAGAGCAAGACCCCCGGATCAATCTGGCCACACCGGGTACCCATGGGCAAGCCATCGAGCGCCGTAAAGCCCATCGTGCTATCGACACTACGCCCGGCCTTGAGAGCGCACATACTTGCCCCATTGCCCAGATGCGCCACAACAACACGACCCTGAGCCAAATCGGGGTCAAGTTCAGGCAGCGTGCGGGCAATATATTCATACGAGAGACCGTGGAAGCCATAGCGACGCACACCCTCATCATAAAAAGCATAGGGCAGTGCAAAACGGTCGGCCTCGATGGGGTGAGTACGGTGAAAAGCAGTATCAAAGCAGCCAACATTGGGCACGCCAGGCAAAAAAGCCATGGTTGCTTCAATCCCGGCGAGGTTGGCAGGCTGATGCAAAGGGGCCAGGGGAATAAATCCGTGCAGGTCGTGCAAGACCACTTGGTCAATGACCACGGGGGCACTGTAGTGGGCCCCTCCGTGAACGACACGGTGGCCAATACCGAGCAGACCAGCCTCGGGCAAACGAGGATCGAGCCATGCGGCAAGCTGTTCGAGCGCATAGGCATGACCTTTGCCTGAGGACGGATTGGCCCAGGTCGTCTCAAAGAGCACCGCACCGGCCTGATCGGTCATCTTGAAATGGGGCTGTGTGCCGATACCCTCGATCTGACCCTGATAGCGTACGGTCAGCGTGGTATCGACAGCATCAAAGATCGTACATTTGATACTCGACGAGCCTGCGTTGAGTACCAGAATGGCTTTGCTCATCATTGAACTCCTTATGCTGCGCGGGCGTAGTTTTAGAGGCAATACCATTCAAATAAGACCTCACAGGTCTGCTCGTCGGCATTGGGACGCCATCATCAAGACCTGTGAAGTCTCTTCTCGTCCTTATTTGAAAAGGATTGCGCCTAGACTGGTGATTTCAGGGTCGCACGACGGGCATAGACGAGCAAGACCGCGACCGCACACGAAGCCAGGCGTGCCCGGAGCGTATCGGCGCGACTTGTGAGGATAATTGGCACCCGTGCCCCCATGATCACCCCGGCCGCCTCGGCGCGGGCCAGGAAAGTGAGTTGCTTGGCGAGAATGTTGCCAGCCTCAAGGTTTGGAACGAGGAGAATATCGGCCTGACCAGCCACGGGTGAGACGATCTTCTTTGTACGGGCGGCCTCCATGCTGATCGCATTGTCGAGCGCCAGGGGGCCATCAAGAATGCCGCCGACAATCTGACCACGGTCGGCCATCTTGCACAGGGCTGCGGCGTCAATGGTCGAAGGGATCTCGGGATTGATCGTCTCAACGGCCGAAAGCACAGCAACCTTTGGTTGCTGGATCCGCAATACCTGGGCCAGTTCGATCGCATTCTGGCAAATATCGGCCTTGGCCTTGAGGTTGGGGGTAATATTCACCGCACCGTCGGTCACAATCAAGGGTTTGGGATAGGTCGGCACATCCATGATGAAACAGTGGCTGATACGGCGCTCGGTACGCAGACCAGTCGCCTTATTGACCACCTCGGCCAGCAACTCATCGGTGTGCAGGCTCCCTTTCATCAAGGCCTCGGCGGCACCGAGCCTGATCAGTTCCACAGACTTCGCTGCCGAAGCGTGGCTATGCTCCACATCAATAATCTTGTACGGGCTCAGGTCAAGCCCGTGTTCCTCGGCGACGGCCCGAATCCGAGCCTGAGGCCCAACCAGTATGGGAATAATCAAGCCCTTCTCGGCGGCATCAAGCGCACTGGAGAGCGAGACATCGTCACAGGGATGCACAACGGCAACGTTGATGGGTTCAAGATTCTTGCATGCATCCATCAACATCTCATAGCCATTAAAAGCGTTGTCTTCGGGGAAATCGTTTGCCTGATGATACAGACCCATGGTTAGCACTCCTGACTATATGGTGCGTCGTCTGGTATACTAGCCACTAGCACCCCAGACTAAAAAGCGTAGGCAAAGTCTGCGCCAATATAAGCGTACTGGTTCAAGTTACAGCGTAGGGGTTGGAAGAGTGGCCCAGCGCAATCCGCCCACCCGTTCTTCAACCTTGCCAACAAGGAGTTTGCATATGCCCGTCTCGATCCAACAGGTGCGTGAGCATCCAACCACACTTGCGTACCTCCATGCGGCCAACGAAAACTTGCGACAGATCGGCTACACGGAACACGGTGTACGTCACGCGACCCGCGTAAGCAAAGCGGCTCACCGGGTACTTGCCGAGCTCGGGTATCCTGAGCGTGAAGGTGAACTGGCGGCCATTGCCGGGATGCTGCACGATATTGGCAATCTGATCAATCGCCAGTTGCATGGTCAGACTGGCGCAATGCTGGCGAAGGAGTTGCTTGGCGAACTGGGCATGGAGTTATCAGAAATCCTTGTCATTATTTGTGCGATTGGCAATCACGAAGAGGAGTATGGTCATGCAACGAGTGCGATTGCGGCGGCCTTGATTCTTGCCGATAAAGCCGATGTGCATCTTTCACGGGTACACGAACCTGATCCAGCAAAGCATGACATTCATGATCGGGTCAATCTGGCCGTCACGCGCTCAACCCTTGAGGTCGTTGCCGACGAACGACGGATTGTGCTGAATATGACGATTGACCCATCAATTGCGACTGTCATGGACTATTTTGCGATCTTTCTCTCGCGGATGGTGATGTGTCGCTCGGCGGCGGCTCGTTTGCAATGCAAGTTTGGGCTGATGATCAATGGGACGGAGCTTGAATAAGCGTTGCCTTATTTGCAATCTTGTGATACCTGGCTCATAATCATGGTATGGCTGTACCGCATCACCAACAGATGTCACGGCTGATCCGGTTCGCTATGCATCGTACCTGGATCAGTGCCCTCCTGAGTTTTATCTTGCCAGGCACCTTGCTTGCCTGTATTCTGCACTGCTCAGTGCCCTTTCCTTGGGGTGCCCCGACTGATGAAGCATCACCCTTTGTCTGTGGTCACACCCTTGCCTTCGCCCAGAACCTCCCCCCGGCGCTTAGTCCAGGACTGATTCAGAGCCTGACGCAAGGGGACTTAGCCCTTGCGGCGCTGCTTATCCTGGCTCTGCGCCTCCAAGATAGCCTCAGAGCGCATACACCCCTCTGGCAAAGGCGGATGGGCGATGCTCCGCCGGTGCCGCCTCCGCGCCGACTGTGTCAGCGTAATGGTCTTCGCTTCAAGTAATCTGACATGCTCCCAGCCTTGTCATGCTGAGCACCACATGGCCCACGGGCCAGTGATGCCGTGAGCAACCAGGGTGTTGCCTAGGCCCGCCCTTGTCACCCCGAACGGAGTGAGGAGTCTTCCATGCCGATCCGTGCAGATTCCTCACTGCGCCTACGGCTCCGTTCGGAATGACCGTGGAGCCGTTGCGCTCCGAGCATGAGATGTTGTTTCTTAGGAGCGGAGCGAAGCATCTCTGCCGTCTGAACGCCTGAGACCCTTCGCTCCGCTCAGGGTGACACAACATCGGGAAACTTGGTTGACAGACTACCGAAGGGAGTACCGGCTTCAGCCGGCTAAAGCCGGTACTCCAGCATATCACGAAACTTGGTTGACAGACCATTGATGGTGTTCAAGTACATAATTCGCTCTGCATGACGCGGGCTAGACCTCACAGGTCTGGCAGGCGTGTGAGGTCTGGTCTCTACTCGAACGTACGTTGCCGTCTCATAAGGAAGAGAAAGCGAACAACAATGCGAAACACAATAAGCGTGATCCTGCTGGCAATCAGCAGTCTGATCCTGGCGGCCTGTGGGGCTGCCCCGACGACAACACCTGCGGTAGCCCCTGCGACGGGGATGGCGCTTGAAATCCGTGATGCCTGGGTACGGCCCGCTAATATGGCTGCGATGCCGATGGAGGGCAATGCCCAGGGCGGAAGCGGGCATGGGACGATGGATCAGACAACGGAACATGGGTCTATGTCGGCAGGAACGACGACGGCAGGGTATATGGTTATCAAGAACAGTGGCAGTGAACCGGACTATCTTCTGGCAGCCGCTGCCGACATTGCCGAGACCATTGAACTGCACAATGTCTTGATGGAAGACAATGTCATGCGTATGCGCCCGGTCGAGAAGATCGAGGTTCCTGCTGGCGGCGAGGTGGAACTACGTCCGGGTGGGTTTCACGTGATGTTCATTGATGTTACCAGGGATGTGAAGGAAGGTGAGAGCATTCCGGTGACGCTGACTTTTGAGCGAGCAGGAACCGTCGAGGTGAATGCCGTTGTACGTCAGCCGTAAGGGGATGGGGATGGGGCGTTCGCCCCATCCCCATGACATTCAGGGCTGATGCCCTTAAAACCTGTTGCTTTGAGGTGTTCATAATGAAACAATACTCCTTCATCCTGCTAGGGATGGTGTTATTGATGCTAACTGCCTGTGGGCCGAGTGCGCCTCAGTTTCGCGGGACGGTACTGGAGCCCGCTGAGCCAGCTTTTGATTTCACATTGATTGATGAACAGGGCCAACCATTTACGCTGAGTGAGCAGAAAGGGCAGGTCGTTGTGCTCTTTTTTGGGTTTACGATGTGCCCTGATATTTGTCCAGCGGCGCTGGCCGATCTGTCGGTCGTGAGTCGGGAACTCGGGGCGGATGCCGAGGCGATTCAGGTAGCCCTGGTTAGCCTTGATCCTGAACGCGATACGAGCGAACGCTTGCAGCAATATGTCACAGCGTTTGATCCGCGCTTTAAGGGTTTGCGCGGTGATGAGGCCACGCTTGCGCCGATTCTAAAGTCGTACGGGGTCTATTCAGAGCAGCGCGAGTTGCCGAATTCGGCAATGGGGTATACCATCGATCATTCGGGGTTTATCTACGCGATTGACAAAGCCGGGAACTGGCGGATCCTCTTTGCCCACGGCACCGCGGTGGAAGACATCACCGCCGACCTGCGCCTACTCGCCCGTGAGGGAGGCTGAGGTGCATCGTCGTTCTCTGCTGCTTAGTCTGGTGGGGCTTGTTCTGCTGGTTGGGGTAGGCATTGGAAGCATCTGGTGGCTGAATATGCGTGACCAAGTGCAGCGCACGCTGGTGATTAGCGTGCCGCCCGGTACGGCGGTGCGGCTTGCCGCAGGGGAAGAGATCGACCTCTTTCCCCAAGAGATCGTCTTGCGCCTGAGCGAACAGGATACGCTTGTAATCCAGAACGACGACGACGAGGCGATCACGATCGGGCCATATCGGGTTGCCCCTGGGCAACGCTTTATCCAGCACTTTGCTGGCCCCGGGACATTCGAGTTGGTCTGTTCGCTCCATCCGAGCGAGCAACTGCGCATCGTAGTGAAACGGTGATACACTGTTGCCACCAAGCCCGCTATGCGGGCTTGGTGGCAACAAAAGAGGCCGTCAACAGCGCATCGAGTTCGGTGCCGACAGGATAGATCGCCTTGCCGGGGGGGACAAGCAAAAGCCCGTTGGCTCCGAGGAGCGACATCAGGCGGGAACTCCCCTGGCCGCCGGTTGTTCCCGCCACGAGATGCAGGCCTTCTTGACGAATGGTGACCCGTTGATATTCGGGGCGGTCGTGTGAGGGGCGGATCGGGGTGCTGAGGCGCACGCGCACGCGGGGGCGCCAGGGATGCGGATCGCCCTGCAAAGCGCGGAGGGCTGGGCGCACAAAGACCTCGCACGAGACCAGTGAGGAGACGGGATAGCCCGGCAACCCGAACGCGAGTTTGGAACCCACGGTGGCAAACGTAGTTGGCTTGCCCGGCTTGAAGGCGATGCGCCCAAAGTGAACGGTACCAAGTTCGGCGAGCAGGGGCTTGATCAGATCGCGTGAACCCATGCTGACGCCGCCGCTCGTGACAAGCACATCAGCCGCTTCGAGCCCGTAGAGAAGGGCTTCGCGCTGCTTGGCGTGGTCATCAGGGGCAATGCCGAGGGAGAGAACCTCGCAGCCCGCCTCGCGCAACGCCGCCATCAAGGCGTAGCGATTCGAGTCATAGACTGCGCCAGCAGGGCGAGGTAAGCCTGGCTCGATCACTTCATCACCAGTCGCCAGCACAGCAACCCGCGGGCGGCGATAGACCTGCACTCTGGTGAGGCCAAAGGTAGCGAGCAAACCAAGTTCTGGCGTGCCAATCACGGTGCCTTGCGGCAGGATTGTCGCGCCCTGAGCAGCATCCTGACCCACGGTATGCACATGGTGACCAGATTGCAACGTGTGGTGCAACGTCAGCCAGCCAGCGTGCTCCTCGGCGAGTTCGACAGGAAGCATCGCATCGGCACCGGCAGGCATTGGCGCACCGGTCATAATGCGCACGGCTGTGCCTGGTTCGAGCGACACCCCGGCAGCCGTGCCAGCCGTCAACTCGGCGACGATACGACGCGGCTTCAGGCCATCGTCGGTACGCAGCGCATAGCCATCCATCGCCGCCTTGGGCACATCGGGAATATTCAGCGGCGCCTGGATCACGTGGGCAAGCACACGCCCATCGGCAGTCAGCGCATCAACTTCTTCAGCTTCGAGCGGCACCACTCGGCCCATGATCATCTGCTGGGCCTCGTCAACCGACACCATCGGATAGGGCGACTCTGGCATGCCATTCCTCACGCTGGCAGGGTTTGATCATCTGCGCTGCCTTGATGGGGCAGCGCACGATCTATTGTACCATCGCTGGCCGGTTCAAGGGGCAAGACAAAGCGCATCGTCGTGCCGTGGCCGAGCGTGCTCGTCACATTGATCGTGCCGCTGTGGGTTTCGATGATGCGGCGAGCAATGGCAAGACCGAGGCCGGCCCCGCCGGCGCTACGTGAGCGGGCGCGATCAACGCGATAGAAGCGGTCAAAGATATGGGGAAGATCGGCAGGCGCAATCCCGTGACCTGTATCGCTCACCGCAAACGCGACACCCTCATCAGCAACAACCTGCGCCGACAGGGTTATCTGGCCGCCTGGGGGTGTATGGCGCAGCGCATTGCCGACCAGATTGCCGAGTACCTGACTGATGCGCTGGGGATCGACCAGCACCTCGGGCAGCGCGTCGGCGGCTTCCACGTGCAACGCGACCGCCTGTTCCTCGGACTGGCGGGCAAACGAGCGTGCCGTATCGTGCAACAGGTGGGCCGGGGCGCAAGGTTCGGGATAGAGCGCGAGTTGACCGGCATCAGCCAGCGCGAGCAAGCGCAGATCCTCGATCAAGCGTTCGAGCAACGCAACTTCGCTAAGCAGACCAGCGATCTGCGATTGATCGGGTTCATAGACGCCATCCTGCACCCCTTCGAGGCGACCTTTGATGATCGAGAGCGGGGTACGCAACTCGTGCGCAACATCGGCGGTCAACTGACGCCGTTGCTGGTCAGCCGCAGCCAGGGCATCAGCCAGTTGATTGAAACTAAGCGCCAGATCGGCCACCTCGCGCACGCGGCCCGGCTCGACCCGCACCTGCATATCACCTGCCGTCAGTGCCTGGGCCGCCTGGTTGAGTTGCGCAAGGGGCGTACTGATCCGGCGCGAAAAGAAGATCGCCAGGCCCAGCAAGATCCCGCCCAGGGCCAAACCGGCGGCGCCAACCCCGCGGGCAAGATTAGCGAAGCCGAACGTCCGCCCTTCGCCACTGGCATAATCGATCACCAGCGCCCCCACGGTCTCACCGCGCAACTGAATAGGAATCGTCAAGAGAACCTGGCCATCGGCAGCGATCGTCTGGACAGCATTGGGCGGCGAGCCAATCTCATCAGAAGAGGGGCGTGTACCTGGCACAACCGCTTCGGGAGGAACGGGCACAAGAGGCAGTGTCGTGCCACGTGGTGGGCGGACAGGCAAGCTTTCAGCCGAGGCAGCCATCATCGGCATCATCGGCATCATCGGCATCATCGGCTCAGTCCCAATGCGCCGTGAGACAACCTGCCCATCGGCATCAAGCAGCGTAATGCTCTGCCAGCGATCATCGCGCAACTGGCGCTCGATCACATCGAAGCGTGGCTCGACCCCCTCCCACGAACCCTCGCGGCGATAGACCTGGGCCAGGCGTGAAGCTTCGCCGCGGGCCACAAACTCGGGCGGCGCCCCCCAATCATCATGCCCACGCTGAAAACTGAGCACCGCAACCCAGAAAAAGAGCAGCATGCCACCGATGCCCAGCACAATAACAAGACCAAAGGCAGTCAGCATCAGGCTAAAAACACGGGGTTGTTTACGCATATGCTTTCACAATTCAAGACATTTATACCCAACCCCATAGACAGTCACAATATACTGGAGACCAGCGGGATCAGGCTGAATTTTACGGCGCAGATTTTTAATATGGGCATCAACCGTGCGATCGTACCCAGCATAGGTCAGATCAAAGACGATATCGAGCAACTGACTACGAGTAAAAGGCCGTCCGGGTTCACGCGCGAGCACCGCAAGCAGATCAAACTCGGTAGCCGTGAGTTCAATAGCGATCCCATTGCGACGGACGACACGTCGTTCGAGGTCAATGCTCAACGCGCCGATCTGGATAAGAGCAGCAGGGGGAGGAGTATCTTCGGTACGGCGCAACACCGCGCGCACGCGGGCGACAAGCTCACGGGGGCTAAAGGGCTTGGTCATATAATCATCAGCCCCGAGCTCGAGGCCAATCAGGCGATCAGCCTCTTCGACGCGGGCGGTCAGCATAATGATCGGCAATTTGCGGGTCGCCTGATCTTGACGCAGCGCCCTGGTCACATCGAGGCCGTCCATCCCTGGCAGCATCAGATCAAGCACGAGCAAATGGGGGTGCTCGGTACGGGCAAGGCGTAAAGCCCCAGGCCCATCATCAGCCGTAAGCACACGAAAGCCCGCACGATCAAGGTAATCGCGGGCAATCTGGACAATGCCAGGTTCATCGTCTACCACCAGGATTGTTTTCATCGGCGTTCACTTTCACACCTGTGCGCTCGTTAGGAGGGTATGAATTACATTTTCTGATGATTTGACGCAAAGACGCAAAGGGCGTTGAGCGGCAATAATGTGCAAATAAGGCGGCTATTTTGACGCAAAGGCGCAAAGGTTTTTGCGTAGGTGAGCTTAACCCTTCGCGCCTTCGCGCCTTCGCGTGAGCTTATTTGAAAAGTTTTGCCCCTACTCGACACGCGGATCATGCCCGGCGGGCGTCAACGGTGGGGCTGGCGGTGTACCACCACTATTGGCATTGCGCTGCTGGAAGAGCCGCAGCAAGAGCCAGGCCAGCAAACCCAGGGCAACCAGCTTGCTCAGCGCGTTGACCAACCCAAAAAACATGCCAACCATCCCAAAGAGGCCGAACCGTCCGTGATCACGCGACGGATGCGCCATTTGCCCCATTTCCATGTGCCGCATATCGCCACGATCCATCCGTTCGCGCATAGCCTCATTGCGCTGCTGCTGCCGTTCGAGAACAAAGGCCGGCGGGCCGCCCCGTTCACGGTCGCCGCGCATACTCGACCCTTCTAAGGGTACCACCAGAGCACTGGCCTGTGGCGCTGTCGGCTGATACGCCATCGTACGCATCCGCATCATGGTACCACCAAAAAAGCCCCCAAGGGCAACCATCAAGGCAAGCCCTGCGACACCAAGGGCGAGCCATCCGAGCCAGTTTTGCTGTTTCAATGCTTTCTCCTTGTTGCGCTGGCACAGTGCGCCAGCGCAATGATATAGGTTTGTGCTGGCGAAAACGGCCAGCGAAGCTGGCCGTTTTCGCCAGCACCAGCGAGATTCTTTCTGTGACAAGAGGTATAGTACGGAAGAATTGTGAAGGAGTTATGAAGATCCTGGGGAGAAAGATGATGAGCGCGTCTACGGTGAAATGCTCGGTGTATATCGCAACGAGTGTTGATGGCTTCATTGCCCGCCCTGATGGGAGCATTGATTGGTTGCAGCGGCCTGAGTATGCGACGACTGAGTTGCAAGGATTGCGCTACGAGGATTTCATTGCTACGGTGGATACGATCGTGATGGGACGCAAGACGTTTGAGCAGGTGCTCACCTTTGAGCACTGGCCCTATGAGGGGGTGCCGGTGGTTGTGCTGACAGGTGGTCGATTGGCTGTGCCAGCCCAGTTAGAGGGCAAGGTGCGCCTGATGAATGGGGCACCGGCAGAGCTTGTTGCGCGGCTGGGTGCCGAGGGCAAGCAACATCTTTATATTGATGGAGGCAAGACGATCCAGCATTTTTTGGAAGCCGGGCTGATCGATGAGCTAACGATCACCCGTGTCCCGCTCGTACTCGGGGCAGGCATTGGACTATTTGGTGAGCCTGGGCCTGAGCAACGCCTACACCTGCTTGGATGCAGTGTCTCGGCGAATGGTTTTGTGCAGGTCAGGTATGCAAGAGTCAGACCTCACAGGCCTTGAAGACCTGTGAAGTCTGGGGGGCGTTCGTTTCGTCTTCCCTCGCAACGTGCGATCAGGTAGAATCATGGCATGCGTACATGGAAGGTTCTCTTGCTCTTGCTCGTGCCACCGCTGGCGGCGCTGCTGCTGTGGCAGTATCAGGGTGGTACGGTTGTGCGCCCTGCGTCACTGCCTAGCTTTGATCAGTTGACGGGCTTCGAGCCGGTTGAACGCAATGCGACTGGCGCGTATCGTTGGAGTGGCCCCGAGGCGCGGTTGAGTCTGCCGGTGCATACCGAACGTAGTTTGCTTCGGCTCCACGGTGCGCTTGCACCAGGGGCAACAGTCGCCATCGGGGTTGGCGAGACGACATTGGCTCGGCTTGTCTCTGATGAGCCTGAACCTCAGTTGCGTTACTATGCTTTGCTCGCGCCATTGCCTGCCGACAGCTTGGGGTGGATTGACATACATCTGCGCGCCGAGCCACCAGCAGTGGTCGAGGGTCGGCAGATTGGGTTGGCACTCTTTGAGGTTGTCGTGCGGCCATTTGAGGCCGGGCCTCGGTTGCCGCCAGGGTTTGCGTGGCTTACCCTGAGCATCCTGCCAGTGCTGCTGGCTCTGGGGCTTGCAGGGTTGGGGCTGACGCGGGCGGTGACGATCGCCAGCGCAGCCGGAGTTGCGCTGGTCTTCGTGTGGGCGCTGCGTCCCGAATTGACGGGATCTTTCTTGCGCGATCTGCACGCCTTCGTTGATCCGCTGGTGTTGCGCTGGTGGCTAGCACTTCAACTGATCGGGTTGACCGGGCTTCCCATAACGATGCTCGCCTTGCGCTCACTGCCGCTCGCCGGGTATCCGCTTGCCAAGATCCTTGGTCTCTTGCTCGTCACCCTGGTTGCCTGGGTTGGTGCCATCGCTGGTCTTGCGCCATTCGAGGTTCCGCTGGTGATTGGTGCGCTGCTGGTGGTGGCCCTGGTTGGCATCGGCGCGTGGATCATCGCCCATCGCCGGGGGCTTGACTGGCCGCGCCTCAACTGGCGGGCCATCGTCGGCTGGGAATTGCTCTTGCTGGTCGGCCTCTTTGCCGGATGCATGTTTCGCTGGCATGGGTCAGTTGGCCCAGCCCTGACGGGAACCGAAAAACCAATGGAGGTCATGATCATCAATGCGCTCTTGCGGTATGATCAGATTCCTCCGGCCTCACCCTGGTTTGCCGGATATCCGTTCAACTACTACTACCTTGGCTATGTCGCGATCGGAGCGCTGGCACTGCTCACGGGCACACCAGGCGCATATGCGTTCAATCTTGGCTTTGCGGTCGTTGTCGCGCTGATTGTCGTCGGGGTTGCCTATCTTGCCATCGCGCTGGTGCGGCTAACGCATATGGCAACGCGGCCAGTGCGTCAGGTAGAAGCCCTTGCCGTTGGCTTGCTCGCGCTGATCTTTGTCATTCCGCTTGGCAGCCAGGCGTCGGCGATTCAGCTCGCGGTTGGCACGCAGAGCTGGTGGGTACTCGATATCGATCAGCTTGGCGAAGCATTGCAGCAACGTCTGGCCGGGGCCGCGACCATCACGCTCAGTCGGCCTACAGTGCGTGGCTGGGAAGAACCAGCGCGGAGTGAACTGACGGTCGATCCGTGGCCTTCGTTCGATTGGTTTCGGCCTTCGCGGGTAATCTTCGATGAGATGCCGCTGGCCGAAGGCGGCGTTGAGCGGCGACAGGCAATTACCGAATTCCCCGCATTTACCTTTTATCTTGGCGATCTGCACCCGCACACCCTGGCGCTCCCGATTGCGCTGCTGGGACTCGGGTTGGCGCTGGCGCTGGTCGCAGGTGGTGCGCAACCGCTCACAGCGGCGGTCGCGGGAAGCGTGGTAAGTGCGCTCTACTGCATCAACTCGTGGGATGCCCCAACCTACGCGCTGCTCAGTGTTGGGG
The DNA here is from genome assembly GCF_002532075.1 of Candidatus Chloroploca asiatica. Classification (GTDB taxonomy): domain Bacteria; phylum Chloroflexota; class Chloroflexia; order Chloroflexales; family Chloroflexaceae; genus Chloroploca; species Chloroploca asiatica. Next base: position 29,672 of record NZ_LYXE01000078.1, on the reverse strand, counting down.
CGCTAGGGCTAGGTGTGTGGCGTGGGGGAGAGACCCGGCGTTGGCAACGCTTGGTGGTGGCCCTTGGCTGTTTTGGGCTCGCCGTGCTTGTTACTGTGGTGCCGTTTCTGCTCACCTTTACCGCGCCAGCCGGTTCGGTTCTGGACGAAAGCTTCGCCGAGCTCCCCATCATTGGACGGCTGGCAACCATGCTGGCCTGGTCACAGCATCGGTCGCGGCTGCTCGGCTTCCTGGTGATGTTCGGGCTCTTTCTCGTGCCGATTCTTGCTGCTGCCCTGCGTGGTCCTGGTGAGACCGAGGCTCGCTCTCCGCATGATCAAGGCGATCATCTGGGGCAAGCCAGGCCCACGTATGTCCCGGACTGGCTTGTGCGGAGCGTGATCTGGGGTGGCGTGATCACGCTGGTGGTCGGCTTGGTCATCGGTTTCCCCCTGCTCTTCCTGCTCCCCCTGATCGTACTACTCGCCTTACGAGCCTGGCAGGCCCAGAGTGCCGGGTTGAGCGTGGCATATTGGGCGGCGGCAGTCGGGGGCGTCGCGCTCTTTGTGCCCGAAGTGATCTATATTGAAGATCATCTTCAGACCATCATGAGCCGTCAGAATATGATCTTTAAATTTTACTATCAAGTTTGGCTGATCTGGGGCATCGTCGCCGCCTATGCCGTCTGGTGGCTGACCGCGCAGATAGGGCTTGAGCGAAAGCAGGTGCATGATCAAGCGAAGACGAGCCCGCCCGTGTGGCAAACATGGCTCAGGCAAAGCACCCACCTAGCGTGGATGCTCCCGCTGATCATCTTGCTCGCCGGTGCATCGATCTACCCAATTGGCCTAGCCCGCTGGACTGAACCGGCACTACCGGGCGAGCGTACCTTTGACGGGATGGCCTTTCTGGCGAAGACCGCCCCCGACGAACTAGGTGCCATCCGCTGGCTCGAGGCCAACGTTGGTCTCGAGGAACGGATGGTCAACGGGTTCTGCAACTGCGAATACGAACGGCTGAACCGAGCCTCGGCGTTCAGTGGCGTGCAAAGCGTGCTAGGGTGGCTTGTTGGTCACGAGCGGCTCTGGCGCAGTGGCCTTGCCGAGCAGATAGCGGTGATGGACGAACGGCAGCGTGACGTACCAGCGATCTACCAGGCGACAACGCTCGAAACAGCGCTCGAACTGCTGCATAAACACAATATAAGCTACATCTATATGAGCCCGCTTGAACGTGAATTCCATGGCACGCAAGGCGAGCAACTCTTTGCCAAGCACTTTGAACTCGTGTATAGCCAGGGGGAGTTTCAGATCTACCGTAGGAAAGATGAAAGATGAAATGCGTTTGAACCATGCTTTACCAATAATAAGCGCGGTGCTCGCGGTAGAAGGCGAGACAACGGGCAAGGCCCTCGCGGAGGGCGACGCGCGGCATCCAGCCGAGGCGCCCGCGGATGAGGCGATAGTCGCCGTAGTAGTCGCCAATGTCAATCGGCTTGCGGTCGCTCGGGAAGGGAATGATCTCGTACTGACCTTCCCCATAGATTTCGACCATTAGTGCCGCGAGATCACGCAGGTTGATCGTTTCGTCGCTGCCCAGGTTGAAGATCTGCCCATGGGCATTGGGACTCGCCCCCGCGAGCAAGAGTGCCTCGACACAATCATCAACATAGGTGAAATCGCGGATCTGCAAACCATCACCCCAGACCTGGATCGTCTGTCCTTCGATCAATTGCTTGATCCAGATGCCAAGAAAGGTCTGACGGGCATCTTTCACCCGCATCCTTGGGCCATAGGTATTGGTGAGCCGCAAGGCACAACTGCGAATTCCATAGACATTATTGTAAAGAATATGATACCACTCGCCAGCCATTTTATTGATGCCATTGACATCAACTGGGTGCAAGGGGTGGCGCTCATCAACGGGCAGATAATCAGGCTTACCGTAGATCTGCCGGGTTGAGGCATAGACAACGCGAATGGCTTGATTATGCTTGCGGCAACTTTCCAAAATCGAAAGCTGCGAACGTGCATTGATTTCAAGATCGGTATACGGATCACGCATCGAATCCATATGGCTCGTCTGTCCAGCCAGATTGAAGAGATAATCCTGACCCTGGACAAGATAGTTCATCGAATGCTCATCGCGCACATCAGAGAAATTGACCCTGACCTGATCTTCGAGACCCTGAAGATTATGGAGATTGCCACCATACTCGGGAATGAGCGAATCGACGAGCGTCACCGTCGCCCCGAGTTCAACGAGGCGGAAGGCCAGATTTGAGCCAATGAAACCAATCCCACCGGTAATCAAGACGCGGGCCCCGTTGAAACTATCGGCATAGGCAGAGAGCGCATTCATTGGGCAACTCCTTCACGCACCACTGCGCAGACCTGCTCGATCTCGGCGCGGGTTAACTCGGGGAACATCGGCAGCGAAAGAATGCGTCCAGCGAGATCCTCGGTCACTGGCAAGCTCACGGTGCCAGCATAGAGTTCGGCATAGGCGGGGTGAAGATGCGCGGGGAGAGGATAGTGGACATCGCAGCCAATCCCGGCGGCGAGCAACGTCTGACGGAGGCGCTCACGAGCGGCGTGATCGGGCAGCGTGATCACAAAGAGGTGATAGACCATGCCGGGGTCATCAACTGGCAACGCCAGCGGGAGATCGGCGAGCAACTGGCGATACCAGGCGGCGCGTTCGCGGCGCGCCTGATTGCCCTGCTCAAGATAGCGCAGCTTGACCCGGAGGATCGCGGCTTGCAACTCATCGAGGCGCGAATTGCGCCCGCCAGCTTCAACGGTCTCATACTTCTTGCCCCAGCCATACATCCGCAGGCGCCGCAGCGCCTCGGCGAGCAGGCGATCATCGGTAGTCAGCGCCCCGCCGTCGCCGATGGCCCCAAGATTCTTGCTTGGATAGAAGCTAAAACAGGCGAGATGGCCCCAGGCCCCAGCGCGCCGCGGTTGGCCCTGGTCATCAAGGAGAAAAGCGCCGTGCGCCTGGGCGGCATCCTCTACCACTACCAGATCGTGGCTGGTTGCAATGTCCATGATGGCAGGCATATCAGCCATGCGCCCAAAGAGATGCACCGGGATGACCGCACGGGTCGCCAGCGTAATAGCCGACTCGAAGGCCGTCGGCGACATATTCTGGGTCACAGGGTCAACCTCGACCAGTACCGGAAGCGCCCCGACCTGCAGGATAGCCGCAACCTGATACATGCACGCATTGGCGACCGTAATGACCTCATCACCGGGACCAATGCCGAGCGCAGCAAGGGCGAGATAGAGTGCCTCGGCCCCACTGGCAACGCCAACACAATGGCTCGCCCCGGAATAGGCCGCAAACTCAGCCTCGAACGCGGCAACCTCCTCGCCCAGGATGTACCATCCACTCGCGAGCGTGCGCGCAATCGCCGCATCAAGTTCAGGACGCATTGCCTCGTACTGACGTTTCAGATCACCAAAAGGTACCACTGCGCTCACCATAGGCTTCTTCTCCACAATGCATGTTGAATGGTATTATACCGTATATGAAAAGAGTAATCCTGCTACTCGTGCTTATCAGCATCCTCGTCACAACCGTGCCGTCGAGTCATGCCGAACCCGATCCTGGATTGGCGACAAGGCAGGCTGAGCGGTTGACGATGTTTGGGATGAACACCTACTTTACGGGTCTTGAGCGCTTCTGGAATGACGGCGATGCGGGTATTGCTACGCTCGTCGCCGAGGGGCGGCAGCTTGGTGTGGCCTGGGGCCGCGAGGAACTGAGTTGGGCCAATCTTGAGCGGGCCGGCAAAGGCGAGTGGGATTGGGCCTTGATGGATCGACGCATCCTGGAGATGGCCGAGGCCGGCTATGGCATTGTCGGCATGCTCTTGACCACACCCCAGTGGGCGCGCATCGCCGATTGCGAGCCACGCCGCACCCAGTACGCATCGGCAGGTGTTTTTGCCGAAGCCTACTGGTGCCCGCCGGCCAGTACGCAAGATTTTGCCGACTATGTCGCAACTGTAGTTGAGCGCTACGATGGCGACGGGATCAACGATGCGCCTGGTTCACCACGCATTGCGGTCTGGCAAATCTGGAATGAACCGAATGCCTGGGAGACCTGGCCGGGCTCGCCAGCCGAATATGCGGCCCTCCTCGAGACGGGCTACCTGACCGCCAAAGCCGCCGATCCAACCGCCATCGTCGCAACCGGCGGGCTCTATGTTTTTGATGGAGGCTGGAACGACGGCATCGGGCATCGTGATGGGTTGAGTTTCATGAACGATGCACTGGCAGCCCGCCCGTCAATCTGGTTCAATTTTGATGCGCTGGCGATCCACCCGTATATGCCCACGGCTGCACCGGATGGGGCAGGGATTTTTGGCAGTGTCACCATGTGGGGCCGCCTGACCACCAGTCGCAACTGGCTCAACGAGCAGACCGCGCGGCGCGGCGGGCCAGTGCGCCCAATCTGGATCAGCGAGGTCGGCTGGTCGACCTGTACGGCTGCCGATCCTGGCTGCCTCATCGGGGGTGCCGCACGCAACCGAACTGCCAGCAACCCTGAGGCTCAACACCTCTATTTTGGCCCAACCGCATCACGCGCACCGCTGCATAGCTGTCGTGACTGTAACGCACGGGGCGACCTGAGTGCGCTGGTGGGTAAAAGCGAGGATCAGCAGGCAAACTATCTGGTGCGCACCTACGGGATCGCGCTGGCGCAGGGCATCACCCATCTCAACTGGTTCCAACTGGAAGACAAATTTGACGGGGCTGCCCAGAACTTCTGGCAGCAGGCCGCGCTTTTGCGTACCGTCAGGGAAGGGTACGCCCGCAAACCGGCGGCGAATGCGTATGCCACCCTCGTCGCTCAGCTTGGACCGGAACCACAATTTGTGGGCTTTGGGCCACTGCACACTTTTCAGCACCAGGCCGATGCGCTGAGTAGCGTGGCGCGCTTTCACCTACGCTTTACCACACCCGACCGCCAGACGGTCGATCTCATCTGGCGGAACGAAGGCCTCGAAGATGTCGCCGTCCCCTTGCAACCCGGTGCCAACGCGAGTCTCTTCAACCGCGATGGACAGGCCGTCGCCTTGCCGATCCAGGAGGGTCAGGGCATCATTCGTCTGAGCGAGAGTCCGGTCTATCTGCGCCAAGCATTGCCGCCGGTGCTCCAGCATAGTCCAGCGGCCATCGCGATCATGGTACGCCCGGGCACAGGGCCGCAAAACATCAGCATCGCGCTCAGAAACGCAGGGTCAGGCACAATCACCTGGCAAACCGAACTGGATGTTGCGTGGGCAAGCGTTCAGCCGGCAAGCGGAACTGGCTACACCAGTGATCTGCTGCTGACGCTGGATCCCAGTGCGTTGGGTGAAGGGACGCATACGGGCACCTTGCGCATCACCAGCAGCGCCGGCAACGCGACCATCCCGTTGCGCGTGATCGTCAGTTCACAGCTCAACCGGCATTATTTGCCGCTCGTGGGGCGGTGACTGCGGCTGCAACAGGGCACCCGCCAGGGCACCCGCCAGGGGTGCCCCTACACCGGATGCGGCACCCCGCCAGGGCACCCGCCAGGGGTGCCCCTACAGGGCCGGGTGCCCCGTTGTATCCGGTTTCGTATGATGCAATCGCCCTAGTGGGGCCGTGATATGGTCTTGCAGTCCTCTGACGCAGTGCTATACTGAGCAAACACCGTTGAGGCAACCTCGAGCATTATGTGGAGAACGCGATGAAGCGCTATCACCAATTTCGGCTTGCCATGGCCCTGCTCGTCATCCTCGCCCTCATCTTGCCTTCCAGCCATCCAACCCTTGCCCAACCAACTGGTCCTCGCCTCCTCTGTTATGAGGCCCCAGAAAGTAATTTCCCTGACGACTGCCAGAACCTTGCGGCAGCCGGAAAGTTAGAAGATCCGCCGTGGTCAGTGGTTATTGTCACGGGGGTCGAACTCTCGCGTTGGGATCCGAATGATTTTGATATGTTTGTGGTGACCAGGGGCAGCGGCTCCTCACTGGGTGACGAAATCAAGCGGATCGGTGATTATGTGCGTCGGGGTGGCAATCTGCTGCTGCTCGATCCGGCGTTTGGCGAACAACTTGATCCGAGCCTTGCCGCACCAACTCGCTCTACGCGGATCAACCGGGCCAGCGAATTGACGCGGGCGGGACTCTTCACACCTATTGTGGGTGAGCCAGAATCAGCCAAGAATCTGCCTCCGGCTGGCTTTGGCATTGTGCCCATCGCGACCCTTGGTGAAGCATGGATTCCGCAGACCCGGGCTGGTTTTGGTGCATTGAGTAGCACCACACTAGCAAGCGCGTTGCTCGAAGATGGACGGATCATTCTGGCCCCAACGGGTCTGGTCAGTGTTGATTTTGCCAAAACGGCGGCCAAATGGGCTTGTTGTCTCCAGGTAGCCTTTGGCCCTAACATGAGTGTCACCGCCATTGAGGTGACCCAGGCGATCCAGGATCTCAACAATAGTGTCGAATTGCTCGCCGGCAAACGCACCTATGTACGGGTACACGTTACTTCACCTGAAGCGCGCAGCGGGGTCACGGCAACGCTGAGTGGGCGTCGCGGTAGCACCACCCTCGCACCGGTGCTTACCCCAATCAACCCCGGCGGCACCGTCACGGTCAAGCCGTCACCAAACCGTGGGCTGATCAACGACAGTTTCCTCTTTGAGTTGCCGGCCAGTTGGGTGAATGGAACAGGCAACCTTGAGTTGACAGCCCGCCTCGATCCCGGCAATACGGTAGTCGATCCGGTCTTGAGCAACAACCGCCGCACTGTCAACGTCAATCTGCTCCGTGGCCCCGTGATGCGGCTGCGCATTTACAATGTGCGTTATACCGTTGGCAGCAACACCTATCAGGCCGCGAACTTCCATGTGAATGCCCTTGAGTCCTGGTTACGGCGGGCCTATCCGATTGCACAACTCAATGCAACTCGACGCACCTACAACTATACGCCGAGTGGTCTACCAAATGTTGACTCGCTCAATTCACGGATGGCCTTGGCATGGTTGTTTGATCGTCTCTTTGGCGGGATGTCCTCCTCTACCTTTTTCTATGGCATGGTGGACGACGGGGGCGGCTTTATGCGCGGCAAGGCGCTCGGCATTCCGGGCAAGGTCTCATCCGGGCCTACCGGCACGCCTTCGGGAAGTTGGGGCTGGGATACCGATGGCAGCTATGGCGATTGGTACGGCGGCCACGAGATTGCCCATAGTCTGGGGCGCTCGCACGCCGAGTTCTGTGGTGCCGGTGGTGGTGTCGCTTTCCCCTATCCAAGCGGGCGCATCAGCCCAGACTTGACCGGCAATACGGCGATCTATGGTTTTGATATCGAAACCAGGGCGATCTATCCACCCGATTGGCGCGATGTGATGACCTATTGCAACAATCAGTGGGTCAGCGACTTTACGTATGAAGGCATTCGAGCTCGTTTTGCCACGCTCAATAGCTTTGAACTGAGTGAGGCTCAGTTGCAACAGGGAACCTTTGCGCTTGTTACGGGCAACGCCAAACTCGCCCCTGGCACGGGACAATTCGACCAGATCAATGTCATCGAAGGGAGTGCCGAACTGCCGACGAGTGCAGGCGACTGGTCGATTGTATTGCTCAGTGGTAGCGGTCAAGAACTCGCAAGCTACCCCTTTACGCCGGCACGGGTTGAGGATGACGAAAGTCCCGAAGAGCCCGCCCTCTTCGCCGAGATCATCCCGTGGAACCCGGCAACGGCCCGGCTCGAATTGCGCCAGGGCACAACCACGGTTGATACCCGTAACGTGAGTGGCACTGCCCCGACCGTGACCATCACGGAACCAACCGGCGGTAACCTGAGCGGCGATAGTGTCACCACGCGCTGGATTGGCGAGGATCTTGATGGTGATGAACTGAGCTACACGGTGCTCTATAGTTTTGACGGCGGTGATACATGGCGACCGATCGCTACCGATCTGGCGGCAACCGAACTGACCGTCAACCTGGCGAATCTGCCTGGTGGCGAAAGCAGCCGTTTTCGCGTCATTGCCACTGACGGCGTCCTGACTGGTCAGAACGACTCGGCGACCTTCGGCCTTCCCGATAAAGCGCCTGAACTGACTATTGTCACGCCCGACGAAGGTGCAACCTACTACCCGGCCCAACCCGTGGCCCTTGAAGCAAGCGCCTATGATCTCGAGGATGGCGAACTGACTGACCAGGCTCTTGTCTGGAGCAGCACTCAGGATGGCGAACTTGGCAATGGAAGTTTGCTGACGATCGACAATCTCTCGACCAATACGCATGTGATCAGCGTCACGGCAACCGACAGCCAGGGCCAACAAACAACGCTCACACGCACCCTGACCATCGCCTCGGCCATTGATGTGCCGCTTGCCACCGAACTCGAGTTAGCCCCCGGCGTCATTGGCGTTGCGACGATGCTCGCTGGATCGGCCGAGACAACCGTGGTCAGCACCCGCGCCCTGGGCGATAGTGACCAGACCCTGGACTGGACCGCGCAGAGTAGTGCGTCATGGGTGACGCTGCGCAAAGGTGAAGGTGCGCTTGCCGATAGGATCACCGGTAGCACACCTGAAGATTTTGAAGTCGTTGTTGATCCTACGGGCCTGCCCATCGGAAGCTACAACTCAACCATCCTTGTCACTTCCGGCCAACTCTCACGCACGATCACCGTCAACATGATCATCGAAGGAAGCCGGGTCTACTTGCCAACCGTGAAATCGAATTAAGGAGTCTGTGAACCTCATTCGCTGATGATGTGACGCAAAGGCGCAAAGGCGCGAAGGGTTGAGGTAGCTGCATGCGCAGCTTTGCGCCTTTGCGTCAACACAGATCAACTTTATTTGGAATGAGCCAGCGTTGCTGGCTTTTTCTATAAAAAAAATTACATGTGAATAAGTTATCATAGTTCATTCAGGCGCCCATGAAAGTAGGCCATATGCGGAATACATCGCCCACGTTGGACAGGATCAACGGCGGTTGCCTGAGCAATCAGGCGCTGCAAGGCCGGCAATGGATACGTGTGCGGAGTCAAGGCAGCCAGCAGTTTGCCAAGACCATAGACATCAACAAGCGGTGAAGGTGGTGCGGGATCAGTGCCCATACGCTCAGGCGCAAGATAGCCCGGCGTCCCATAGACAGCATAGCGGCGCGGCGCGGTGAGTCGTTCGGCAGCCCCGAGATCGATGAGCCGTACGTAGGGTTGATTCGTTGACGCATGCTGCACCAGCACATTCGCCGGGTGTAGATCGTGATGCAGAATGCCATGCCTGTGCAAATGGCTTAGTGCATCGGCGAGTTGCTGCGCAACCTTGATCGCCCAGGCGGGATCACGTGGCACCTGCCGCCGCACGAGCAAATGCGCCAGACTCTGGCCGGGTTCATAGGCAAGCGCTAACGCAACCCGCTGCTGCGCACCGGCACCGCGTAGCCCAAGATTACGCTGGCCCAGCGCCTCGGGGAAGCGCTGCCGATAGAGGCAGACCAGGTGGGGGTGACATATCTGCGGGGCCGCCAGAATGGTATGCTCAGCATACAGACTGGTCGCGGTCGCCGAGGAGGCTAGCTTGAGTACGCCCAACCGCCAACGCTTCGCCCGAGGCGGCGTCAGGCGCCCCGTGCGCAACCCAAACTTCATCATCACACGCCAGGCCAGATCCCGCCCTGGCGCGTGATGGGCCGGAAGAGCCAGGTAGGTCGTCGCCTGGCCTCCCCGCCCCAGGCGGGCGATCAATTGAAAGCCATTGATGCATGTGTCAACTACATTTTCGGCCATTCTTGCAGCCTTGTCATGCTGAGTACCAAGTGGCCCACGGGCCAGTGATGCCGTGAGCAACCAAGGTGTTGCCCAGGCCCGCCCTTGTCACCTCGAACCCTTCGACTGCGCTCAGGGCCCACTCCGTGAGGGGTCTTCTATGCCGATCCGTGCAGATTCCTCACAGCGCCTGCCCTGAGCGCAGTCGAAATCAAGCATGAGCGTCAAACGAAACGCGGGCCCGATGAACACGGGATCATCTTCAGCGACAATTTCCGGCGCACCAGGGTTGAGCCGCCGGGCCAGGGTGCCCAGAAATGTCCCGCCATTGCTTTCGAGATCGGTCAGCATCACCTCGTTACCCACAAGACTCAGCCGCGCATGCAGTGGGTCAACACCAACACCCTGGAGACACAGATCGCAACCAGGGTCGCTCCCTATTGTCCAATGACGCCCATTCAGGATCGTGGTGATCCGTCGCTCCCCTTGCCAGATGGTAGCGGTTAGGCGCATTGGGACTTGCTCAAGCGGGTTCCGCCGCGCTGTGGTCACCGTGAGAAAGGCTGGTAATGTTTCGCCGATATTTTGTCGTATTTCTTCTGATTCCCTCGACTGGCGACGGGTCAGATCGCGCCCGAGCTTCAAACCCACGCCAAACCATGTGATCAAGCCTGGAACCAGAACCCAACCCGTACGCATGTCGGCCAATACCAGCGTGATCATCAGCCACCCTGAAATGAGCACACTCACCCCCAGTCCTATCCCGACAAGCCAGTGAACAATGCGCATCGGCCCTTCTCCTTCACCCAAAACAAAGTCTGCCCGTTGCACTGGCCTGATATACCAGTTCATCCGTTGATCATGTACCGTATGACGATGCACAAAGATGCGCCTAGCTCAGGGCTGTTATTTTGACGCCAAGGCACCCGCAAGGGCACCCGCAAGGGGTGCCCGTACACCGGATTCGGCCCCCGCCCCGGTACGGGCACCCCTTGCGGGTGCCCCCTTGTATCCGGTTTCGTATGATGCAATCGCCCTATCCTCCCCCCCGAGCGCATGGCCGGCACGCAACGCTGCGGTGAGCTTACTTGCGTTGGAGGCGACGGCGTAGTGGCGCTGCAATTTCCCAGTCTGATATAATGCGCCAACCAATGGAATGCAAATGGACATGGGGCCAATGAGCATCGCTGAGGGGAGTACACCTTTCGAGCAGCGGTTTATCGAGGCGATGATCCCACTGCAACCCATCGCCGCCGCGCTGCTGGTGGGCAACGCCGTCGTCCACAAGCCCTCCGAGCGAGCGCCCCTGTGCAGCCCTACGGGGCGCCGCGCTCCTCCTCTTTCGCCAGGCGCTGCCGCTGCTCTTTTCACCAGAAGGCGACGCCTTGTCAAAACGCTCGGGTTGTTCGGCTTGAAACACGCTACTGGTCGCTATCTCGCACAGCAGCAGCGAATATTGCACAGAACAAATGTATGTCGTGTCCGAAGTACGGTATACTATAACCAGGGCGGCATTGCACCATCAGGTTGGTGTGGGTGGTTTCTTGCGGGGAAGAAGAGCAAGCAGAGAGTTGAAAACGGAAAGCTGAAATGGCTATGCGCGCACAACAACCCGTCTATATCGGTACCGATAGCGGTGCGACAACCTCGAAGATCGGGGGCGTCTGGGAAGATGCAACCCCCGTGTCGACCAACCTGCTCCAGCGATCGACTGATGCTCACCTTGGGCCCGTTATGGTCGTACAGGGGTGGGTCGAAGCTATCAGCACCTACCTTGAGCAGAACGATCTCCAGTGGGAGCAGGTGCGCGGGGTCGGGGTCGCCATCCCAGGACCGCGGCGGAGCTATGGCGTGCTCGAGCGTGGGCCGAACCTGCCTGAGAGCTTCGTCGGCTTCGATGTCTACAGCGCCTACAGCCGGGCGCTTGCCGAGCGGGCTGGACGCGCAATCGCGCTGGCGGTGGGCAATGACGGTAACATGGGCGGCGTCGCTGAGGCCCAGCGCGTGCGCGGCAGCAGCACCGGCAGCGTCCTGATGCTCGCCCCCGGCTCTGGCCTCGGCTGCGCCTACATTGATGAGCACGGCCTGCCGCTCGATGGCGCTACGCTTGCCGGAATGGAAGCAGCGCATATGCCCGCGCCACTGCACCTGCTCGGCGTGCGCCCGTACCCGTGCGGCTGCGGCAGGACATGGGGCTGTGTCGAGATCTACACCAGCCTGGCTGGCCTGCCGCTGCTGCTCGCCGAGAAGCTCGCCGTACGGCCCGATCACCCGCTGGCGAGTTTGCCGTTGAGCCTCAAAGAGCGGGCGTTTGCCCTGCGCAGCCTCGCCCAGCAGGGCGACCAGCTCGCCACCGAGATCTTCGACTTTCAGGCGCGCGCCCTCGGCCTGCACGTCGCCACGCTGGCGATGGCCCTCGACCCTCAGTTCGTGGTCATCGGCGGGGGGCTCATGGACACCGAGTCGACCTCTGTCGCCTTTCGCGAGCGCTACCTGCAGCAGGTCTGGGAGGCAGCCTATCCGTACTTGTGGCCCGCCCAGCAGGCCAATATGCGCCTGGTGCCCGCAACCCTGGGCGATCTCTCGCAGGCGATCGGCGCGGCTCTGGTGGCGCTGTACCAGGCGCGTCTGGCACAAAGGTAGAGGCAAAGCGGAGCAGTGCCGCAGGGGCTCTCCAGTGAGACCGTCAGGATGAACCCTCGGCCTCTGCCATTGCCATAGCCTTGACAACCCGTAACGCACGCAAGGCGATCTGAAACCTCCCCATTGAGCACGAGCAGCACACTCCCAGGATCGCCTATCTCCCTCGGCGTTGGGCAGCGGCACGCAGCGAGGACGGCGCTGCGTGTACCTCATCGCTGGGCATCCGGCGGCGAACATGCCGCTACATAGCGCAAAGATGCTTGCACGACGAGGTGCGGGAGCCTGGCGCGCCAACGTGGCGGCGTTTTTGCGGTGGTCGGGCGCTGATGACCGTCGCGCAGCCCCACCCACCCGGCGACCCTGCGCTCGCAGTATTGACAACCGGGCGCAGCAATGATATGCTGTTCGCAACAGACCAACCGGTCGGTATGTGAAAAGGTGTGACGCCGATGGATGCCCAAGATGCCCGCGACCAGATTCTCAACGCCGCCCTCGCCCTATTTGCCCGGCAGGGCTTCGCCCATACCAGCATGAACGACATCGTGCGTGCGTCAGGCGTGAGCAAAGGGGGGGTCTACTGGCATTTCCCGAGCAAGGATGCGTTGGTGCTGGCGATCTTCGACGCCTTCTTCCGCGAGCAAGAGGTGATTTTGACCAGGGTACTGAACAGCGCGGAGCATCCGGCCATCCGGCTTCGCCGGTTGGTTGAGCTGGCCGGGGCCGAGTTGGAAGCCACCACGGTCCGCCTACCCGCACCGCTGGAGTTTTATGCCCTGGCGGCCCACAACGAAACGCTGCGGGCACGGCTGGCGCAGTTTTACACCACCTACCATGAAAAGCTCTGCCACCTGTTGCAAGCGGGCATCGATGAAGGGGTCTGGACAGCGACAACCGACGTTGCCGCGACCGCTCACGTGCTTATCAGTGCCATTGAGGGGGGGATCTTGCTCTGGAGCCTCTTCCCCGACCAGATCAACCTGCGCGAACAGATGGAAACGACCGTTGCCTTGCTGTTGACCGGTCTGGCAGCCGAAAAAGGATGACTACTGATGCAGACGTTACTCTTTGCCCCAGAAACCCTGAACATTGCCGAGACGACGCGGATGATTGAAATTGCCCGCGCCTGTGGCGATGCCTTTCACTGTGAGTTTTTCGGCTATGGTGGCGAGTACCAATACCTGATTGGCGAGGCTGGCTTCACCTGCCACACCCTGGAACCGCGCCTGACGCCGCAACGCGCCGAAGAACTGTGGAAAGCGGATCGCATGGAGCGGGGTGGCAAATTCTTCACCGCCGAGGAGTTGGCGACGCGGGTGCGAAATGAGTTGGCTTTGTATGAACGGGTGCGGCCAACGTCCGTGATCATCGGCTTCACCATGAGCGCCTTCATCTCCCCACGGGCGGCCGGTATCCCGCTGGTATCGGTTAACCCCTTCGCCCTGACGCGCCCCTTTTTCCAGGCGCAGCCCACCATCTGGGGCGAGATGCTGCGCGGCACGCCGCTCGACTGGCTCCCAGAGAGGTTGCTCAATTGGGTGATCAACCGCTGGGCGCTGCGCACCCGCGTCTGGACCGGGTCGATGAACCGCGTGGCGCGACAGTTCGGCGCACCCACCTTCCCGCGCTCGTTAGACATCTTGCGTGGCGATTATACCCTGGTCACCGACATCCCCCAGTTGACCGGCGTACCCAAACTGCCGGACACGTGGCAGTACGTCGGCCCCATATACGCCCGACTGGCGGGGGAAATCCCGCCAGAAATCATCGCGCTGCCCCGCGACCGTCCGCTCATCTACTTCGCCATGGGAAGCTCGGCCAACCGGGAGGTGCTGCTGCGGGTGTTGGGGATGTTTGCAGGACAGCCCTACACCGTGATTGCCCCCATCAAGCGCCATCTGGCCGGGCTGGACGTGGCCGTTCCGGACAACGTACTGGTGTTCGACTGGCTGCCCGCCCATCTGGTCAACCCGCTGGCGGATGTGGCCATCATTCACGGCGGGCAGGGCACAGTGCAGACGGCTTGCACTTCCGGCACGCCCTTCTTGGGGATCGGCTTGCAGCCAGAGCAAGACCTCAACGTACTGCAAGCGGTTCATTTTGGCAGCGCCCTGCATTTGAACCGGCATGCCGTCAAGGAGGAGCGGGTGGTAACCGCCGTTCACCGCCTGCTCACCGAACCCACCTTTCGCCACAAAGCGACCGACCTGCGCCGCGAACTGGAAGAATGGCCTGGTGCGGCCAACGTGGCGGCGTTTTTGCGGCAGACATTTCCGGCATAAGTCGGCAGCGTCCTGATGGCCGAGGTCTGCTCGTACCCTCCGATCAGACCCTCGCCATCGGCGGAGCCGAAGGAACCGTGGCGGTACTGAGGGTCAATGTATAATCTGCGTCATCTGCGTCATCTGCGGACACTATCTAACCCTACTTGGACTTTGCATCAGCCGTGAGCAAGAAAGCACTGAACGTGACCGATTGATATATATGCTATAATATGACCTATTGTACCTACCCAAGCAGCTATGTTCGTCGCGGTGTCCCGTTGCCCGGATGCCAGGGTGTAAAGGTGGAAGCTGGTGTGAGTCCAGCGCTGTGCCGCAACTGTAACCGGTCGTTTAAGTGAAACGCCGGAAGCCAGGATGCCTACCGCGATGTATACGTTCAACCCTTCTCGAGCTAAGGAGGACGAGCATGATCCGCGCTCCATAAACGCGCCTGCGTGATGGTTTGCCCGGCTATTGTGTCACCCCGGTCTCTTGATGAGGCCGGGTTTTTTGCATGCCGTTGACAAGGTTTCAAGCGTTCCGCGAGCAGGCACCGCGCATCACGATGCGTTCCGCGATCCTGAACGAGCCGACGCTCAGCCCTTATCTTCACGTAGGAGCACCTGATGTTTTTGTTTATCCGATCACTGAGCTTGCTCACGATCTTGTTGATTGCCCTGACCGCATGCGGCGCATCTCCCGCCGCTCAGTCGCCCACTGCGGCATCCACGATTGCGCCGCCCACTGCCGCACCGACGATGGCACCAACAGACGTACCAACCGTCGTGCCCACGACGGTACCGACGGTCGCGGCGGTGCCTGACGCGATCACGGTCACCGACGACCTTGGCCGTACGGTGACGCTGGAAGTCGTGCCGCAGCGGATTGTCTCGCTGGCCCCCTCGGTCACCGAACTGCTCTTTGCGGTCGGTGCTGGCCCGCAGGTTGTCGGCGTCACCACGTTCTGCAATTATCCACCGGAAGCCGACTCGCTCCCCGAGATTGGCGGCTTCTCGGCCTCGTCGATCAGCCTTGAGGTGATTGTTGGGCTGCAACCCGATCTGGTGATTGCGGGCAGCGCACGCCAGCAGGCCGTGGCCGAGCAACTTGAACAACTCGGGGTGCCGGTGGTGATCTTTGCACCTGCAAGCTTCGAGGCCGTCTACGCGAGCATCCTCAGGGTGGGGGCGCTTACTGGGCATAACGATGAGGCTGAACAGGTTGTGGCCTCGATGCAAGCGCGGATCGCAGCTGTGCTTGAGGCGATCCCCGACGATGGTGGCCCAACCGTTTACTGGGAGGTCATTGATGATCCGATGATGACGACGGGGCCGAATACCTTTATCGGTCAGATGATCACGCTTGTCGGTGCGACCAATATCTTTGCTGATACGAACG
Organism: Candidatus Chloroploca asiatica; assembly: GCF_002532075.1. Taxonomy (GTDB): domain Bacteria; phylum Chloroflexota; class Chloroflexia; order Chloroflexales; family Chloroflexaceae; genus Chloroploca; species Chloroploca asiatica. The sequence continues at coordinate 13,624 of NZ_LYXE01000078.1, read as the reverse complement.
AGGACTATCCAACCGTCAGCCCGGAAACCGTCTTCGCACGTGATCCCCAGGTGATCCTTGGGCCAGACAGTCATGGCGAATTCCTCACCGTTGCCGCCATCAGCGAGCGACCTGGCTGGGCCGACCTGCAGGCGGTGCGCGATGGGCGGGTCTACACGCTTGATGGCAACATTGTCTCGCGCCCCGGCCCGCGCCTCGCCGATGCGGTCGAGTTGCTGGCGGCGACCCTCTACCCCGAGCTATTCGGTGGCACCGTCCCCACCGGGGGATGGTCGTCCCTCCACGCTGCGCGGTGTCATCTGTGAACCAGGCAGCGACGACACCGGCATCGGCTTTGGCCCAACGCATGACAACGTCGCGGCTCGGCTTTGGCACATTGCTGAGCGGGCTGTCGCTGTTGTTGTTGCTCTCGGTGACGCTGGCCGTGATGATTGGTCCGGTGCCCCTCGCACCGGACCTGGTCTGGCGCGTCGCCTTCCACGAGCTTGCGCCGGGGCTCGTCACGCCTGATTGGGAAGCGTTTCAGCGCAACATCATCTGGGAACTTCGTTTCCCGCGGGTGTTGCTTGGCGGTCTGGTTGGGGCGGGCCTGGCAGTGATCGGCGCAACGATGCAGGCCCTCGTGCGTAATCCACTCGCCGACCCGTACCTGCTCGGTGTGTCGTCAGGGGCTTCACTCGGTGCCGTGGCCGTCATCTTGTTTGGCTTCAACTGGTTTGGGATCTACTCGCTCTCCTTCGCGGCCTTTCTTGGGGCCTTGCTGGCCTTTAGTGCGGTCTATCTGCTGGCCCTGCAAGGTGGGCGACTCACGACCGGACGGCTCATCCTTGCGGGCGTGGCGGTTGCGTATGTGTTCGGTGCGCTGACCAACTTCTTGATCTACAACGCCGACAACGGCGAGCAGGTCAAGAGTGTCATCTTCTGGATGCTCGGCGGGTTGGGCGGGGCACGTTGGGACTATCTGGGCATGCCGGCGCTCGCGCTCGCACTCGGCACGCTCTATCTCACCGTGCAGGCCCGTTCGCTCAACGCGCTGAGTGTTGGCGAAGAGACGGCGGCGACCCTCGGGGTCGACACGAGCCGCTTTCGCCAGCAGATCTTCGCGCTCTGCGCCCTCTTGACCGGGACGCTGGTCGCGGTGAGTGGCGGAATTGGTTTTGTCGGGCTGATGCTGCCGCATATGTTGCGCTTTCTGGTTGGGGCCGATCACCGACGTCTTCTGCCGGTGGCGGCCCTGGCCGGCGCGATCTTTCTGATCTGGGTTGATGTGTTGGCACGCACGGTGGTTGCCCCCCAAGAGTTGCCCATCGGGATCATCACCGCGTTGCTCGGTGCGCCCTTCTTTCTCTGGTTGATGCGGCGCAACGGCGATGCCCTAGGCCGGAGGTGATGCGGGTCGGGGGCCGGGGGCAGTCCTCTCTGTGTAGAGACGAGGTGGCGATGAGGGTCGATGTCTGCGAGGTGTCCTGGGGGGTGGCCGAGGCACGCATTGTGCGCGAGGTGAGTCTGGACTGCCCAGTCGGGAGCTTTGTTGGTCTGATTGGGCCGAACGGGAGTGGCAAGTCTTCGTTGCTGCGTTGCATCTATCGCATCTTGCAGCCTGATGCCGGGATTATTCAGCTCGACACCGAGGATGTCTGGCGCCTAACCGCACGCCAGGCCGCCCAGCGCATTGGCGTTGTCTTGCAAGAGCACAGTGGTGAGTTTGACTTCAGTGTGCGCGAGATGGTCTTTATGGGCCGTACGCCGCACAAAACGCTGTTCGAGCGGGACAGCAGCGAAGATGTGCGCATGGTTGAGCACGCGCTGCACCAGGTGGGCATGCTCGCTTTCGCCGAGCGCAGCTTTTTGACCCTCTCGGGCGGCGAGAAGCAGCGCGTCCTGGTGGCCCGTGCGCTTGCCCAGCAGACACGGTTGCTGGTTCTGGACGAGCCGACCAACCATCTCGACATCCGCTACCAACTTGAAGTCCTTGATCTCGTGCGTGCGTTGGGGGTGACAACGATTGCCGCGATGCACGATCTGAATCTGGCAGCACTCTACTGTGATCAGTTGTATGTGTTGAAGTCCGGTTCGCTGGTCGCCAGTGGCCCTCCCGAGGAAGTACTGACTCCAGCGTTGATCCAGGCGGTCTACGGCGTGCAGGCCGAAGTTGCGCTTCACCCGGCCACCGGGCGGTTGCACGTAGTCTTCTTGCCCCGTTGTACGGAGGTTTTCCGATGAGCGATACACCCAAGATGCGATCCTACGGACGCCACTTGCTGATTTGCGCACATGGTGACTGCGCCGACCCCGAGGCTGCTGATCGCCTGCAGCAGCGCTTCCGCGAACTGGCCCAACCTCGCGGGCTGATGAAGTTGGGCCATCCGGGGCGGGTGAAGTGTACGCTTTCTGGCTGCCTGGGCGTCTGCGCTGGCGGCCCAATCGTCGTCGTCTACCCCGACGGCATCTGGTATCACCACGTTGACGAGGCCCTGCTCGAGCGAATTGTGTGCGAGCACTTGCTTGAAGGGCGTCCGGTCGAAGCGCATGTGTTCCATCGCCAGAGCGAGGCACTCGACCAGCACCGCGACGATGCACGGGAGTTCGACGCTGGGGCGAGTTCTTCCAGGGGCGTCGCCACTTCCCATCAAGACCATCACCGCGACGATGTACGGGAGCCCGACGCTGGGGCCGAGGAACGCACGCCTGGCTCGACCCCCGAAGCCGAAACGCGGCGTAAGGCAGCCCGGGCGACGCGCAAGCAGAAGGGCCTGCTGATCGTCAATACCGGTCATGGCAAAGGGAAGACGACGGCGGCGCTGGGGATCCTGCTCCGTGCCCGCGGGCGCAAGCTTCGCATTGGGGGCATTCAGTTCTTCAAGCACGAAAACGCGAATTTTGGCGAACTGCGCGCCCTGCGCGAGCTTGGCGTCGAACTGATCCCGCTGGGTGATGGTTGGACCTGGACCAGCCGTGACCTTGATGAGACGCAAGCCAAAGCATTGCACGGTTGGGAGGTCGCAAAGGAACGCATCACCTCGGGCGACTATGACGTTTTTCTGCTTGACGAGTTCACCTATCTGTTGAGCTACGGCTGGCTCGACGCCGCCCAGGTTGTCAATTGGCTGCAAGCCAACAAACCACCGCTGCTCCATGTGATCATCACCGGGCGTGATGCGCATACTGCCCTGATCGAGGCAGCCGATCTCGTCACCGAGATGCGCGAGGTCAAACACCCGTTCCGTGACCAGGGCATCAGGGCGCAGAAAGGCATTGAGTTTTGAGCAACGAGTTGTACTTACGCTGCCGCACTCTGCTGGTCGCACTGGCTGTCGATGCCTTGCTCGGCGATCCGCCCAATCGCTGGCATCCGGTCGTGGCGCTTGGTGGCTGGATGCGCCTGGGTGAACGATGGGCACCGCAGGGGCATCTGGCGCGCCTGTGTTGGGGGGCGACCTGGCTCGGGGCTGGCGCGGCGCTTGGCGGCAGCGCGGCCCGGCTCCTTCCACGCGATCTGCTCATCCAGGGCATCGCCACGTCGAGCCTGCTGGCCTATCGCAACCTGGATCGGGCCGTCGGCGAGGTGCAAGCGGCGCTCGAGGCCAATGATCTCGCCGAAGCCCGGCGGCTCCTAAGTTGGCATCTGGTCAGTCGGCCCACGTCCGACCTGAGGCCCGACGAGGTGGCCGCAGCGACGATCGAGTCCCTGGCCGAGAACCTTTCCGATAGTCTGGTGGCCCCGTCGCTGGCCTACCTGTTCGGTGGATTGTCTGGTATCGCAGTCTACCGCCTGACCAATACTGCCGACGCGATGTGGGGCTACCGCACCGAGCGCTACGAAGATTTAGGAAAGGTTGCGGCGCGCGCTGATGATCTCTTCAATCTGTTGCCGGCGCGTCTGACGGCGGCGTTGCTTGCCATCGCAGCACACCTCGTCAACGGGCGCGGTGTGCAGGCCTGGCAGACGGCGCTGGCCGATGCACAGCGTACGGCATCGCCCAACGCTGGTTGGCCGATGGCGGCGATGGCCGGCGCGCTTGACACTACGCTCACCAAGCGGGGCCACTATACCCTCGGCAACGGTTCGCGGCAACCCGATGCAGCCATGATCGCCGAGGCGCGGAAGATGGCGCGGATGGTTTGGGTGTTGCTTCTCCTTGGCGGAGGAACACCCGCAGCACTGCGATGTGGGCGATCCGTGTGCGCGTGCAAGCCCAACGAGTAGGAGAGAAAGGCCTCAACGTATGACCCAGACTTGCGTGAAACCATCTACTCACCTGCCTCCCCGCCTGCTGCTTGCTGCGCCAATGAGTGGCAGCGGCAAGACAACCTTGACTGCCGGACTGATCGCCGCCCTCACTGCACGAAAGTTGACCGTTGCTCCATTCAAGTGCGGGCCAGATTACATCGACCCGAGCTACCACGCGCTGACTGCCGGTCGTCCCTGTCACAACCTCGATGCGTGGATGGTTCCGCCCGCGCAGATCGCGGGCATCCTGGCGCGGCGTAGCGGTGGGGCCGACCTCGCCCTGATCGAGGGGGTGATGGGCCTCTTCGATGGCTATGCCGGTGACGATGATGCAGGCAGCAGTGCCCAGATTGCGTATCTCACCAGTACCCCGGTCGTGCTTGTGCTCGATGTCCGTGCAATGGCGCGCACCGCTGCCGCCCTGATCGCTGGCCTGCGCGACTTTGACCCGCGCATCCAGGTTGCCGGCGTGATCCTGAACCAGGTTGGGAGCGCCCGCCACGCCCAGATGGTGACCCGGGCAATTGAGCAGCGCACGGGTCTGCCGGTACTCGGAGCCCTCCAGCGCGACGAAGCGCTAGCGCTGCCCGAACGTCACCTCGGTCTGATTCCGACGACCGAGCCAGGTCGCTGGCATGCCTGGCTCGCCGAGGTGCGTACGCGGGTTGAGAGCAGCGTCGATCTGGATCGGCTGGTCGCGCTGGCGCAGACCGCACCACGCTTCGCGGTACCGACGCTCGCGATGCCAGCGTTTCCGTACACAGCCCAACTCCCACCGCATCCGGTCATCGCCGTTGCCCGTGACGAGGCCTTTAGCTTTCTCTACGAAGAGAACCTTGATCTGCTCCGCAAGGCAGGTGCCAACATCGCCTTCTTCAGTCCACTTCGTGACCAAGCCTTGCCGGTGGAGACGGACGCGATCTATCTGGGCGGCGGCTTCCCGGAGCTCTACGCCGCTGCGTTGAGCGCCAACACCGCACTTCGCACCGCGATCCGTGCCGCAGGTCAGCGCGGTCTGCCGATCTATGCCGAGTGCGGTGGGTTGATGTATTGCACCGAAGCCGTCGTTACGGCTGAGGGCGCAACCTTCCCTATGCTTGGTCTGCTCCCAGGACGATCCGTGATGACCTCACGCCTCACCCTGGGCTATCGCACCGTTCGCGCCCAGGCCGATACCTGGCTCTGGCGGGCAGGTGAGACCGTGCGCGGCCATGAGTTTCATTACTCGGTCTGGGAGGAGCGTCCGGCGGATCTGGTTCCATTGTATACCTGCCTGCCTGATGCCTTTCACCCCGACGAGCGTCCCGAGGGCGTGCAAGCAGCCAATGTGCTCGCGTCCTATGTCCACATTCACTGGTTGGCCCATCCGGCGCTTGCTGCACGCTTTGCGGCGGCGGCAAGCCAACAACGTCGTCGTCGGTGATATAGTCCCACTCCCAGGCGCCTATCAGTCCGTTTTCAAGAAAGGAACAAGCAATGAATTCGCTCTTGCCCACGACCATCAATCACCTTCGCCCCCTCGACCAGGACGCCATGACCGCTGCCCGTCTTCGCCAGCAGCAACTGACCAAGCCGCACGGTGCGCTCGGTCGGCTTGAAACGTTGTCGATCCAGCTTGCCGGGATCACTGGCGCAGCAAGGCCCCACCTGAAGAACCCCGCAGTCGTCGTGATGGCCGCCGATCATGGCATTGCCCGGCAGGGTGTGAGCGCCTACCCTGCCGAAGTGACGCCCCAGATGGTGTACAACTTTCTGGCGGGTGGTGCCGCGATCAATGTCCTAGCCCGCCACGTCGGGGCCAGGGTGGTGGTCGTTGATGTCGGGGTGGCGGTTGACCTACCCGCTACGCCTGGCCTGCTGCAGCGGAAGATCGCCCTCGGTACCAACGATATGACGGTCGAACCAGCGATGAGCCGTGCTCAGGCCCAGACTGCTATCGCGACCGGCATCGCGGTGGTCACCGAGCTGATCGAAGACGGCGTTGATGTCATTGCCACCGGTGAGATGGGCATCGGCAATACGACCGCCGCCAGTGCTATCGTTGCGGCCCTCACCGGCGCCCCCGTCGCCGAGGTGACCGGGCGTGGCACTGGTATTGATGATACCGGGCTGGCCCACAAGATCGCGCTGATCGAACAAGCCCTTGCCCGCCAGCGCCCCGACCCGACCGATGCGCTCGATGTGCTCGCCAAGGTTGGTGGCTTCGAGATTGGCGGACTCGTCGGCGTGATGCTCGGCGCAGCTGCACGCCAGGTTCCCGTCGTGGTCGATGGCTTTATTTCCGGAGCAGCCGCCTTGCTTGCGTGTCGCCTTGCGCCAGCCCTGCAGCCTTATCTCATTGCAGCCCATCGCTCGGTCGAACGTGGACACCAGGCGATCTTTGCGCAGCTTGACCTTGAACCGCTGCTTGATCTCGGGATGCGTCTGGGCGAAGGAACCGGTGCCGTGTTGGGGATCTCGCTCGCGCAGGCGGCCTGCAAAATCCTCAATGAAATGGCGACCTTCGCCGAAGCTGGAGTGGCAAGCAACCAATGACCGACCGTAAACCTTCCTCCGGGGGTGCCTTTGCGCACGATTTCGACACCGCGCTGCGGTTTTTGACCACGATCCCGCTGCCATGGCCCGCCCCAACCTCGGGGCGTGGTCTTGCCGGGGCCGTGCCCTCTTTTCCGCTGGTGGGGGCGATCATTGGCCTCGTGCTGGTTGCAAGCGGGTGGATCGCCGGTCTCTTCTGGCCGCCGCTCGTTCAGGCGGTCTTGGTCGTCGTCGCCTGGGGCATCCTCACCGGCGGGCTGCATCTTGATGGCGTGAGCGACACCTTCGACGCCGTGATGAGTTGGCGTCCGCGTGAGCGCAAGCTGGCGATCATGAAGGATAGCCACATCGGCGCAATGGGGACGCTGGCCCTGGTTGCCGTGCTCCTCTTGAAGGTCGCCTTCCTTGCCGACGCCGGCGCAAGCTGGTGGCCCGCCGTGCTGCTCGCACCAATGCTTGGACGCTGGGCGATGATCGCGGCCATCGTTTGGTTTCCGCTGGCCCGTACCGAGGGCCTCGGAAGCAGCGTCCACGGTCAGGTGAACCGTGGTACGCTGAGCGGCATCAGTGTCGTCGTGGCCGTGACGGTGGTTGCCATCGCCGGGCTCGGCGGCATTGTTGCGTTCCTGCTCGTCGGCAGTGGGGCGTATCTGCTTGGGCGCTGGTGGACGCGTGACCTCGGTGGGCTCACGGGTGATACGTATGGAGCCCTGTGTGAAGCAACCGAAGTGATGGCCTTGGCCGCCATCACCGCAGCAGCGAGGTTTGCCCTATGAGCAAGGTAATTCTGTTTACGGGTGGGGCGCGGAGCGGCAAAAGTGCGCGTGCCGAACACTACGCTGCCCGTTTGCATCGCCCGGTGACCTATCTGGCGACGGCTGAAGCACGCGACGATGAGATGCGCGAACGGATTGCCCATCACCAGCAGCGCCGTCCCGCAACCTGGACAACCTGCGAGCAACCGCTGGCGGTCGCGACGGCGCTGGCGAACGTCGCGCCAGGCAGCGTCGTCGTGCTCGATTGCCTCGCGCTCTTGGTCAGCAATGTGCTGCTGGCCAATGAAGCCGCCCCGGATCAGGCCGTCACGGCCGAAGTCAGCGCCATCCTGGAGGCAACGCGCACACACGATCTGACCCTGATCGTGGTGACGAATGAGGTTGGTATGGGCATCGTGCCGGAATATCCGCTTGGGCGCATCTATCGTGATCTGCTTGGGCGGGCCAATCAACAGGTCGCCGCTGCGGCCACCGACGTCTATCTGGTAGTCTGCGGGATCGCGGTCGAGTTGAAGGCCTTGGAGGTCGCATGGGCACACGCAAGCGAGTAGTCCACGGCGCCCTTGACGAGCACGAACTGGCGGCCCTTGGGGTGTCGCCCGGTAATCTGCTCGATTTCAGCAGCAATCTCAACCCGTTTGGCCCGCCTGCGGGTGTGCGCGCAGCGCTGGCGGCGCTCGATCCCGCCCCGTATCCCGATCGCAGCTGTGTGCGGCTCCGGCAAGCCCTGGCTGAGCGTCATGCATGTGAGCCCGAGGCCATCCTGCCGGGCAACGGGGCCAACGAGTTGATCCACCTGGTCGCCCGTGCCTTGCTGCACCCTGGCGATACGGTGCTGGTGATCGGGCCAACCTACGGCGAATATGCGTATGCGAGTGAGCTGATGGGTGCGCACGTCGTTGCGTTCCAAACACAGCCGGAACGAGCATTTCAACCCGATGGTCCAGCACTGAGCGCACTGATGCACACGCTGCGCCCGCGCCTCACCTGGCTCTGCACGCCAAACAATCCCACCGGGGTCGTGCTCGCGTCGGCGATCCTGCAGACGCTTCTCGCGATCGCTGCGGGAGATGGAGGCTACCTGATCCTGGATCGCTCGTATAGCGATCTGCAACGGACGGCTACCGCAGCGCTGTCGGAAACATCTTCGCCACATCTGATCACCCTGCACTCGCTGACCAAAAGCTATGCCCTGGCCGGGTTACGTCTGGGCTATCTGCTGGCATCCCCGGAACTGAGCGCACGCGTCGGCACCTTTCAGCCGACCTGGAGTGTGAGCAGTGCCGCCCAGGCCGCCGGCTTGGCCGCGCTCAGCGACCCAACCTTTCTTGCGTCAACACGATCACCGCTCTGGGCGGCCAGCGAGATGCTCTCCACTGGCCTCGCTGAACTCGGCCTTCCGGTCTGGCGTGCTGCGCTGCCCTTTGTGCTGGTACGTACCGGCGATGGGGCGGCAACCCGGGCCGCGCTACTCGGGCGAGGCTGTGTTGTCCGCGACTGCACCTCGTTCGGGCTCCCCGCGTGGGTACGGGTGGCCCCGCGTCGCCCCGACGAGAATCGGCGGCTGCTCGCCGCCTGGAAGGAAACACGATGACCGCACCAGTGATTATGGTTCTCGGCACCGCCTCCTCGGTCGGCAAAAGCACACTGGTCGCGGCACTGTGCCGCATCGCGGTGCGGCGCGGGATCAAGGTCGCGCCGTTCAAGGCGCAGAATATGAGCAATAATGCTGCGGTGACCGACGCTGGCGGCGAGATTGGACGGAGTACGGCGGTGCAGGCAGCGGCGGCCCAGATTGCGCCGACGACGGCGATGAACCCGATCCTGCTCAAGCCCGAGGGCCAACGCCGTAGCCAGATCATCGTGGAAGGCACGCCGTGGCGCACGCTCGATGCACTTGACTACTGGCAACGCAAGGATCTGCTGTGGAACGTGGTCACGCGCAATCTCGATCGTCTGCGGGCTCAGTACGATCTCGTCATTGCCGAAGGTGCCGGTAGTCCGGTGGAACTCAACCTCAAGCCGCGTGACATCGTCAACGCTCGTGTCGCAACCTATGCGCAGGCGCGCACGCTGCTGGTCGGCGATATTGATACCGGCGGCATCTTTGCCCAACTGCTTGGCACGCTGATGCTGCTCGACCCTGAGGAGCGGGCGCTGGTGCAGGGGCTGATCGTCAACCGTTTTCGCGGTGATCCCGCGCTGTTTGCCGATGGGATCGCCATCCTGGAAGCGCGCAGCGGCGTGCCCGTTTTTGGCGTCGTACCCTGGATCGACGCGCTCGGTCTGGCCGAAGAAGATGCGGTCGTGCTCGAACGTGGCGTAAGGCCGTCCACCGACGGCCTGACCATTGCCGTCGTCAAGCTCCCAACGATCGCCAATTTCGATGACGTTGACCCATTAGCTGCCGAGCCAGGTGTGGGTGTGCATTATATCGAACGCCCCGACCAGTTGGCCGGCGCCGCAGCCGTGATCCTGCCCGGCGTCAAGCATACGCTCGCAGCACGGCGCTGGCTCCGCGAGCGCGGCTTCGACGCAGCCCTGCAAGCCTTCCCCGGCGCAGTGGTTGGCATCTGTGGGGGCTACCAACTCCTCGGTGAGCGCATCAGCGACCCGGAGGGCGTGGAAGGCAACGGGGGCGATGAGCCAGGGTTAGGCTTGCTGCCCGTCACAACCGTGTTTACAGCTGAGAAACGCACCGTCCAGGTCACCGGCGAAGCACTGATGCCCTGGGCGCAGCGGCTGCCCATCACCGGCTATGAGATCCATATGGGACGAACCCAGCCACTCGGCCAGGCGCGTGCGGCGGTGCGCATGCGCCAACGCAATCGGGTGCCGGTTGAGGAAAGAGATGGCTATGTCACACCTGACGGTCGCATCTGGGGCTGTTATCTCCACGGGATCTTTGCCAACCACGCGTTCCGGCACGCCTGGCTCACCTCGCTTGGTTGGCGTGAGCAACCAACGAGCATACCCGTTGACCCGTACCATCGGCTCGCTGATCATGTGCAAGCTGCGTTGGACAAGCAACACCTCGATCAGTTGTTTGCACGCTAAACGCTAGAACCATACCTGGATCCACTCGATTTTCAGGGCATCACCGTGGCGCTTTTTGGTTGCGGCGATCAGCGCGAGTACCCCGACCATTTTCAGGATGCGCTGGGCATCCTCGGGCGGAAGCTGCGCTCATTGACAAGGCCCCACTTTAATGATACCTTGTATCAGTAACGTATTGATGGTGTTGAATAAGATCGACCTCGTGGATGAGGCCCAGCGTGCTGAGATCGAGGCATGGTGCGCCAGATTGTGCCTCGCGCACGCATTCTGCCCGCCGTTCACGGCGAGGTGCCCCTCAATTTGCTACTTGGCGTCGGGCGCTATACGATCGCCTTGACCCCTCATCAGTCACCGGCCCATCCAGCGCATGATCATGCACACGACTCCGCCTGCACAGTGCAGCATCGCCAGGCGGCACGTTCAAACATCATTGATATAATATAATAAAGTGAGGTTCCAGCATACAGGAAAGTTCCAGGTGCTTGATGTTGCGCACCATACCCCGGATCGTGCTTTGGCTCGGCATCCTGCTGATCATCCTCGGGCTGATCAGCCGCTATCTGATCGGCTTGCGTGGGGTCAGTTCCCTGATTCCAGCCATCTTTGGGATGCCCATTGCCTTGTTGGGCTTTCTGGCGACTGAACCGACCTACTACACATCCTCGATGCGCGGGGTAACCGGGTTAGCCTTGCTGGGCCTGCTGATCAACCTCCACGTCATCCCTCTTGTGCGCACCCTGCTGCGGGGAGAACCGATCCCCGACAGCATCATGTCCATCATCGCCCGCAGCACGATGCTCTTCTTGTGCGGTCTCCTCTTGATTGTCTGTGGTGTCATGTACGCCGCTGCCGGGTGGAAGCGGCTCCGTACGTCAATACCGTTGGTGGCGCGCCGGTGATGTCGAAGGTGGCGCGCCCGTTGAGCGGGCCGCGGTACCAGAAGCTGAGCAGCAGAATTTGCAACGGCCGTTCCGAGCTGAGAAACTCCACCGCGTTCAGGTTGGGGTAGACGCCAAAATCCTGGGGCAGGTAGCCCAACACCCGGCGCAAATCGTCAGGCTGGCGGGCACTGTCGGCCCCGTTCCAGGCAAGCGCACCGCGGGTGGGACGGGATCACTACAAACGGCCCGTAACGTCTTGCGATGTCGGCTGCGTAGGGTCATTGGGTACTTCCTGCAGCACCGAGCGGACGTAGACGCCTATCTCGCAGAGCGTCAGCAACGAGCAGCGCTCTTGCGAGCGCACAACGAGGCGCAGTTTGACCCTGTTGGCATTCGCGACCGGTTACTCGCGCGTCGAGATCAACAAAGGTCATCATGCGATGCTGCGTTTGGCTGCTGACGAGCATTTCAATAACAACATTGTTCGTGGTTTGCTTCGCCGCGCTCCCAGCCTGGATATCGTTCGCGTGCAAGATGCTGGTTTGTCGGGAGGAGATGACCCGACGGTGCTTGCATGGGCAGCGCAGGAAGGTCGAGGAGTGCTCACGCACGATGTTGCGACGATCACCTTCAGCGCAAGGGCATCGGCTTCTCAACCGCAAGCCGGAGGACGGTGGATAGCGCTACTGGAAGCGTTGGTGCATCCAGTAACGGCTGCGCCGGACGGTGTCCCAGGCCACATCATGATGGTCGAGCAAGGCTTCCGGGTCGTCTGCGTCGCTCAGGTTGCTCATCGCTGGGCCTTCTGTTCGCCGAGCAGCGTAAGATCAGGCCGTTCGTGGGCCCAGACCGTCATACCCGTCAGGATGCTCGCGCCATAGCTGGTCAGAATGGCCGTATCGACAGCATCACGGCCATGGGCGATCACCACACGGCCGATGCGCGGTTGATTATGGCGGGCATCGAAGGTGCGCCACGCCCCGCCAAGGTAGGCCTCGAACCAGGCGTGAAAGTCCATAGGCTCAGGGTTCACCGGCACGTTGATATCGGGGAGGTAGCCGCAGACATAGCGGGCCGGGATGCTCAGCGCCCGGCAGAACATCACGCCAAGATGGGCAAAGTCGCGGCAGACGCCCCTGCGACTCAGATACACATCATAGCCCGAGGTTGTCCCGGTGCTACTCCCCGCGACGTAAGCAACACTGCGGTACGCCCAGTCACAGATCGCCTGCACGCGTGGCCAACCGTCCGGCACGCCACCAAAGAGTTGCCACGCATCGTTGAGCACCATGTCGGAGGGGCAGTAGCGACTGGGCAGTGTATAGAGCAGTACCGCATCAGGAAGCTGGTCGACCGGCGTGCCAGGCAGATCGGGCAGAACCGGGTCGGCCAGGGACGCGACCTCGGCGATGGCGTCGTAGTGGATGCGCTGCATCCCCTGGGGTGCCGTCCAGCGCCAGACGATGTTCCCAAAGCTGTCGTTGTAGGTGTGCAGCGGCATCTCTGGCGTGATGCTCAGACACGGCCCAAGGATGCGTTGGCCCTCGGTAGAACGCGGCTGGGTTATTGCGACGGTCGGCGTTGGAGCCACCGACTCAAGCATAAGTTCGAAGCCAATCTGGACGTGCATAGCACCCTGCTCTATTTGAGATTGCAGATTTTGGATTGTAGATTGCCGCGCATGGCGTGCTCATGCGCTCGGGCAGCAATACCGATGCGGCTTGCTCAATGCCAATTGGTATGAGGCGTCAAAAACAAAAAAGCTGAGCGCGCCAGCAACGGCACGATCAGCAACACTGCGTCGGTAGTTGTCCTCTGCTACTAGTATAGCCTATTTAGCGCAGACTTGGTGAGCGGATCCGATCCATCTGGTTCACGTAAACTCGACCCCGTGCCCATCCTTGACGCTGGAATGGTATCCCACTGCTCCTGCTGACGACGACCTGCACCAGCCGAACGGCCTGCGCGCGAGGCGAGCAAGCGAGCGCGGGCTGGAGCATGACCATCGCCAGCGCGGATACACCAAATAGATCGGCGCGGTAGCCCCCGCTTTCAAGCGTGGGGCGGTGTTAAATGTCAACTAGATTTGCCGCCTGGTGTCAACTAGATTTGCCGGTTCCCGCTCCCTTCCCTCGTGACCTGCG
>NZ_LYXE01000077.1 GCF_002532075.1 Candidatus Chloroploca asiatica | reverse complement strand
CGATATGAGCCGAAGTAACAGCATCGTTGGCCAGTTGGCCTGAGCCCACGGCTCCTGCTGCCAGCTTATCGGAGGTAATGGAAGTGGCTGCAATTTTGGCTGTTGTAACAGCATTATTTGCAATAGCCGGGTTTGGATAGGTTCCGCTAAGGTCGCCTCCGGCGGGGCCTGTTGGGTTGCTTCCGCCTGAGCCTTGCAGGTCTTCGGCGGGGGCCCAGGTGGTGCCATTCCATTTGAGCACTTGTCCGCTTGTGGCGCTCATTTGGTGGAGCTTGGCGGCTGTAACGGAAGTATTGGCCAGTTTTTCGGAAGTTACCGAAGTAGCCCCCAGTTTTGCTGTTGTAATTCCTGCGTCTGCAATCTTAGCTGTAGTAACCGCCGCATCGGCAACTTTATCTGTTGTAACAGCCGCATTGTTAATTTTCACAGTTGTTACCGCATTGGTTGCCAGTTCGGTGGCTGTAACGGCACCACTGGCGATCTTGGCAGAAGTAACGGCATTATTGGCCAGTTTTACTGAAGTAACCCCGGCATCGGAAATGGAGATTACATTGCTGCCCGAAATGCTGATGCCATCGCCGGGGGTGTAAGTGCCACCACTTCCACCTCCTTGCAAATCGTCGGCGGGGGTCCAGGTGGAGCCATTCCATTTAAGCACTTGTCCTGAGGCTGGTGCCGAAGCACTAACATCATCGAGATGGGAAAGAATTACAGGAATAAAAGGAGTTCCGGTGAGGCTTGAGTATTGCCCATCGAAAAGCGAAGGCTGATTAATCAAATCGTTATAATCGCCACTAAATCCATTTTC
>NZ_LYXE01000076.1 GCF_002532075.1 Candidatus Chloroploca asiatica | reverse complement strand
TCGCCACGGCCGCCACGCTCGTCACGCCCAGGGCCACCGTAGCTGCGTCCGCCACGCTCGTCACGTCCGGCACCGTACCCACGCTCTTCGCTGCGTCCGCCACGCTCGTCACGCCCAGGACCACCGTAGCTGCGTCCGCCGCGCTCGTCACGTCCGGCACCGTACCCACGCTCTTCGCTGCGGCCACCGCGCTCGTCACGTCCAGGGCCACCGTAGCTGCGTCCGCCACGCTCGTCACGTCCGGCACCGTAGCCACGCTCTTCGCCACGGCCGCCGCGCTCGTCACGTCCAGGGCCACCGCGCTCGTCACGTCCAGGGCCACCGTAGCTGCGTCCACCGCGCTCGTCACGTCCAGGGCCACCGTAGCTGCGTCCGCCACGCTCGTCACGTCCAGGGCCACCGTAGCTGCGTCCACCGCGCTCATCACGTCCGGCACCGTAACCACGCTCTTCGCTGCGTCCGCCACGCTCGTCACGTCCAGGGCCACCGTAGCTGCGTCCACCGCGCTCGTCACGCCCGGCACCGTAGCCACGCTCTTCGCCACGGCCGCCACGCTCGTCACGTCCAGGGCCACCGTAGCCACGCTCTTCGCCGCGTCCACCGCGCTCGTCACGTCCAGGGCCACCGTAGCTGCGGCCACCGCGCTCATCACGCCCGGCACCGTAGCTGCGTCCGCCACGCTCGTCACGTCCGGCACCGTAGCCACGCTCTTCGCCGCGTCCACCGCGCTCGTCACGTCCGGGGCCACCGTAGCTGCGGCCGCCGCGCTCATCACGCCCGGCACCGTAGCCACGCTCTTCGCCGCGTCCACCGCGCTCGTCACGTCCGGGGCCACCGTAGCTGCGCTCGTTCCGCTCGTACCCACGGCCGCCGCGCTCATCACGTCCAGCACCGTAGCCACGCTCATCGCGCTGATCGCGACGAGCATGAGGCGAAGTCCGATCATCGTCAGAACGTCTGGCGGCACGATCGTCGCGATCGCCAGAAACTTTCTTCACGCCAACCACACCTGCGGCACCCGCCGCAACCCCCGCAGCGGCACGGCGCGATGAACCGGTCTCATCATCATGCTCAGGCTCACGGTGCATAGAACGATCTTCCGCACGGGCCTCATCAGCAAATGATGTCGGCGGCACATGAGTGCGCAACTCGGCAATTTCTTCATCGGTAAGGGTACGGTACTCACGGATGGGCAAAGTACCAAGGGTGAGTTTACCTTCGCGCACACGGATCAGGCGTCGCACCTCATAGCCCAGAGTTTTTGCTGTTTCACGGATCTGGCGTTTACGGCCTTCACGAAGCACCACAGAATACCAGACACCTTCATCGGTTGTTTCGGCGAGAACGACCTTGGCCGGAGCGGTCATTTCGCCATGAAGCCACAACCCATTCCGCCAATCGCGGAGGGCAACCGTCTCGAGGGGACGGTCAAGCAGAACGCGATATTCTTTCTCAACCTCAAAGCGGGGATGGGTCAAATGATGGGTTAGTTCGCCATCATCAGTCAACAATAACAGCCCCTCACTATCAACATCAAGGCGGCCAACTGGAAAGATCCGTGCAGGCACCTGCACCAGATCGACGACCGTCGGGCGACCGTGGGGGTCTTCCACGGTTGAAACCACCCCAACCGGCTTGTGTAACAACACATACGTACGACGGCCGGGCTGCCGTACCGGCTCGCCATCAAGCATAATCACATCTTTTTCTGGATCAACCCTCAGACCTGGCTCTTGCACTACACGGCCATTAACGGTCACCCGTCCGGCAGCAATCAACGCTTCGCTATCACGACGCGAAGCAATGCCAGCACCCGCCAGCACCTTTTGCAGACGTTCTGCACCCAAAACACACCTTCTTCCGACCTTTTCAGGTCACGTCAAGAACGTGCTGGCCATCGCCGCGGCCTCACGCCGGGGCGCTCAGGCGAGCACACAGAGACATTGCTCTTTCTGGTTCGTTCGCAATGTACAATGTAGTATAGCATACTCATCCTGATCGAGAAGACGCGACCAAGCCTCTGGGAGAGGAGGAAAAGTCAACCTGTATGAGCAACGACGCAATACCACTGACACTGAAGTCCTTTCTCTCGACCTGGCTCTCCGAACAGCTTGCCAGAGGCCGGGTTCAGCAAGGTATGGTCGTTTCCACACAAGCCACCACACTCTATGCCGATGTGAGCGGGTTTACGCAACTCACCAGTGCCTTTGCCGATCAACCCGACGGGGCAAGCCAACTACATGACACGTTGAACCAGTATTACGCGACCTTGATTGAGACCATCGGGGCTTATGGTGGGGATGTGACCTCAATTGCAGGTGACGCCCTGACCGCCTGGTGGCCTGAGATAAGCGATCGCGAACTCGGATGTACCTGTGGGGAAGCGTTACTCGACACGATCAGTCAGTTTCCCGCGATCGTCACGCCACAGGGTTCGATCCAGCTACACCTACGCATCGGTGTAAGCACAGGCTTGATCAATGGCCTCGTGGTGGGAACCCCTGAATATGGATGTCACTTCCTGCTCGCCGGGCCAGGCCTCCGCGCTGCAATTGAAGCCAGGCAAACCTGCCCACCCAAACAACTCCGGTACGCCCAGGCCCCGGAAGAAGCTTGTGAAGCCGATCTTTCGCCCACACCACCAACCACATCCACTATCGCATGGCACCACTTTCTGCCACGGCCAATCGCGCAACAGTTGGCTAGGAATCACCTCGTTTCAGGCTATCGGCGTTGCCTTCCGGTGTTTGCGGCCTTTGAAGTCCCCCCAAAGCTCAGCAACCTCCATCTGGTTGTGCGCGACGTTCAGGTCGTCGTTGCACGATGGGGTGGGGAACTCAACGAAATTGAGCTTGGGGATAAAGGGCCAATTTTTGTGCTCCTCTTTGGACGCAACGGTCTCCCCGAGCAAGGATCGTGCCAGGCCATAGGATGCTGCCTTGAGTTGCGCCAACGTGGCCTGATTACATGCGCTGGCGTCACGCTTGGGCAACTCTTTGTTGGGGAGGTGGGGAATACACGACGGCGTGTCTATACGGCGCAGGGTGAAGAGATGAACCTGGCAGCCCATTTGATGCAACAGGCTCGCTCTGGTGAAATTTTCGTTTCAGGGCGGGTTCGTAGCGATATGATGGGTTGTTATCCAACCAGTGAGCCAGAGATGATCAGGACAAAAGGTCATCGTCAAGGCATTCCTGTGAATCGCGTTCTTGCATATGTGTTACCCTGAAAGTGAGAAGGTACTTGGGGTAAGAAGATGAAAACATTACGTGAATTACTCGCCCATGTTGCGGTCGTCCAGATTATTGGCTCACTAGATCAACCCATTGCCGGGTTGGCCTATGACTCGCGTCAGGTGGTGCCAGGTGGCCTCTTTGTCGCCATCGCAGGACACCATGTTGATGGGCATGCCTACATTTTACAGGCACTTGCCCGTGGGGCGCGGGCCATCGTCGTTGATGCACGGCACCAGAGTGAGCATACCTTGGAGGGTGCCACGCTGATCAAAGTGATTGATAGTCGGGTGGCCCTGGCACCCCTGGCAGCGGCTTTTTACGACTATCCCGCAACCCGGTTGCGCACAATCGGCATAACAGGAACCAAAGGCAAGAGCACGACCACCGATCTCGTAAGTCAGATGCTTGATGCGTGTGGCAAGACGACCGGGCTCATCAGTACGGTTGATTTCAAAATAGGGAACCGCCGCTGGGCGAACACTACCCGTCAGAGCACGCCCGAGGCCCCTGATGTCCAGGCATTATTGACCGAGATGGTGGCGAACGGGTGTGATACAGCAGTCATCGAGGCAACCTCTCACGCCTTGTCAGCCAGTTGGAACCGCCTGAGCGGATGCTATTTTGATGTGGCTGTCTTTCTTAATCTCAGCCACGAGCACCTCGACTATCATGGCACGTTTGAGCAGTATCGCGCCGACAAAGCCCGCCTCTTTGCCATGCTCGATGAACCAGCGGTTAGAGCGCCCCAATCAACAAGCCTGTCATGGGCTATTGTCAATGCCGATGACCCACACCACCACTTTTTTCTTGAGGCGGCGCCGGCGAAGGCGCGCCAACTCACCTACGGAATCCTCAAACCGGCAGAGGTCAAAGGTACCATCGTGCGCAGTGGGCCAACAGGCTCGCTCGTACACGTGTGTACCCCGTGGGGTGAAGGCGAATTGAGTGTGCGGTTACCGGGCACCTTCAACATCAGTAACGCGCTAGCCGCCCTCAGTGTCACGCTCAGTCAGGAGGTACCCCTGGAACAAGCGCTGGCCGCCCTCAGCACCACCCATGCCCCGCGTGGGCGCATGGAACCAGTTGAACGAGGCCAACCATTTGAAGTCATTGTTGATTATGCACACAGCCCAGGTTCGTTCGAGCAGGTGATGGGCATGCTCCGCCCCCTCGTGACGGGGCGGATGATCGCGGTCTTTGGCAGTGCTGGCGAACGTGATCGCGCCAAACGGAGCCTGCAAGGCGCGATTGCCGGGCGTTACTGTGACCTGCTGATCCTCACCGATGAAGATCCACGTGGCGAAGACCGCGAAGCAATCATTGAACAGATTGCCGCAGGGGCCCGTCAGGCGGGTCTGCGCCCCAATGAAGGGTATCTGTGCATCCCCGATCGTGCGCAGGCGCTGCGTACCGCGCTGGCAAAGGCACAACCAGGCGATCTTGTCCTGTTGCTGGGCAAAGGACACGAAGGTTGCGTCATCTATGCCGATCATGCCATCCCGTGGGATGAAGCAGGCGAGGCAGAGCAGGCGCTACGCGAACTTGGGTATGGACGTACTGAAGCATGAGAGGAAGGAAGACGTTGATCGAATACCGTTTGCTGGGACGTACCGGGGTACGAGTAGCGCCAATCTGTATCGGAACAATGAATTTTGGCAATCCAACCCCAGAGGATGAAGCAGCACGCATGCTTGATTGGGCACTTGATGCCGGGCTCAATTTCTTTGATACGGCGAACAGCTACAACGCCGGCGAAAGTGAAGCAATTATCGGTCGCGCCCTGGCCGCCAGCGGGAGGCGCCACGAGGTTATCCTGGCAACCAAAGCCCACTATCCCACCGGGCCAGGCCCAAACGAGCGCGGCAATTCCCGCTTGCATCTGCTACGAGCCTGCGAGGATTCGTTGCGGCGCTTGAAGACCGACTATATCGATCTCTATCAGATCCATCGGCCTGATCCCACCGTGCCGGTCGAAGAGACCCTGGGCGTCCTGACCGATCTGGTGCGCCAGGGCAAAGTACGCTACATTGGCTGCTCGACGCATCCCGCCTGGCGCGTGATGGAAGCACTGATGATCAGCGCGATGAAGGGGTTGGCGCGTTACGTCTCAGAGCAACCGCCGTACAACCTGCTTGATCGGCGGATCGAGAATGAACTGGTGCCGCTATGCCAGGCTCACAACCTTGCGCTCATGCCCTGGTCACCAATGGCGCAAGGGGTACTGGCCGGGCGCTACCACGATGCCCAAGCCGTACCAACCGACTCACGGGCGGCCTTACGCGGCGGCATCTACGCCGAGCGCGTGACCGCTGCTGGCGTCGAGGTAGGCAAGCGTTTTGTCGCGCTGGCCGAAGCACATGGCGTCGCCCCGGCGCACCTGGCGTTGCTCTGGGTCAAGGATCAGCCGGGGATCACGGCACCAATCTTCGGGCCGCGTACCCTGGCCCAACTCGAAGCAATGCTACCGGTGGCGACGATGCAACTCAGCGATGAGCTCCGCGCCGCCTGTGACGAACTGGTACCGCCGGGCACCGCCGTCGTCAACTTTCACAATACGAGTGGGTGGATGCGGATGCGCGTCACCTAATATCAAACCCTTGGAAATAAGGTTGACCCGTCCTGGGTACGCGGGCGTCCCGCCCACTTCGCGAGCACCAGCGGGCGGGACGCCCGCGTACCCAGGCTCGCAAAAGATCAGGAAACTTCGTTGACACACCACTGATTAGTCTGGGAACGACATTTCCCAGTCGCGCCGCCGACCACGAAGAACCCTTACGAAGAGACGAAAACAGGCTTGGTGACGCAATTCTTCGTTTCTTCGTGGCCCCCATTCGTGGACGGCTGAGGACGCCAGGAAACTTACGTTACAGCCGACTGAAGTCGGCACTCCGATGAGCGCCCGTGAGGTCTCACGGGCGCTCTAGCTCAATCACCCGCCCGGCGGCGGCGCGGGTCAGGCGGTCACGGATCGCCAGGGCAAGACCAATCGCCCCCAGATCACGGGCAAGGATCAAGGTCGGTTGACGCTGATCAAGGGCACGGAGTGCCGCATAGAGGTGGCGGGCGATCTGGGCAACATCACCTGCTGGCCCAAGTGGTTCACAATCAACTTCAAGGTCAGCCAGGGCGGACGCATCTTCATCAGGCACCAGCAACCCCACCCGACGCCCCAACGCCAACTCGGCACGCACACGCTCGCGTAACCAGATCTGCATCGCAGCGGGTGAACCACGCACAAACCAGAGCGGCGTCACCGGGGCGTAGTGGCGGTCGAGGAGGCCAGGCGAGGCAAGACCGGCGCCTGATCCTGCGGGCTGACGTTGACCAACGAGCACCGGGCCAAGCCGATCCCGCAGGGCTTCGAGGCTCACCCCACCGGGGCGAAGCAGGGTCGGGATCGGCGTCGTGAGATCGAGCACTGTCGACTCAACCCCAATCGTCGTTGGCCCGCCATCAAGGATCGCCTCAATGCGCCCATCAAGATCAGCAAGCACATGCGCCGCCGTCGTCGGACTCGTATAACCAAAACGATTCGCACTCGGCGCGGCAATCGGAAGGCCAGCCTCCCTCAATAATGCACGCGCCACCGGATGCGCCGGAATGCGCACCGCCACCGTCGGACGACCGGCCGTCACTGCAAGAGGAATCTCAGGGCCACGTGGCACAATCAGCGTCAACGGTCCCGGCCAGAAAGCCTCGGCAAGCAGCATCGCCGACACCGGCAGCGCCGTTGTGACCCGGGGAAGCTCGGCGACATTAGCCAAATGGACAATGAGCGGATCCTCGGCGGGGCGACCCTTGGCCGCAAAAATACGGGCCACAGCCGCCTCATCAAGTGCCGACCCACCGAGGCCATACACCGTCTCGGTAGGAAAAGCTACCAACCAACCGGCCCGCAACAGTGCAGCGGCCGTCGCGAGGCCCTCGGCATCAACCGGCAAGATTCGGGTCAGATTGCGCATGGCAGAAAACTACGGCTTTCCATAGCCCAGGGCACGGGCGATGGTACTCATCATGGCACGTTCATCGAGGCTCATCGACTGTGCAGCGACACCAAAGAGCCCCGCTTCATTGTGAGCCCAGGCAACGTGTTCAGCAAGGTGAATCACAAACTCACGGTAAGCGTCCAGTTCTTCGAGGGTCGCACGCTCGCGCAGCAGGGCAACGGCGCGCCCACAGAGATCTACCGCCTCTTCGACAATACTGGCATAGGCATACCGTGCAGCCCCACTCTCGGGTCGGCGCTCGGGATCAAGCCGGGCCACAATCTCAGCCCCAAGCTCAGTCTGGGCAAAGTGCTCACCCGCAGCACGCCACCCCTTCATCATCGCCTCGGCCTCGCTGCGACCACCGCCAGGCGAAGCCAGCGCTACCGCAGCACCAGCAGCGAGCGGAGCATCACCAAGCAACGTCCACTCAGCCGCATTGAAACTCTCGCGTCGCGTCATTCTCACCTCCATACATGATGAGCCGTGAAGCAAAAACCGTTACGATGGGAAACCCATCATAACGGCTTTACGCGTGTGGAGCCAATGAGGGGGCTCGAACCCCTGACCTGCTGTTTACGAAACAGCTGCTCTACCAACTGAGCTACATTGGCATGCGGATGATACGGCCACAAGCATAAAGATTGTAGCGGCAAATGCGATGCCTGTCAAGCTACCCATAGGGCTACGTCAAAGTGGTAGCCCATCGTGTATCCTTCTGAAGGAATGATCGAACGCTTCAGGAGGACACGATGGA
>NZ_LYXE01000075.1 GCF_002532075.1 Candidatus Chloroploca asiatica | reverse complement strand
TTTCTGTGCTGCCGACCGCGAAGGGCGGATGGTCAGCATGATCCAGTCGACCTATATGGGCTTTGGTTCGGGGGTGGGGGACGGTTGTGGCGTTGCTGTCGGTTCAGGGGTGGGGGACGGTTCAAGGGTGGGCGAGGGAGAAGGTACTGGCGTTGCTGTGTCTTCGCTTTCCGCCGGAGGCACCTCAGTCATCGGCAGGGTTGGTTGGATGGTCACCTCGGCTATGCCTGCACTGGCCGACAGCGAACCGCAGCCAGCCACCAACACAAGGGCGAACATCACAAGCAAACAACGGAACAGCATCATCGTCTTACCTGACTGCTGTGGGGAGCGTGAAAAAGAAGGTACTGCCCTGCTCTGGGCTACTCTCGACCCAAATCTGGCCCCCGTGGGCTTCGACAACGAGTTTGCAAAAGGCCAACCCGAGGCCACTTCCAGTTTTACGGCGGGTACCTGCCTGAGCAAACCGGCTAAAGATCCGCTCGTGATCGGCAAGTTTGATCCCGGGGCCTGTATCGCGGATCGCAAACTCAATCACGGCAGTCGGGTCAAGTTGCGGTGCTTGATCGTCAGGCACTACGGGCCTGGTCACCTTTGGCGGTGCGTCATTGATGCGCCGCGCCTGAAGGGTGATCTGCGCCTGCGGCGGGCTGAACTTGAGCGCATTATCAATGATATTCTGGAAGACCCGTTGGATTAACTCATCATCACCAACAAGTGTTTGGGCCTCGGGGTCGAGCTCGAGTTTGAAACTGATCTCTTTCGTTTGGGCGATCAGATGCATTTGATCGAGCACCCGCCTCACGAGATCATCAACTGCGAGGGTCACATACTCCAGTGGCATTTTACCATCTTCGAGGCGACTAATATCAAGGAGCAGTGTCACCATCGCGAGCAATTTTTGCGCACTATCATACGAGATCGAAAGTATCTCGTGCTGCATTGCTGATTTGCCACCCTGAAAGCGTCCGCGCAGCACCATATCGATCGAGGTAATAATACTCGTCAGGGGGCTACGCAGGTCGTGAACCATCATATTGGTCAACTCGCTGCGCAGTTCTTCCGCCTCTTTGGCTGCGGTAATATCGCGCATCGTTATCAGGATGGCATACGGCGACATCATCTGGCCCGGCGGGGCTTGATACCGTATGCTTTCGCTTGTAGCAACCCGCAGCACCGACCATTCGAGAAAGCGTGCCCCACGGATGCAGTTATGCAACTGACCATAGGCTGCGGGTTCATCGCCATGGGCCACGGCTGTCATGCCCTGGGCCAGGAGTTCAAATTCATCAGGCAGCGCCTCGACATTGTGTTGCCAGAGCGCAAGCAAGGCATCGAGCGGCATCCCGTCCAGGGCTTCTGGGGTTTCGATGGCTGGCGACCAGACAGCCGTACCAGCCAGGTGCAGAAACGAGGCATTGGCAACGGCGATCTGCTGTTGTTGATTGACCAGCAGCATCCCCTCACGGGTCGAGGCCATAATCGAAGCGAGTTGATCCCGACCCTGGCGGATCACGTCAAGCAAGTGGAGATGTTCAACGGCACGTGCGGCCTGGCTGGCAAAGAGGATCAGGGTCTCAATTTCGGCGGCTTCAGGCACATTTTGACTATAGCCCATACAGATAGCCCCCGCGGGTTTGAGGGTGCCAGGTAGGGGTAGGGCAAGGATGCCCTCGCGTGCTTCGGCTTCGCTATGGGCCTGCTTTTGAGGGCGCCGGGTCGCGATGGCACGCTCTGCGAGGTGCAGCACACGCGGTTGATCGACTGGTTGTGTTCCCGTGTGAAACTTTGCTTGCAGTTCGTGGTTTGTGGCGTGGAACAAAAAAACCCTGGCCCAGCGGGCTTCGCTCAACTCTTGCATGCCGTGGGTCGTAAAGGCATAGATCTGTTCTGGTGAGCGCAGGCTCGTATTGATCGCCTGACCCAGCCCATTGAGCGCAAGCATCCGATTCAAATTGACTTGTTGGGCAGCATAGAGTTCGGCGTTTTCAATCGCCGTCGCCACCTGGTTCGTAAGGATCTCAAGGATCTGCACCTGAACCGTATCTGGACGGAGCCCATCCTCGGGATCATCAAAACGCAGGGCCCCGAGCAAGGTTCCCTGATGATCAAAGAGCTTGCACCAGATATGGTCGTTGGCCTGCCAGCGCCGCAGTTGGGGCGGATGAGCTTCAGGCGCAGGGGCTGCTGGGGGTGCCGGAATAGATGGGTCTTCAAGTAGATAGGTGATGCGTCCACGTGCAGCCACCGGGCACAGCATCGTCTCGAAGGCTTCCAGGGCCATTGGTTCGGGCACAACCGTCTGAGCGCCCCCTGACCGGGCCACCTGAATGAGATAACTCTGGCCGGCATCATTGCGCCGCGTCAGAAAGATGGTTGTACTTGCAAAGCCCGAGCTTTTGCTCAAGAGGGTGGCGAGTTCTGGCAAGAGCAACTCGAGTTGACGGGCCGAGCGGAGCACATTCGAGGCGCGCAGGATCGTATAGAGGCGCGCATTGGAACGGTCGAGCTCGTGCAAGCGCTCGGTCAAGGCCTGATCGACCGAGGCAAACCGGCGGGCGTTTTCAAGGGCGATCACCGCCTGATCGGCCAGTGCTTCGAGCAGGCCGCGATCATAGTCGGTAAACGGGGCATTGTCCCGACGGTTCAGCACCTCAATGACCCCTTTGATACCATCAACGCCACGCAAAGGAACAGCGAGAATTGATCGAGTAATAAATCCATTTTCGCTGTCAAATTCGCGATAAAAACGACCGTCTGATCGGGTGTCATTAATGATCGTCGCCTGGCCGGTAGATGCCACATGGCCGGCGATCCCCTGCCCTGGTGGAATACGCTGGCCGACCAATTGATGCCCCGAAGGATTGGCGACGCACCGAAAGACGAGCTCACCGGTCTGCTTATCGAGCAACAAGAGCGAACTCTCTTCGGCGTGCAGCAGGATCGGGGCGCGTTCGACAATAAGGCGGAGCACGGCATCCGGATCGAGGCTCGAATTGATGGCGCGTGCGATGCGATTCAGCGCGTCGCGTTGACGCGCCTCTTCGGCCGCGCGTTCGTAGCGCTGGGCACTGCGGATCGGGCCTGCCATCTCGGCAACCACCCACGCAAACAGCGCCTGATCGTCGGCACTCAGGCGTACATCGGGCACGTCACTATAGGTAATCATCGCCCCGAATAACTCTTTGTTCGAGTAGAGCGGAGCGCCCATCCAGGCAAAGATCGGCGTCGGGCTGTTGGCTGTCAGCGGTGCGATCCCCCGACGTTGACACTCGGTGACATAATCCTCAGCATAGAGACTCTGCTTGCTCGTGATGACCGCACTGATCAGCCCGGCATCAAGGCGCCAGTAGAGGCGTGGCACCTCGGCCACATCACCACTATTGATATAACTCATCTCGAGCCAGACACTATTGCGGTAGCGCAGCAGACATGCGACGACCCGGAAGGGCAAGACCGAGCGCAGCAGGGCGCACAGATCGTGCAGCAATGGCTCCATCGTTACGGCATCACGCAGCCGTTCGAGTGCGGGGCGCAACCGGGCTTTGCGTTGCTCGAGGGCGCTCGGCACCGGATGGGTCAACGTATAGCGGGTCAGGGCTATCACCGACGTTACCAGCTTGATCCCGGCGACCTGCGCGGGGGTAAGGTTCCCCGGTGTGACGGTGACAGAGCCGAGGAGATGGCCCGTGGCACGCAACGCAAACACCACCCGATTATCCTCAGGTTCAGTGACAACATGGTGTTGGCTCAAGCTGCTAGTCGCGTGTGTCAGTGGGGGGGGCGCTTGGTGCTCATCATCCCACACCACAGTAGATCGGTGTTCAGAGAGCAGAGCCTGAAAGAGGTCAGCGCTATATTGGTCAAGCTCGGCCAGATCGGCAGCTTGAACTAATCGCTCCAGATAGCCCTGGCAACGTTCGATAAACGTCAACTCATCAGGCGAAAACAAGGTCATGGTATCCCTTGCTGCTGCAAACCAGGATTTTGCAGAGTGTTGGCGTAGATGCTAGATTCATTTTAACCATCTTTTGCCTTTCTGTCTATCTTTGATGAGAGCGGAGCCAGGGCGATGGCATCTTACAGCATCACATTGACGCGACTAGGCGTCACTGCTATAATCGCTCAGTCCCTTTTCTGAGGGTTGTTTGCGTGGAGGCATTATGGGGTTTATCAACTATTTTACAACGGCAGCTCCTGAGTTTGGTACGCTTGGCTGGCTCTTTTTTCTCGGACAATTGCTAGGCGTGGGGGCCGGTGCCTATTTGCGCTTCATGTATATTGAACGGCATCCCATTCGTCAGACGTTTCTGCACCAGTTGGGCCTCGGGTTGATGGTCCTGGGTGGGCTTGGGACACTCCTGGCCGTGCTGCGACTCCTGAATGTTCCGACGATGAATCTGCGGATCTGGTCATGGCTGCTCTTTGTGATCCAGCTTGGTGCTGCAGGCTATGTCTTTTATTATGTGCGTAATGTGTTGCCCAACCTGATCCGTGAAGCTCGGCTTGCCGGGGTCAAGCCTGGGAAAACGGGTGCGCCCCGTGCGCTCTCTGGTGGGGCAGGGGCCGTTCCTGCTGAACCGCGCCCGGTTGCGACGACTAGTCGCCGTGATGCACGTCGTGAGCGCAAGCGCAAAACACGGTAGCCGTCAGTTGATTGTGTTATAATCCACACGGAATTGGCGTGCCGCTGTCTGGGTTGCGGCCCGTCCCCTTTTACCTGGGGTTGCTATGCCTGTCCGTGTTCCACTGACTACGACCGGGCCGATCACTGAGGCGACGTTTGTAAGTCGGCCAAATCAGTTCATCGTTGAGGTGCGTCTCAATGGACGTACGATCCGTGCCCATATGGCTGATCGTGGACGGCTGATCGATCTGCTCAACCCGGGGGTACGCTTGCTGCTGGCACCGCGCGATGAAGTTGGCCGCAAGACGTCTTTTCAGGTAGTCGGTGTCTACCACGGCGATGAGCTGGTGTCACTCGATATCCATTTGCCCCATCGCCTGGTAGTTGCCGGGCTCACTGCCGGGGCTTTCCCTCAGTTTGTGCGCTATCTGCGGATGCAACGCGATGTGACCATTGGGGCGCATAGTTTTGATTTTCGCCTCGGTGAGGGTCTCCACACCTGTTTGCTCGAGGTGAAGTCGGTGACCAGGGTGAGCAGTGGGCTCGCTCGGTTTCCTGATGTGCCCACCGAACGCGGGCGCGTGCAGTTCGAAGCGCTTGCGCAGATTGCGCGGAGTGGTCAGCGCTGCGCTGCGATCTTTATTATTCAGCGTCACGCTGCTGAAGCACTGGTTCCCGATGAAGAGGTCGATCCAGCCTTTGCCCGTGCCTTGCGTACGGCTATAACGTCAGGCGTTGAGATCTATGCCTACCTCGCTCCCCTTACCCAAGAAGGTCTGACCCTCGGTGCGCCGGTGCCGGTTTTTACCTCCCCCCAGGCCATTCCTCAGGCGACCTGGCAGGCTTGAGATGCGCAGGCGTTGCGGGCTCGTTGGGCTGTGCGTGTTGTTTGGGTTGTGCGTGCTGCTCGTGATGCGTACGCCCCTGCTGGCGCAGCCGCCCTTTCGGGCTTACCTGCCGTTCGTCATCCAACCGGCCAGTCGCCCTGCTGACCTGCGTACCGGGCGCGCAACCTACTACGATGCGACTGGCGATGGCAATTGCATGTTTGGGCCGTCACCCCAGGATTTGATGGTGGCCGCGATTAGTCATGAGGATTATGGCAATCCTGACCCGGTTGCTGGCCCCGCTGCGATCTACTGTGGTGCGTATGTCGAAGTGACCGGTGAATTGGGAAGCGTGATCGTGCGCATTGTTGATAAGTGCCCCGATGCCATCTGTACCAGTGGTCACCTCGATTTGAGCCGTGAAGCGTTTGCCCGCATTGCCCCACTTGAAAAAGGCCTGGTGCCGATTACCTGGCGTGTGGTGAGTCCTGAACTCGATCGCCCCATTGCCTACCATATCAAGCCGGGTAGCAATCAGTGGTGGACGGCGATCCAGGTACGCCATCATCGCAATCCAATTGTGAGTCTGGCGTATCGTGATGCGCAGGGGCAATGGCAGTCGCTGTTGCGCCAGGATTACAACTATTTTGTT
Source organism: Candidatus Chloroploca asiatica (assembly GCF_002532075.1). Taxonomy (GTDB): domain Bacteria; phylum Chloroflexota; class Chloroflexia; order Chloroflexales; family Chloroflexaceae; genus Chloroploca; species Chloroploca asiatica. Next base: position 75,421 of record NZ_LYXE01000075.1, on the reverse strand, counting down.
GGCTTCAATATGGGGCCGGGGCCGTATATGCTGCGGGTTACCGATCGCTACGGCCATACGCTCGAAGACAGCGGCGTTCCGCTGATCGAAGATCGCGAGACAAGTGGGCGCGCCCAGTTTCCTCGGGTGCCGTGAAGGAGTGTAAGGTCAGTTCCACCTACCTGTGTTATCCCTCTACCATAATCTCTTCAAGTTATGTTACACGCTACTTATGCCCGGATGACGGCGATCGTGCGCCCCTGCGGTGAGGTGGCTGCCTCTACCGTGGTGCGCTGGGCGATGGGTGGTTGGCCGCTGCGGCGAAGGTATTGATGCTAGCCCCTACCTGATCAATGGCAAGAAGACAAAGGCCTCCTCGAGCAGCAGTGCAAGCTGTGCGCGTGTACCGGCATCTTTTTCCAGCGCCGGTTCGCCAAGTTCCAGCAGCAAGGTGCGTACCCCATAGAGGCTGAAACGGTCGAAGCTGAGCCGTAGGGTTGCCTCGGTTGCCTCGGGCGCAAACGTGACGCTTCCTCGTGCCAGTACAAGGTTGCCCTGGCCGTCAGTTCGTTCACCAGTGACCCGGTAGGTGACGCTTAACGCTGCGGTGATGGCCTCGGTGCGTTGCAATGTGGCTTCCATCGTCACCGTTGTGTCGGTGACGCTGAGCGCCGTTGTGCTGATGACCGCTGTATGTGTCGGGGTGATCAGCTCGCCACCAGTGAGATCGATCACATACGGGCCACCTGGCACGTTACTGGCGATGCTTAGCGTGCCGCTATAACTGGTTGCACTGGTCACAACGGGCGTGATCTGGAGGGTACAGTGTGCGCCTGGGGCAAGCGTGTCCGGCCAGGTTGCGGCACAACTCCCATCAAGACGGGCGAAGGTGTTGCTGATCGTCAGGCTGTTGATGACCAGCGGTGCGCGCCCAGGGTTGGTGATCGTCACCAGTTGTGGGTCCGAGGCATGCGCAAAATGCAGCCACGTTGGCGTGTAGCCAAGCGCTGGAACAGCACCGCGCCCGCTCAATGCGATTGATGTGGGTGCCTCCTTTGCGTTGCTGCTGATGGCAAGACTTCCGGCGTGAAGCCCGATCCGCGTCGGCAAGAAGACCAGGTCAACACTGCAACTCGAACCCTCAGCCAGATCGGCTGGGAAGAGCTCGGGGCAATCGCCGCCTTCCCGTTGAAACGCCCCGCTCACCTCGAGGCTCTGCAAAACGAGGGTGGCACTGCCGCTATTTTGTACCACTACGCGCCGGGGAGCGCTCGTCGTACCAACCTGTTGATCCCCAAAGGCAAGACTCGCAGGTGTCACGGTGATCGCTGGATCGAGCGGCACATCTTCAATGATTACCGTATGCTGCATCGGCACACTCGGGGTTGCCTGTGCGGTGCTTTGCAAGCCCAGGATCAGCGTCTCCGAGGGTTCCTGGAGGGTGTCAGTGCGTGCCGCGACCACAATCTGTGTTTCGGTCGCGCCCGCCGGGAAGAGTGCCTGTGGTGGGTTCAGGGTGTAATCGTCAGGCTGTGCCTCGCCTCCGATGGTCAGCGGAATGATGACCGGTTCGGCGGCAGGCAGGTTGAGCCTGAGCGTCACGGTCACGCTTGAGCCTTCACGGGTACTACTCTGTTCGGTGGTAAAACTGACCCGTCGCACCTGGCGGGCGACCGCTTCGACGGCCTGACCAGCATTGATGATGCCTGCCCCGCACTTCCCGATACATGTGCTGCCAGCGGGAAAGGGCGTCACCGTTGCATCAAGGATTGCCCGTACCTCGGCAGGGCTCAACAACGGGTTGAGTGAGAGCATCAGGCTGACAATGCCCGCGACATGCGGGGTCGCCATACTCGTGCCCTGGTAGAAACCGTACGCATCGGCTTCGGGGCCGCGCAGACCACTATTGATCGTTGAATAGATCGCACTGTCATAGCGTCGGTCGCCCCCGGGTGCGGCCAGGGTGATCAGATTGCCATAATTGCTATAACTTGCCCGGTCGCCTGACTGGGCCGTAGCGGCGACGCTGATGACCCCGCTGCAATTGGCGGGAATCGTCTCGCTGACGTTTCTATTTTGGTTGCCTGCCGCGACGACAACCACGACGCCGCGCTGCACCACCCGATTAATAATGTCCTGGATAAAGCTGTTGCACGTTCCGCCGCCACCCAGACTCATATTGGCCACCTGAACTGGGTTGGGGTTCAACGGGAGGCCGACGACGGGTTCGCCGGCGGCCCACAAGAGTCCATCAAGGACATCAGAGATATAGCCGCCGCACTTGCCGAGCGTGCGCACATGCAGCATCGGCGAGACCCAGTTGACCCCGGCGGGGCCGCGATCATTGTTGGCCTGGGCTCCGATGGTTCCCGCAACATGCGAGCCGTGCCAGCTACTATTGACCACATCACAGCCTTCGAGTGGCCCCGAGGCTGCCTCGGCTTCGGTCACATAGTCACCCGGATCACTCGGATCGGCATCACGCCCAGTGCCGTCGCCTGCGACAGCAGTATCGTCAATCACATCATAGCCAGGATTGCCTGGGATCTGGCGCCCCGCCAGATCTTCGTGGTTGAGCAGGATGCCCGTGTCAATAATGCCAATGACAATATTGGGGCTGCCGGTCGTGACCGTCCACGCGGGTGGCAGGTTGGCCCCGTAATTCTCCGGCGTCACTGGTTTGAAGGACCAACCATACCGTTGATATCCCGGATCCTGTGGCTCGATCTGCGCAAAGACCCGTGTGTCAGGGGCGACTGCTTCGACCTGTGCATCCTGGGCAAGGCGTTGGAGCAGGCGATCGAAACTGGCCTGTGTCGTGACCCCGGTCACCGCCAAGATGTGGGTGGTGGCATCGAAGGGCCGCACATAGGTCAGGCTCGCCTGCACGCGTGTGCCCAAGGCATCAGCGAAGGTCGTGGGATCGGCGGCAAGCTGGGCCTGCACCCCGGCCTCGTCGCGCACGCGCACGATGACTCGGTCGGTGAGCGGGTTTGACGTACCACTGCCCGATACGGTTGAGGCCGCTGGCACCGTGGTTGTTGAGGCAACGAGGGCGATACCCAAAACAAAGAGCACGAGGATGATCCGGTGGAGGGTGTGTTTCATAGGGGTGGATTTCTATGCTGGCGCACGTTGTTGCTTTCTCTCGCGATAGTATCGCATAGAATGGCAATAACCTCAAGCATGCTCGGTGCTCTGGTAGGGCGATTGCATTATACGAAACCGGCCCGGGAGGGGCACCCGCAAGGGGTGCCCCTCCCGGGCCGGGGCCGAAACCGGTGTAGGGGCACCCGCAAGGGGGGCCCCTCCCGGGCCGGGGCCGAAACCGGTGTACGGGCACCCGCAAGGGGGGCCCCTCCCGGGCCGGGGCCGAAACCGGTGTACGGGCACCCGCAAGGGGTGCCCCTCCCGGGCCGGGGCCGAACCCGGTGTACGGGCACCCGCAAGGGGTGCCCCTCCCGGGCCGGGGCCGAATCCGGTGTAGGGGCACCCGCAAGGGGTGCCCCTCCCGGGCCGGGGCCGAACCCGGTGTAGGGGCACCCGCAAGGGGTGCCCCTCCCGGGCCGGGGCCGAATCCGGTGTAGGGGCACCCCTTGCGGGTGCCCTTGCGGGTGCCCTGGTGGGGTACATGCACGGAAGATGCAATCGCCCTGGTGCTCTGGCTAATGGTTATTATATAGAGATCAATGTGCTATACTGACCGCATTGTTTTGAACAGGATGCGGTAAGTTTGTATGGTGAGTCTTGCTGAGCTCAGGCGCGAGTTGGTGGGTTTGCCCTCGTTTGAGGGGCTGGCTACGTGTCTGCAAGATCGTCCCGCGCAGGTTCGGGTTGCCCCGTTGCCGTCTGCTGGGCGTACGCCCGTTGTTGCGGCGCTCGCATCCGTGCAGCGCGCCCCTTTGTTTTATCTGCTGTCGAGTGCCGACCTGGCCTTGCGTGCCGCCGAAGATCTGCGTCAGTGGCTTGGCCCCGAGGCGGTGCTCCTCTATCCGGCCAGCGATGCCCTGCCCTATGAACATATGTCGCCCGGTGCCCCGGTGATTGCCGGGCGCCTGCGGGTACTCCAGCGCCTGGCGGCCTTTGATGCGACGCAGCCGACCGCGCCATTAGTGATCGTGGCCCCGGTCAAGGCGCTGCTTCAGCCAACCCTTACCCCGACTGAGTTGGCACGGGCGATGCTTGCCCTGCAGCATGGTCAACAGATCAATCAGGATGAACTGCTTCATCGCCTGATCCGTCTTGGCTATCGCCACGCGCCGACGGTCGAAGAGCCGGGCGAGGTGACGCGCCGCGGCGATCTGGTGGATGTCTGGCCGCCCGCTGATGAATATCCGTTGCGGATCGAGTTCTTTGGCGATGAAATTGATAATCTCCGTCGTTTTGACGTCGCAACTCAGCGCAGTACCGCCCGGGTTACCAGCGTGCTCCTTGGTCCTCCGCACGAGATCCCGCTCTGGCGGCGCGATGAGGCCTTGACCCGGATCCGGGCGCTGGCCCTTGATCAGTTGCGCCGTGAGTCCCGGCTGGAGTGGGAAGCCGCCCTTGAGCGGTTGGAGCATGGCGACCGTTTCGAGGGACGGGCGTTTTTTGCGCCCTTTTTTCGTCAGTTTGAGCATGAAGTGTCGGGGTCGTTGCTGGCTCATCTGCCCGTAGGCAGTGCGGTGCTCTTTTCCGAAGCACAGTTTCTCCGCCGCCACGCGCTTGATCTCCATGAACATGCCGAAAATCAGCGTGCCCGACTGCTTGAGGCCGCTGAATTGCCGAGCGCCTTTCCGCGTCCCTATCTGCTCTGGCACGAGCTCTTTCCTGCCGAACTTGCCTTGCCCGCTGAGCCAGCCGAGGCGCTGCCTGCGGCTGTGAGTGCCCCGCCGACCTGGCCCGGCCTGACGCTGGTCGATCTGAGCAATAATGACGCGGATGTGCCTGGTTCGGCGCTGCCCGGCCTCGTTCCGCCGCTCTTTCAGCCTGCTGAGCTCTTTGGGGGCCAATTCCGCCGTCTGGTTGATGATCTTGTCGCCAGGTTGCAACGCGGTGAGCGCGTGGTTGCCGTGACGGGACAGGCGGCCCGGTTGTATGAACTAGTCGAAGAACGCTTGCCATCTTCGGGGCTTCAGGTGATCCACGGCGCACTTGAGGCCGGCTGGCGGCTCAACGAGGTGAATCTGACGCTCTATACCGATGCCGAGATCTTTGGTGTACGGCAGCGACGCCCATTGAGCGAGCGGCGCAAGTCGCTGCGTAGTATCGATGAGCGGGCCGCTTTTGTGCGCGGGCTGAAGACCGGCGATTATGTGGTGCATATCGAGCACGGTATTGCCCTCTATGATGGCTTGATCAGGCGTACCGTCGGTGAGATCGAGCGTGAATATCTGGTGCTGCGCTATGCTGCGGGCGACAAGATCTATGTGCCGGCTGACCAGGTGGATCGCGTGACACGCTATGTCGGGGCCGGCGATGGCACCCCGACCCTCACCCGCCTCGGGACGCAGGATTGGGAACGGGCCAAGCGCAAGGCTCGTGCTGCTGTCCAGGATCTTGCCCAGGATCTGCTCAACCTCTATGCCAAACGCCGCCTGAGCCAGGGGCACCACTTTAGCCCCGATAACGAATGGCAACACGAGCTCGAGGCGGCGTTTCCCTTTCTTGAGACTGATGACCAGTTGCAGGCAATTAGCGATGTCAAAGCCGATATGGAGCAGTCGGTGCCGATGGATCGCTTGATCTGTGGCGATGTCGGTTTTGGCAAGACCGAGGTTGCGCTGCGTGCGGCGTTCAAGGCGATCCAGGATGGCAAGCAGGTCGCTGTGCTGGTGCCGACGACGGTGCTTGCTCAGCAACACTTCGATACGTTCACCCGTCGAATGGCGGCCTTTCCGGTGACGGTCGAGATGCTCTCGCGCTTTCGTTCGCCCAAAGCCCAGGATCAGATCGTTCAGGCCCTGGCGCGTGGTCAGGTCGATGTGGTCATTGGTACGCACCGCCTGCTCTCGAAAGATGTCCATTTCAAAGATCTCGGCTTGGTAGTGGTTGATGAAGAACAGCGCTTTGGCGTGCGGCACAAAGAGCGTCTCAAGCAGTTGCGCGCCCAGGTTGATGTGCTGACCCTCACGGCAACCCCGATTCCGCGCACACTCCATATGGCGATGGCAGGGATTCGTGATCTGAGTGTGATTGATACGCCACCCGAAGAACGTGTGCCGATCAAGACCTATGTCTTGCCATACGATGAAGCGCTGATTCGCGAGGCGATTTTACGTGAAGTAGAGCGTGAAGGACAGATCTATTTTGTGCATAATCGGGTGCATAGCATCTACCATGTGGCCAACCGGATCCGCTATCTTGTGCCCGAAGTGCGGATCGGGGTGGGGCACGGGCAACTGCAAGAGCGCGAACTCGAGCGGGTGATGCTCGATTTTTTCGAAGGCCGCCATGACGTGCTTGTCTGTACCACGATCATCGAGAGCGGGCTGGATGTGCCGAATGCCAACACGATCATTATTGATGATGCGACCAACTACGGGTTAGCCCAGCTGTACCAGTTGCGCGGGAGGGTCGGGCGCAGTGCCAATCGTGCCTATGCCTACTTGCTCTACAAACAAGACAAACCGATGACCGCCGAGGCACAGGCGCGGCTCGAAGCGATCCAGGAGGCGAACGAACTCGGGGCGGGCTTTCGGGTCGCCATGCGTGACCTCGAAATCCGGGGGGCGGGCAATCTCCTTGGCGCCGAACAGAGCGGCCACATTGCCGCCGTGGGCTTTGACCTCTATTCGCGGCTGCTCGAACAGGCGGTCAAACAGCTCAAGGCGAGCGTTGATCAGCCCCAGCCGCCGCTTGCGCCTGACCAACCCGACACACCAGCCGCCACTGCCGAACGTGACCGGGCGCGGATGGCCGATGCCGTCAGCAAACTCGTCATCAGCGAGAAGATCCTCGTTGCGCCGCTCGTCACCCTCGATTTGCCGCTGACGGCCTATCTTCCCACCGACTACATCGCCGACGACCAGGTACGCCTGGGCGTCTATCAGCGCATGGTCGCGGCGCAGACGCTGGCCGACGTCAAAGAACTGCGCACCGAATTGCAGGATCGTTTTGGTGAACCCCCGCGTGCCGCCCTGCACCTGCTCACCTGGCTTCAGATCAAAGCCCTGGCCTTGCAGGCAGGTGTCAGTTCAGTGATCACCAGTGGCGACGAATTCATTATCCGCCTACCGATCCTCGAACCAACGGCTCGCGAACGCCTCCGGCGGCGCTATGGCCGCGACCCCGGCGTCAAAATTGGCCCTCAATTTGTCCGCCTCGACCGGCGCCGCCTCAATAACGACTGGAGCGACAAGATCATGGGTGTGCTGGAGGTCATGGCCGGGTAGGGAAGAGCTAAAATGGGCAAAAGAGCACGAACCTCTGGATTGTGCCATGTAATAATGTCGAGTCTTCCAGGCAAGGGAAAATAACCCTGCCGATACCGCTCAAGCAAGCGCGCTTCGCTCAATGTTGCCTCTTCGCGTAGAATGATTGCGGCAGCCTCGCAAACCACTGGCCGTACGCGTTGTTTTATACGTTGGAGAGCAAAAGTATAGTACATTGATGAAGAGCCGCCTTATCTCAACTCAACATGCTCACTCAGTTCCCGCAGTCCAGCCTCATCAAGGAGGATGACACACCCACGTTTGAGTTCGATTAAACCCATTGAGCGGAATTCGTTCAAGATTTTGGTGGCTGTTTCGCGATACGTGCCGCTCATTTCACCGAGGGCTTCGTGGGTAAAACGTACCTCGGGTGGGCCGACGACCTGGCGAAACAAACGCGGTTTGGGGGGACGCGCGAGTTCGAGTAGCAACCCGGCCATCCGCTGGGGCAGGCTCTTGAATGCAAAATCGGAGAGGCGCTGTTCGGCGGTGATCAACCGTTGGCCCAGGATCTCGGCAATGCGGGCCGCGATGCGTGGATCACTCAGCAGCATGCTTTTGACATCTTCGCGGCTCATCAAACAGAGCAAACACGGCCCCATGGCCTCGGCATAACTCTGGTGAAGGCGCTGCCCAAGCATGGCCATTTCGCCAAAGATCGTCCCTGCGTCAAGCATGGCCGTCGTCAGGGCTTTGCCGTCAGCAGACAGGCGATAGAGGCGTACGCGGCCCTCTTTGAGGATAAAAAGCACCTCAGGGGCCTCTTCGGGCGAGAAAAAGACGGTGCCACTGGCAACCTGTTGCATCGGTGCACGTTTGCCGAGCAATTCGACCTCATCAGGCGCAAGATCGCGAAAAATATCGATATCACGAAGGTAGCTCAGTTTATCGGGCAACACCTCGTTCATCCGTGCTCCTTGCACTATGTCCACCTCGTTCGTGGCATGCGCTCGTCCACAGCTTGCCGTGTCCCCATCGGCTAGAGGCAATCCTTTTCAAAGAAGCTCACGCGAAGGGTTCGCTCACGTACGCGAAAAACGTTGCGCCTTTGCGTCAAAACAACCGCCTTCTTTGCAAGGTATTGCGGCTAGATGCGAAGGCGGAGAAAACGCACTGGCTGAAAGCCGTCACGAGAGCGGAATGCGCAACTCAACCGTTGTCCCCCTGGTCAATTCGGAACGAATGCGGAGGTCGGCCCCGATCAGGCGTGCGCGTTCTTTCATATTGAGCAGACCGAGACTCCCGCGGATATTGTAGCTGTTTTCGACGGACGCAACATTGAACCCACGCCCACGGTCACGGACACTGGCGACAAATGTGTCTTCTTCCATGTACAAATAGATCGTAATAATGTCGCTATGGGCGTGTTTGCGGGCATTGGTGGTCGCTTCTTGAATAATAATGAAGGCAGCCGCTTCACGTTCGGCAGGAAGCCGTGGCATATTGGACGGTGCTTCAAGGCGCAGGCGGGTCTCGGCACCAGAGGGATCGCGCCAGCGCTCAACATATTGTTCAAGGGTCTTGACGAGGCCTTGGGTTTCAAGGCCAAGGGGCCGCAACTCAAAGAGCAGCGTCCGAATATCGTGGGTCGTCTTATTGACCAGTTCCGCCAGCGTATCGAGTTCATCGGGGAGGCGTTCGGGCATCGCCTTGAAGAGTTTCTTGATAAACTCGATATTCATTGCAATCGCGGCAATGCTCTGCGTCGGGCCATCGTGGAGATCGCGGGCAATTGCGTGACGCACATCGGCTTCTTTGGTCAGGATGCGTTCATGCTCTTGCTTGAGACTCTGGTAGAGGCGGGCATTTTCAACAGCGATCGCCGCTTGGGCGGCCAGGGTCGTCAAGAGTTGCATATCCTGATCGGTAAAGGGGCGGCCATCAATTGTATTGAGCAGTTGCATCGCCCCGATGGTGCGGTCTTTGAGGCGCATAGGCACACAGAGGATCGAACGGGTAATGAATTCAGCTTCGCGCCCAATCGCATCATACCAACGGGTATCCTGCTCAACGTCATTCACAACCTGTCCAACCCCGTGGGTGGTCACCCAACCGACGATGCCTTTATCGGCAGGCATCCGGTACTGCTTTGCTTCGCCTGGCAGATCGAGCACCAGTTCATTGCGTTCTTCGTCGAGCATAAAGATCGAACAGCGCTCGGCCCCGACCACTTTGGGGGCGCGGAGCTTGATATCATTCAAGAGGCTATTGAGGTCGAGATTCACGGCGAGTGACTGTCCAATTTCGTAGAGCAGATTCAACTCGCGCAGGTCACGCTCGGCGCGGCGCAACATCGCAATCTTATCGGCCTCACCGCCAATGGCACGCACGAGCAGCACGAGCAGTTCTTCGTCGAGGGAAGAACCACCGGTCGCGCTATCGAGGGCCGATTGCTGATCGACCACCAGATGCAACAGGCCAACCCCTTGCCCTCCGCTGCGTAGTGGCAACTCGATCAGATCATGCCCATCATCGAGGGAATAACTGCCCACGATCGGCTCGCTTCCCTCTTCGCGGCGCCCAAAGCCGTGGCGTGCCTGATCGATCAGCGTCCGCGCCTCGTCATTTAGTGGGCCATGCTCAAGCTTGAGGAGATCGCCATACGGATTGACATACAGCAACGCGCCGGCCTGCGCCGGCCAGAAGGCGACGAGCCGTTCAAGCGACGCAGCGAGCAACTCAGAGACACCCTGATGGCCGCCAGCAATCAGCAACTGGCTCAAGGTTTCAAGGTGACGCTGGTTGAGGGCAATTGGTGACATATGCGAGCCTCCCGGCGGGGTTTTGCATCAGAGGATCATTACCCTGCCAGCAAAGCTGGCAGGGTGACGATGCTTAACTCACGGCACGTGCGTCCATTGCCTCTTTGATCAACTGAGCGATATCGGTGGGTTGGCGGGCAACACTGACGCCGACGGCTTCAAGCGCTTTGATCTTCTCCTGGGCCGTTCCCTCACCGCCGCTAATAATGGCCCCGGCGTGGCCCATACGTTTGCCTTCGGGCGCTGTCTGACCGGCGATGAAACTGACCACGGGTTTGGTCACGTGGGCTTTGATGAAATTGGCTGCCTGGATCTCGGCATCGCCCCCGATCTCACCAAGCAACACGATCGCTTCCGTTTCAGGATCTTCCTGGAACATCGTCAGCACATCAATGAAATTGGTACCGATAATCGGATCGCCACCGATCCCGATGATCGTCGTCTGGCCAATGCCAAGGCGCGTCAAGGCATCAACGGCTTCGTAGGTAAGCGTACCTGACTTGCTGACGACGCCAACCGGCCCAGGCACCGCGATATTGCCAGGAATAATGCCGACCTTGGCCTGACCGGGGCTCAGCAGGCCGGGGCAGTTGGGCCCAACGAGACGCACGCCACACTCTTCGACAAAGGCATAGGTCGCGACCATATCAAGGGCTGGCACGCCCTCGGTAATACAGACGATCAGCGGGACACCAGCCGCAGCCGACTCGCGAATCGCATCGGGGGCAAAGGCTGCCGGCACATAGATCACCGAGGTATTGGCCCCGGTCGCTTGCACCGCCTCTTTGACCGTATTAAAGACAGGAACGCGATCTTCAATGGCTGACTGCCCACCACGACCGGGCACGACCCCGGCGACCACGTTGGTGCCATAATCAAGCATCGACCGCGTATGGAAGGCCCCTTCTTTCCCGGTGATCCCCTGCACGAGTAGGCGCGTATCTTTGTTGATCAGAATGCTCAAAGTCTCCTCCATGACTCTACACTTGAACGGTACCGCTCAGAACCTTGGGTTGTCGTAGGAGAGTGCAGTCCTAGGCTTCGGCGACAATCGCCACGCCGGCACTGGTGCCAATGCGATCCGCGCCGGCCTCGATGAGGGCCTGGGCCGTGGCGAGGGTGCGAATGCCACCCGAAGCTTTTACCCCGATATGCGGCCCAACCACCTCCCGCATCAGGCGAATATCGGCGACCGTGGCCCCGCCACCGGCAAAACCGGTACTGGTTTTGACAAAATCGGCCCCGGTACGCACGGCCAGTAGACAAGCCACCACCTTTTCTGTCTCGGTCAGCAAGGCGGTTTCAATGATGACTTTGACGAGCGCCCCGGCGGCGTGGCTGGCTTCAATCACGGCGTGCAGATCGTGGGCTGTTTCACGCCATTCACCGGCTTTGAGCCGCCCGATGGCAAGCACCATATCAATCTCGCGAGCCCCGTGATCCAGTGCTTCTTGCGTCTCAAACACTTTACAGGCCGTCGTGTTGGCCCCCAAAGGAAAGCCCACCACGGTACAGATGGTAACTGGTGTGTTGGCAAGTAGTTGCGCACAGAGCGGGACAAAGATGGGGCTGACGCAGACACTGGCAAAATGATGTTCAGCCGCCTCACGACAGAGTTGCTCGATCTGAGGCGTGACCGCCTCGGGTTTGAGAATGGTATGGTCAATCAGGTGGGCAATTGGCGTTGTTGACGGGTCAAGGGTGGCGCGCACAAGTGGCGCACCTGAGGGGAGATCGGGTATGGCAGCGAGTTGCTGTGTAACCTGAGTGATCAGTGCTTCCATCGAACTTCCTCGTAGCCGGGAACAACCCCATGTCGCTGTGCCTGGTCAGGTATGGGGCCGTCCATACAGAGAGCGAGCGCCTTCTTTCGGGATGGGATGGGCGTTATGTGTAGAGAAAGAGTAGCGCCTATTGTAACACACCTTGCTCGCCTCTGGCAGTGATGAGGCTGGTTAAAATGTGGTACACTAACCCAAGACAAGCCCCTAAACCTTACCGTATGGGAAATCCAGGCAATGATGGCTGGCGTGGGTGCAAACGTACCATGCGCTCGGTTGACTCTGCGTAGGAGAAGGCATTGCACAAAGGATATGCGATCGAGCTTGCGAATGTGGTCAAGCGTTTTGGTGAGGTCGCGGCGGTCGATCATGTGACCTTGCAGATCCACGATGGTGAGTTTTTTTCGTTGCTTGGGCCAAGTGGTTGTGGCAAGACGACAACCTTGCGCATGATTGCCGGGTTCGAGTATCCGTCGGGCGGCGAGCTTATGATCCATGGTCGGCCTATGGCAACAGTGCCGCCCCATCATCGCCCGGTCAATACGGTCTTTCAGTCATATGCGCTCTTTCCACATATGACGGTGGCGCAGAATGTTGCCTTTGGCTTGAAGATGAAGCGGGTGCCCAGGGCTGAATTGGGGGCGCGGGTGCAGGCTGCACTCGACATGGTGCGTCTCGCGGGCTTCGCCGAGCGTTACCCCCGCCAGATGTCGGGTGGTCAGCAGCAGCGGGTGGCCCTGGCAAGGGCGCTCGTCAATCAGCCCGAGGTGCTCTTGCTCGACGAGCCGCTTGGTGCCCTTGACCAGAAGTTGCGCAAAGAGATGCAACTTGAACTGAAGAGTCTGCAACACCGCGTGGGCATTACGTTTATCTTTGTCACCCACGACCAGGAAGAAGCCCTGACGATGTCCGATCGCATTGCCGTCATGAACCAGGGCAAGGTCTTGCAGGTTGGCACGCCGACCGAGATCTATGAGCGCCCCACATGCAAGTTTGTGGCTGATTTCATTGGCGAGACCAACTTTATTGAGGGCACGGTCGTTGAACAGAGTGACGAGTATGCGACGATTCAGACGCCCGATGGTCTACAATTGCGTGGGTATACGCCCCGTCCGGTCAACCTTGGCGAGGCTGCGACGCTCTCGTTGCGCCCTGAAAAGGCGCGCCTCGTTTTGCCTAGCCATGCACGCCCCGAAGATGCGTTTACGATGCCCGTCCATGTCGAAATGATCACGTATATTGGCTCGGATACACGCATTACCGTGCGCCTCAACGAACGCCGCACCCTCGATGTCTGGGAACAGAATACCCTGAGTACCCTTGATCGCAATGCGTACTGGCAGCCCGGTGAGGCAGCGGTGCTTGTCTGCCCGCCGGCCAATGCGCTCGTCTTGACTGAATAGCGGGGAGCGTTTGAGCGCGACCGTGCCCTGGATGTTCCGACAGAGACTCGGAGGAAGCACATGGCATTATCGTCATTTGAACGTGAGCAGCAGCGCCGTGAGCAGCGTCGTCTGATAGCCCTGCTTGCGCCAGGGATGTTGTGGCTGCTCGTCTTTTTTCTCTTGCCCTTGTTGGTGATTCTGGTCTACAGCTTTCTCACCAATGGGCCCCGGGGTAACCTTCTCTGGCAGCCAACCCTGCAAAATTATGTTGATCTTTTTACCCAGTCAAGCTATGTGAATGCGTATGTGCGTTCACTCTGGATCAGTGGGCTGACCACGCTCTTTGCCCTCTTGCTTGGCTATCCCCTGGCCCTCTTTATCGTCAAGCAACCGCCGCGGGTACGCCTAGTGCTCTTGATCCTGGTGTTGATCCCCTTCTGGACCAATTTTCTCGTCCGGATTTATGCCTGGCAGATTATCCTGGCGAATAATGGGTTGATCAATACGACCCTGGGGGCCATGGGCCTGCCAACCCTCTTTTTGCTCAATACCGAAGGGGCGACGTTGCTTGGGTTGGTCTATGGTGAGTTGCCTTTTATGGTGCTGCCGATCTATGCGGCCCTGGATCGCTTTGATTTTACCCTGATGGAAGCCGGGGCGGATCTCGGGGCGAGCAAGTGGCACGCCTTTTGGCATATCATGCTGCCCATGACGATGCCGGGGGTGGCCGCAGGGGCTGTGCTGGTCTTTATTCCCACCATTGGTCAATTTGTGGTGAGTGAATTGCTTGGCGGGGCCAAGGTTGATTATATCGGCAATCTGATCCAACGCCTCTTCTTGCGCTCGAATCCACCCAACTGGCCGCTGGGTTCGGCGATGTCAACGGTGATGATGATCGTGTTGCTGGGCTTCATCTTGCTCTATTTTCGCTCGACAACGGAGGAAGATCGATGATCGAGGCGCAACCGCAGAACAAGCGTGCGCAGCGGGCAGCCTCCTGGTGGCCGCGTTTCAACAGCGGTGCCTTGACCTGGGGCCGCCTGACTTTGACCTTGCATGCGTTCCTGATGTATCTCTTTCTCTATGGGCCGATTTTCGTGCTCGTCGTCTTTTCGTTTACCCGTGACGAGTTTGGCGTGCGCTGGACAGGCTTTACGCTCGAGTGGTATGTGCGCATGTTCGCCAATGATCGCCTGATGGGGGCCGCAGGCAATACGCTCTATGTGGCCTTTGTCTCGACCGTTGTTTCGACGATCTTTGGCACCCTGCTCGCCCTGGCGATGGAACGCCACCGTTTTCGCGGGCGTACTGGCGTTGATGCGGTGATCTACTTGCCCGTGGTGATCCCCGAAATCGCGATGGCGGTCTCGTTGCTCGCCTTCTCGGCCCTCGTCCTCGAGTTCATTCGTGTCGTGACGGGCGAAGTGGTACGGCGGAGCCTTGTGACCGTGATCATCGGCCATATTGCGTTTAGTATCAGTTTTGTCACGATTGTGGTGCGGGCGAGTCTGAAACATTTCGATCGTCGTTTGGAGGAAGCCGCCCGCGATCTCGGGGCGAATAGCTGGCAAACCTTCTGGCGGATCACCTTCCCGATGATCCTGCCGGGCATTCTGGGTGGGGCGTTGCTGGCGTTTACCCTCTCGCTCGACAATTTCATCATCAGCCTCTTTCTCTCGGGACCTGGCACCTCCCTCTTGCCCGTTGAGGTCTATAATAAAGTTCGCCGTGCCGTTACACCCGAAATCAATGCGATTTCGACGCTGATGCTCGCCGTTTCGATTACGCTGGTTGTCTTATCACAGCTGGTGCAGCGCCGACGGTAAGGAGTCGGTGAACGAACGTTTCTGATGATTTGACGCAAAGACGCAAAGGCACAAAGGGTATTGAGACCGCATCTGGACGCCGAGCATGCGACGGATAGCTGTGCCAGAGGTAGAAGACTAGTGAGGAGATGCCCAACAATGCGACAAAGATTCTTCTGGTTGATGCTGGTGCTGGTGTTGCCCTGGTTGGTGGCGTGTGGTGCGGGCACCCCGACGGGGAGTGTACCGACGACAGATGCTTCGGGCGGCGAATCTGCTGCAACTGATGATGGCGTTGACCGGACCCGGTTGTCTCGGGAACTCTATTTCTACAACTGGAGTGACTATATCAATCCTGAGATCTTGACCCAGTTTGAAGAGGAGTATGGGGTACGGGTGATTGTTGATATCTTTGACTCAAACGAAGATCTGATTGCCAAGATCCGGGCGGGCAATTCGGGCTATGATCTGATTGCCCCGTCGGACTACGCGGTTCAGATCATCGCCCTTGATGACCTCGCCGCACCGCTTGATCAGACATTGTTGCCGAATATGCAGTATCTTGACCCGGGGTTGTTGAATAAGTATTTCGATCCTGGCAACGTCATCTCGGTGCCTTATATGTATGGCTTGACCGGGATTGCCTACAATCGTACCTTCTTCCCCGAGGGCATTACGAGCTGGTCGGTACTCTTTGATCCCGCCCAACTGCCCGCCTTCCGGGGGCGCTTTAGTATGCTTGATGACGAACGAGAAACCCCTGGGGCTGTGCTCAAATACCTGGGAGCATCGATCAATACGACTGATCCAGCCATTCTGCAGCAAGTTGAAACAATCTTGATTGACCAGAAACCTTTCCTTGCCTCGTACAATAGCTCGGATGTCAACCGTCGGCTCGCATCGGAAGAATTCATCCTGGCGCATACCTGGAGTGGCGCGGCCATGCAGGCGCGGACCGGTCTCGGGGACGAATTTTCTGGCAATGCGAACATAGCATTTGTCATTCCTGATGAGGGTGGGGCGATCTGGATGGACAACCTGGTCATCTTGCGTGAGTCGCCCAACGCTTATACGGCTCATGTCTTTATCAACTTCCTCTTGCGGCCCGACGTAGCGGCGACCAACGCCGACTATGTTGGCTACCTTACCCCGAATGAAGCGGCGATCCCCTTGCTTTCGCAGGAAGTCCGGGATCTCTACGCTGCGGGCTTTGCGCCCGATGAGGCGATGCTTGAACGGCTCGAATGGATCGAACGTGACGAAGACACCGTTGTCTTTACTGAATTGTGGACGCGGGTAAAAGGACAATAATTGTAGGCTCGGGGCTTGACAGCAAGGCTGTAACCTGTGATCATATAACATAGCGTCCGAGGTGGCACATGCGCCGCCTCGGCAAAGGATTGAGGTAAGTCGGTCTTCCATGGATGATAGTCTGCGCTATCCAACCGACGACTTTCAGCTACGTGAAATTGTTGCGGCCAATGCCGATGGGATCATTGTCGTTGACAGTGATGGGTTGGTGCGTTTTCTCAACCCGGCGGCGGCCGAAATTCTTGGACGGCGTGTCGATGATCTGATCGGGCAGATCTTTGGTTTTCCGGTTTTGCGCGGTGAACGGGCCGAAATAGACCTCTTGCATCCTGACGGGGCAAGTCAGGTTGCCGAGATGCGGGTAGTTGATACCGAGTGGGATGGCACGCCGGCACAGTTGATTTCATTGCGTGATATCACCGAACACCGGCGCGCTCAACAGGCATTACGTGATGCCGAAGCCTTTAACTGGGCGATCCTGAACTCGTTGACGGTTCACCTGGCGGTGCTTGATGCCAATGGCATGATCATCGCCGTGAACGAGTCCTGGTGTGATTTTGCCCGTGCCAACGGCGATCCCGAATTGCGGTATACTGGTGTTGGCGTCAACTATTTTACTGTCTGTCAGCACGCCATGGGGCTTGACTCAGAAGAAGGAACCATCACGCTCGATGGGATGCGGGCGGTGCTCGAAGGACGCCTCGCGTCTTTTGAGTTAGAATATCCCTGTCATGCCCCTCACGAAGAACGCTGGTTTGTCTTACGGGTTGTCCCTCTGCGTGGAACCCGCCCGGGACTCGTCGTTTCGCATACGAATGTCACTGAACATCGGCGGCTCAGTGAGGCGGCGGCTGAAGCACGGATGTTGCGCGCTCGTCTGAGTGAGTTTGAACGTGAATTGCGCGATGTTGATGTTCGGTCACGTGAACGCTCGCAGAATAAACGACCCCTGGCCGGAGGGGTTCTGCGGCAACGGTTGCCTGATGTGTTTCGGCATGCTTTGACATTTTACAAACAGTTGCTCGAAGAGTCGCTCAGACATCGCGCTCAGCCTGATTATGCGATTGAACAGGATCCCCGTGAGCTTGGTGAATATCTGGGTAACCATGATGCAACCGCGCGTGATGTCATTGAGGTGCATCTCGCTAGTGTTCGTGCCGCGAGCGCCAATGCCCCGCAAGTGAAGCAGCAGGCGTATCTGGAAGAAGGGCGTCTCCTTGTTCTTGAGTTGATGGGTCATCTGGCGTCATACTATCGGGCCCGCCTGATGACCTTGTTAAATGAGCCGGGGTCGCCCGTGTCGGAGCAACGGTAACCAATGAGCAGGCATCAGGCTTTTAGGCTGCGCTGTGAGGTGTCATGAATGGCCCTGCCCCCAGCAAAATAGTTCTTCATCTGTATGTGGCTGGACGCTCTCCGCGTGCCGAACGTGCGATTGCAACCCTACGGCGCCTCTGTGAGCGCGAACTGGCTAGATACGAGTGCGATCTGGTGATTATTGATGTGTTGGCCGATCCTCAGCAGGCTGAGGCACGGAAAATTCTTGCGACGCCAACTTTGATCAAGGAGTTTCCTGAGCCGCCGCGACGTATTATCGGCGACCTTGGCGTTCCTCCCGAAGAATTGTTAGCTGCTTTGAATTTGCCTTATGATGGTTTGTAGGGTTGCGGGCCTTGCTCACGCCCAGAGTGGAGAAGCACCTTGGCTACAGATGTGTCAGTGATTGAGCGGCTACCAACTGGTATCCCCGGCTTTGATCATATTGCAAATGGTGGGTTGCCGCGGGGACGAACCACGCTTGTGTCGGGTACGGCGGGCAGTGCCAAGACGGTCTTTGCTTCGCAGTTTCTGGCTGCTGGCGTGCAACTCGGTGAGGCCGGGGTCTTTGTGACCTTTGAGGAGTCGCCGGCGGCACTCCGTCGCAATATGCTTGGCTTTGGTTGGAATATTGCCGAGTGGGAGGAACAGGGCCGCTGGGCGTTTGTCGATGCCTCGCCGCAGGCTGATGATGAGTTGATGATTATGGGGGCCTATGACCTCAGTGCGCTGCTGGCTCGCATCGAGCACGCGGTGCGCCGCGTCGGGGCGACCCGCGTTTCGATGGATAGCCTCGGAGCTATCTTTAATCGTCTGGCTGATACCCGTGTGGTGCGTAATGAATTGTTCCGTATTGTGACGTCCCTCAAGAGTATGGGCCTCACAGCGGTCATTACGGCTGAACGTACCCACGAGTATGGTGATATCGGGCGCTATGGGGTCGAAGAGTTTGTCACTGATGATGTGGTTATCCTGCGCAATCTGTTGGAAGAAGAAAAGCGCCGCCGTACCGTCGAGATCCTCAAGTTCCGTGGGACGTCACATCAAAAAGGTGGCTTCCCCTTTACCGTGATCCCTGGGCAGGGTATCGTGGTGATCCCGCTGTCGGCGATTGAGTTGAAGCAGCGCTCGTCGAATGTGCGGATTAGCTCGGGTTCCCCTGAACTCGATCGGATGTGCGGGGGCGGTTTCTTCCGCGACTCGATTATTCTCGTCAGTGGGGCGACCGGAACCGGTAAGACGCTCATGTCAACGACTTTTATGGCCTCGGGTGCCCTGCGCGGTGAACGTTCGTTGCTCTTTGCTTTTGAAGAGAGCCGCGATCAGTTGGCGCGTAATGCGATTGGCTGGGGCGTTGATTTTGAGCAGATGGAACAGGATGGCCTCCTGCGGGTGGTTTGTAACTATCCTGAGGTGACTGGCCTTGAGGATCAGTTGATTTCGATTCAGGATGAAATTCTGCGTTTCCGCCCCCAGCGTGTGGCGATTGATAGCCTCTCGGCTCTTGAACGCGTTTCGACGATCAAGGGCTTTCGTGAGTTCGTGATTGGCCTCACCTCGTTTATTAAACATCAAGAGATGGCCGGGCTCTATACGTCGACGACCCCGACCCTGCTTGGTGGGACGTCGATTACCGAGGCGCATATTTCGACGATCACTGACTCGATTATTCTGCTGCGCTATGTCGAACTCTTTGGTGAGATGCGCCGTGGTTTGACGGTTCTGAAGATGCGTGGCTCGGCGCACGATAAAGATATTCGTGAGTTTTCGATTGATGGTACCGGGATGCATATTGGGCGACCGTTCCGGAATATCTCGGGTATTCTCTCTGGTCAGTTTACCCATGTTGCGCCAAGCGAAATCGAGCGTCTCAGTGCGCTCTTCCGTGATGAAGACAATCCGTTGCTGCCCGAAGGTTGACCTGGTGTCTGTATGACTGGCCCTGCTATGCCACTGGCACGTCAATGGTCCAGTGAGGTGGTATGACGTTCGATCCGCAACATTCCCGCACTCATTCTGATGGTACGCCTGGATCAACGCCTTTGCCTCTGGCTACGGAAGATGCGGTGCAAGCCCTGGTTGCTGAGGCCCGTGAAGCGCTCGCTGTCGTTGATGCAGAAGGTGTGATCCGTCTGGTGAATGCGGCAACGGAAGCGCTCTTTGGGCGTTCGGCGATGAATTTGCTTGGGCACGAGTTTGGCTTTCCGTTGGCGCATGCGCAGATCGGTGATCTGACGATCGTTCGCCCCGATCAGAGTGTTGCGATCATCAACCTCGAGATGACTGAGATTGCCTGGTATGGTGAAGCCGCCTATCTCGTTCGTATGAGCGATGTGACCTTCGAGCGCCGGGGCGAACAGTTGCTGGTTGAGTCGCAGCAACTGTTGCATCAGGCGCTTGATAGTATGGCCTCTGGGGTCGTGATGATCGATACGGAGGGCGTGATTATTGCGGCTAATCATGCCTGGCAAAGCTTTCTTGCTACCCAGAACTTTCCCCCAGAGTATGGCAAGATTGGATCCAGTTATCTGCGTCTGGCCAAACGTTTGATCGCAGCAAGTGAGCCGCCTTCCCCGACGATGCTCGAGGGGCTCCATGCCGTGCTGGCGGGTCAGCGATCCCACTACCAAAGTGAATATGCGCTGGTGATGGATCAGGGAACGCGCTGGTTTGCCATGAATGTGCTGGCATGTCGTGAGGGCTACAAGATCTACGCGATTGTGACCCACGAAGAGACAACTAGACAGCATCAGCGCGACGACCTCGAGATCGATAGCCGCCAGACCCTCGAGTTGATTGCGCGTCAGCGCAGCCTCGAGGCGGTCGTCGCACGTATTTTGTTGATGACCCAGAATAGGCATCCCGATAGTATCTATATTGCGTTGCTGGTGCCTGACGCCGAGGTCTTTCGCTCGCTCCCTAGTGAGATGCTCCTCCCCGATGAACTTGCCCTCCTTGATCGCTGGGCCAAGGATTATGCGCTGTCTGCCAATGATGCGGAAGGTGATACACTGGCTATTCAGGCCATCGATATGGCTGAAGCCGAGGCACTCTGGCCGGCCCTCCGCCCTTTGCTGTCGGCTCGGCATATTGTGATGGTCTGGCGTGCGCCGGTGCGGGCCGGGGCGCTCGGTGTGGTGGCTCAGTTGATCTGTTGTCGTCGTGTTTCGCTTGTGCCGAATGCCGATGATCTGGTCTTTATGGAACTCGTTGGGCAGTTGCTGGCAATTGCGATTGAGCAGCACGAGCATACCCGTCAGCTTGCGTATCAATCGTATCATGATCCACTCACCGGTCTCCCTAATCGCTTGCTCTTTGAGGATCGCTTGCATCAGGCCCTTGAAATTGCCCGCCGTTCGGGGAATTTGATGGCGGTGATGATGCTCGATCTTGATCGCTTCAAGCAGATCAATGATACGCTCGGCCATACCGTCGGCGATACCCTCTTGATCCAGTTGGCACGCCGGTTTGAGGGCTGTGTGCGGACCACCGATACGCTGGCGCGCCGTGGTGGCGATGAGTTTATGCTCGTCTTGCCCGATGTGAGCGGCGCACAGCAGGTGACCCGCGTCGCTCGCCGTCTGCACGATGCCCTGCGCACGCCGTTTGTGATTAACCAGCAGGAACTCTTTGTCAGTGCGAGCATTGGGGCTAGCCTCTATCCGCATGATGGCGAAAATGCTGATGCGCTGCAACGTAGTGCTGAAGCAGCGATGTATCGCGCCAAAAGCACGCTCCGCAATAGTTTTCAGTTTTTTGATGCGACGGTCAACACCGCTGCACTTGCCCGCCTGCAGCTTGAAACGCATTTGCGTCGCGCTATCGAACGGGGTGAGTTGAGCTTGCATTATCAGGCCAAGGTGGATCGCGAACGCCATGTGATTGGCGCTGAGTCGTTGTTGCGCTGGCAGCATCCTGATTTGGGCCAGATTCCTCCCGCACGGTTTATTCCCCTTGCTGAAGAGCTTGGCTTGATTGTGCCAATTGGTGAGTGGTGCCTCCGCGAGCTTTGCCGCCAGATCGGGGTGTGGGATGCAGCGGGCCTGCCTGCCGTCCGCATTGCGGTCAATGTATCCGCGTTACAGTTCTCGCAACAGGATTTCATCGCTACCTTGACCCAGATCCTTGCCGAAACAAACGTCGCGGCAGAGCGGATCGAGATTGAGTTGACCGAGAGTATGTTGATGGGCAATGTCGAAGCGGTGATGCGTCAGTTGAGTAGCCTCCGTAGCCTTGGGTTGAGTCTCGCGATTGATGATTTTGGCACGGGCTTTTCATCGCTGGCCTATTTGCAACGCTTGCCGATCAGTGTTCTTAAAATTGATCGCTCATTTGTGAGCAAAATCGGATTCGAAAAAGATAGCAGTGACCGCGGGATTGTCAATGCAATCATTACCCTTGCGCATCATCTGAGTATGCAGGTTGTTGCCGAAGGGGTCGAAACTACGACGCAGTATCAGTTTTTGCACGACATGGGCTGCGATTTCTTCCAGGGCTATCTTTTCAGCAAACCAATTCCTCCTGAACAATTTGCCGAGGTGTTGCGTACCGGGATGGCAGCGCTTTGAGCGACAGGTTGTTTGACGCAACGGCTCCACGGTCATTCCGAACCCTTCGACTGCGCTCAGGGCAGGCGCAGTGAGGAATCTGCACTGATCGTCATGGAAGACCCCTCACGTTCGTTCGGGGTGACAAGGGCGGGCCTGGGCAACACCCTGGTTGCTCACAGCATCACTGGCCCGTGGGCCACTTGGTACTCAGCATGACATGGCTGCACGCATGTCAGAAAACTTAAGTTACAGACTACTGAGGACGGTCTGCCGATGCAACCTACACTTATTCTGGGGCTTGGCAATCCAATCATGTCTGATGATGGGCTTGGTAGCCACGCATGCCAGCAGTTGCAGCGCTGGTATGGTACACTGCCCGATGTGGTGGTCTTTGACGGCGAGACGCTTGGTTTGCATCTGTTGCCGCAGCTTGTTGGGGTGGCGAACCTCTTGATGGTCGATGCCGTGGTGACTGATGATCCCCCTGGGAGTCTGGTGCGCCTTGAAGGCGAGGCGATTACGGCAGGGATGGCTCGTCAACTTTCGCTGCATCACGTTGGTCTCGCCGAACTGTTGGCCCTGGGGAGCCTCGAAGGTGCGATGCCGTCGCGCTGCGTGCTCTGGGGCATGGTGCCCGCACGGCTTGAGCTTGGTACCGCGTTGAGTGCAACGGTTGCCGCTCGTTTGCCCGCGCTACTCGACGCAGTGGCCGCCGAGTTGCAGGGTTGGGGTATTGCCAGGCAGGATCGCGATGCATGAGTTGTCAGTGACCGAGCATATTTTGCGTGTGGCGCTTCAGGCGGTTGATGGTCGCCGTATCCTCGCGATCGATCTGGTCGTTGGGAGCCTGAGTAGTTTTGTTGATGACTCGGTGCAGTTCTATTTTGAGATCCTGAGCCGTGAGACGCTTGCCGCAGGGGCGCTGCTTCGCTTTCGCCGTGTTTCTGCCCAGTCAACCTGCCTCGCCTGCCAGGTTGTTACTCCGGTTGATCCGCCTTTGCCGTTCGCTTGTCCTGCCTGTGGCTCATCGCAACTGCGTGTCAGCGGTGGCACTGAGTTTTACCTCGCGAGCATTGAAGTCGAAGAATTGTAACGCAGTGTTGCCAAGTCACAATCTTGTCACCTGGATTATCGGCTACAGTTGAGCAACAACGGGAGGTACGCCAATGAAGGTGAATGTTGTTCAGGCGATTTTGAGTGACAATGATGCCGTCGCTGCCGAGAATCGCGCTGCCTTTGATGCGGCAGGTCTCTTTGCGGTGAATGTGATGGCTTCACCGGGTGCCGGCAAAACTGCTTTGATCCTGGCAACGGCGGAACGCCTGCCTGTCGGTGTGGGCCTTGGGGTGATTGAGGGCGATCTGGCTTCGTCGCTTGATGCCGAGACAATCGCGGCCCGTGGCTTGCCGGTGGTGCAGATCAATACCGGCGGCGGCTGTCATCTCGATGCACCAATGATCCGCACGGCGCTGCCCCATCTCGATCTCTCCAGTCTACGGCTCTTGATGGTGGAAAATGTGGGCAATCTGGTCTGCCCGGCGAATTTCAAGCTGGGCACCCATGCCAATGTGGTGGTTGCCAGTGCGCCTGAGGGCCACGATAAGCCGTATAAGTATCCGGGCATGTTTGCGGCTGCGGATGTAGTACTGTTGAATAAAGCCGATCTCTGCCCCGTCTTTGACTTTGATCTTGAGTTCTTTCGCCGTGGCGTGCAGATGGTGAATCCCGAAGCTCCCATCTTCACGGTTTCGTGTCGTACGGGCGCGGGCCTTGATCAGTGGATCGATTGGGTTCTGAGTCGGGTCTAGAGCTATGGAGAGAGCAAGCTTGAGCAATGAAGCTCACGGTGAGGAACAGTTGATCCGGCTCCGTCTCGAACTCCACGGGGCGGTGCAGGGGGTTGGGTTTCGGCCTTTCGTCTATCGCTGTGCGTTAGAGGCGAAGCTCACGGGGTGGGTGCTCAATGGGCCTGATGGGGTGGTGATCGAGGTTGAGGGTCGGCGTGACCAGCTTGAGACTTTTCATACGCGCATCCTCAACGAGCATCCCCGGGTCGCCCGTATTCTTGCTGCGTCAGTTGACTGGGTTGAGCCAGTTGGTTTTCACGGGTTTCAGATTCGCGAGAGTGATGCCGAGGGCTTGCTTTCGGTGCAGGTGTTGCCCGATCTTGCGACTTGCCCGCAGTGCCACACCGAGGTGCGCGATCCCGCCAATCGTCGCTACCGTTACCCCTTTACCAATTGCACCCAGTGCGGCCCACGGTTTAGCATTATCGAGCAGTTGCCCTATGATCGCCCGGTAACAACCATGCGGTCGTTTGAACTCTGTCCGGTCTGCCGTGCTGAGTACGAAAATCCGCTGGACCGCCGCTTCCATGCGCAGCCAAACGCCTGCCCCGTTTGTGGGCCACAGCTGGCCCTCTGGCAGGTGCCTGAGGGCGCAGAATCTCCAACTCTTCACCATGCCGTCTGTATGCCAACAAGCGCGACCGTGCTGGCTGAGGGTGACGTAGCCCTGCGCGGGGCGATCGCGGCGATCCTGGCGGGCCAGATTGTCGGGGTCAAGGGGCTCGGCGGGTTTCAACTGATCTGCGATGCGCGGAACGAGCAAGCCGTGGCGCGTCTGCGGGCGCGCAAACAGCGCCCGACCAAGCCGCTCGCCCTGATGGTGCGCGATCTGGCGATGGCTGAGACATTGTGCCTGGTGCCCCAGGAAGCGGCGGATCTGTTGGCTTCGCCGGAAGCGCCGATTGTGCTGTTGCGACGGCGAGACGAGGCCGGGGTTGCGCCCGGGATTGCCCCGGGTAATCCGTACCTCGGCCTGATGCTGCCCACGACGCCGCTGCATCATCTGTTGCTTGATACGCTCGAGGCACCAGTCGTGGCGACGAGTGGCAACCTGACCGACGAACCAATTGCGATTGATGAAGCCGATGCGTTGCAGCGCCTGACCGGCATTGCCGATTGGCTGCTTGTCCATAATCGCCCGATTATGCGCCCGGCTGATGATAGCGTCGCGATGCTTCTTGGTGGTGAACCGCGCCTGTTGCGGCGTGCGCGAGGGTATGCGCCAGCGCCGGTCATCCTCCAGCACCCGGCCCCATCGATCCTTGCGTTGGGGGCGCAACTCAAGAATACTATCGCGCTGAGTGTTGGCCGCCAGGTGCTGCTGAGTCAACATCTCGGTGATCTCGCCACCCCTGAAGCGCGGACGCTCTTTGGGCAGGTGGTCGCCGATCTGATGCGCCTCTATGCCGCCACGCCGACGGCAATTGTCCACGATCTCCATCCTGACTACTTTACGACCACGTTTGTCCAGCGTAGGGGCGATGGTGTCCTGCCAGCGAGCGCTCAAGTGCTGAGCGTTCAGCATCACCACGCGCACCTGGCCTCGTGTATGACCGAGCATCAGATTCAAGGCTTGGCGCTGGGGATCATCTGGGACGGGACAGGCTACGGTTTAGATGGCACGATCTGGGGCGGCGAGTTCCTCTATGGCAATGTGGCCTACTCGCAGCGTGTGGCTCACCTGCGGCCCTTTCTGTTGCCTGGGGGCGATGCCGCGATCCGCGAACCACGGCGCACGGCCCTGGCGCTGCTCTATGCGATTGATGGGGTTCAGGCGATGGAGTGGGACGATCTTGCCCCGTTGCAAACCTTTACCGCGCACGAGCGGGTAGTGATGTCGCGGATGCTCCAGACGGGGGCGCAGTGTGTATCAACCAGTAGTGCGGGACGACTCTTTGATGGGGTGGCGGCGTTGCTCGGTCTTTGTCAGCGGGTGACGTTTGAAGGTGAGGCGGCGATGATGCTTGAGTATGTCGCCGATCCCTATGAAACCGTGAGCTACCCATTTATGCTGGTTGGTTCTTCCCTCGATTGGCGACCTACATTGATTGCGCTGCTGGCGGATCTGCGGCGTGGCGTCGCGATTGAACGGATCAGTGCGCGTTTCCACAATGCGATGGTGTCGAGCATGGTGGCCGTTGCGCGGATGATTGATCCGCCGGTGATTGTGCTGAGTGGGGGCTGTTTCCAGAACCGTCTTTTGGCCGAGCGTGCCGTTGCTGTGCTGGGTGCCTGTGGGAAGCGGACACTTTTGCCTCGCCAGGTGCCACCGAATGATGGCGGGATCAGTCTGGGTCAACTCGCGGCTGCTGCCGCACGCATCGAAGGCTATACGCTGACCGAAGTTGTGCGGATCGCACGGGCGTATACCTTTGTCCCTGGAATGGAGTAGGCGTATGTGTCTTGGTGTACCTGGCAAAGTGATTGCCGTTGAACCAGAACGCGATGGCATTCTGATGGGCCGTGTGAATTTTGGGGGGATCGTCAAGTCGGTTTGTCTCGCCTATACGCCCGAGGTGCAGGTCGGCCAGTATGTGATTGTGCATGTTGGGTTTGCCCTGAGCATTGTTGATGAAGAAGAGGCCGCCAGGGTTTTTGAGTATCTGCGCGAGATGAATGAGCTTGATGAGTTGGCCCTCAAACAACCGGAGTAAGCCATGCGTTTTGTTGATGAATATCGCGGTGAAGCCGAGGCGCAGCAGTTGCTCGAGGCAATCAGACGTCTGGTGACGCGCCCGTGGACGCTGATGGAGATCTGCGGTGGTCAGACGCATACGCTGGTCAAGGCGGGCATTGATCGGTTGTTGCCGTCGTCAATTGAGCTTGTCCACGGTCCTGGTTGCCCGGTCTGTGTGACGCCGCTCGAGTTGATCGATCGGGCGTTGGCGATTGCGGCGCGCCCCGAGGTGATCTTTACCTCGTTTGGCGATATGCTCAGGGTGCCTGGTTCAGCGCGTGATTTGCTCAGTGTCAAAGCGGACGGCGGCGATGTTCGCATTGTCTATTCGCCGCTCGATGCGGTCAAGCTTGCCCAACAGCATCCTGACCGTCAGGTTGTCTTCTTTGCGGTCGGGTTCGAGACGACGGCACCGGCCAATGCAATGGCGGTTCACCTGGCCCACCGGCTTGGCCTGTCCAACTTCTCGATCCTCTCGGCGCATGTATTGGTGCCCCCGGCGATGGAGGCGATCCTTGGTGCGCCGAGCAATCGTGTGCAGGGCTTTCTTGCGGCGGGTCACGTCTGTGCGGTGATGGGCTATCACGAGTATCTGCCGCTTGCCGAGCGCTACCGGGTGCCGCTTGTCGTCACCGGCTTCGAGCCGCTTGATCTGCTGCAGGGCATCTATATGACGGTTGCGATGCTGGAAAAGGGCCTCTGGGGGGTCGAGAACCAGTATGCGCGGGCGGTGACGCCCGAAGGCAATCGCCATGCCCAACGCTTGATGGCCGAGGTCTTTGAAGTGCGCTCACGGCAGTGGCGGGGCATTGGCATAATCCCGCAGAGCGGCCTCGGTCTGCGGCCGGCTTTTGCGGCCTATGATGCCGAAGTGCGCTTCAACGTCCAGGCGATCGCGGCTGCCGAATCACCACTCTGCATTGCTGGCAAGATTATGCAGGGTCATGCGCGCCCGTGTGATTGCTCTGCTTTTGGCACAGCCTGTACGCCCGAACATCCGCTCGGCGCACCGATGGTCTCGTCGGAGGGGGCGTGTGCGGCCTATTTTCACTATGCAAGTGTGGAGTAACAAGCGTGGCATTTGAAGCAGTCTGTCCCATTCCGCTCAGCCAGTATCCAACGGTGACGATGGGGCATGGCGGGGGCGGGCGGTTGACGCAGATGCTGATCGAGCAATTGATTCAGCCGGCGTTGACCAATCCGAGCCTGGATCGCCTGCATGACGGGGCGCAGTTGGAGGTGGGTGGGGCCCGGGTCGCTTTTTCGACCGACTCGTATGTCATCAGCCCGCTCTTCTTTCCTGGCGGCGATATCGGTTCACTGGCGGTGCATGGCACGGTGAACGACCTCGCGATGTGTGGGGCGCAGCCTCTCGCCCTTTCGGTTGGGATGATCATTGAAGAGGGCCTGCCGATGGAGACGCTGTGGCGGGTCGTGCAGAGTATGCGTGATGCGGCGGGTGCCGTTGGGGTGCCGATTGTGACCGGCGACACCAAGGTGGTTGATCGGGGCAAAGGTGACGGCATCTTTCTCAACACGACGGGCCTTGGCCTGATCCCGCCGGGCATCCAGATCGACCCGCAACGCGCCGAACCAGGCGATATCGTGATTGTCAGTGGCCCGCTAGCCAATCACGGCATTGCGATCATGTCGGTACGCGAAGGCCTTGAATTCGAGACCGCGCTTGAGAGTGACTCGGCCCCCCTGCACACCCTGGTCGCCGATCTGCTCGCAGTGGCTGGGCCGGCAGTGCATGTCTTGCGCGACCCAACGCGCGGCGGCGTCGCCTCGGCGCTCAACGAGATTGCACAGGCGGCGCGGGTTGGCATCCTGCTTGAAGAGAAGAACCTTCCGCTTGATGAAGCGGTGCGTGGCGCCTGTGAAATCCTCGGGTTTGACCCGCTCTACGTCGCTAACGAAGGCAAATGCCTGGTGATTGTTGCGGCAGATTACGCCACCCTGGCCCTCGAAGCCCTGCGTCGGCACCCGCTGGGAGCGCAGGCGGCCATGATTGGCCAGGTGACGAGTGAGCATCCAGGCAGCGTCGTGATGCGTTCACGCATCGGAGGCCTGCGCAGTGTTGACATGTTGAGTGGCGAGCAATTGCCGCGCATCTGTTGAGCGTCATTCGTAGGATGCTTTGACGCAAAGGCGCAAAGGCGCAAAGCTGCGCATGCAGCTAGCTCAAAACCCTTTGCGTCTTTGCGCCTTTGCGTCAAACTGGCCCTAATAGACTTCAGCGTTCCCGCCAAAAAAGAGCACCTGGGACAACTCACGTGCGTGTTCGATCCAGCCTTTGACCACCTTGGGGGTAGGGGAGCGTTTAAGCAAGCCCAGTTCTGTATTGGCCTGTTTCAACTGGGGCAACAGATCCTCGGCATTGCGGAAGGCCAGATCAGGCACCGTCGTGACTCCGGCGGCGGTCAGCAGCGTCGCATTGGTCCACGACACGCCATTTACCCGTTCGAGATCCATCAAATAGAGCGCTTTGAGCAGTTCAACCTGATCAATGCCAGCACTCGCCGCGATCTCATCGCGGCCCTCGGGTTGCGCACCGCGTTCGAGCAGAGCGACATTGGTCATGATATCGAGGCTATTCAATTTCTTGACCAGCTCAGGATCGAGGCTCGCAATCGAACCAAGCTTCGTCATAAAGCTCACGGCCCCATCTGTCTTGACTGCCTCGCCCTCACTGATCTTCTTATCCGACATGCAAGAACCTCCTAATGTTTTGCCATACGTCACGTCACACTGATCTATTATACCAACTTCATGGCGACTCGTTGAAGAGATTGAGTTCAGGGCCGCAGGCTCCCCAGACTCGCCCTGATCGGGCGTTCTAAGCGGGCCGCAGGCCCGCTTAGAACGCCCGATCAGGGCACAACACATACCACCACCAGTTGTTTTGCACCCCATCGGTTGCCCCAGCGCCACGGGGTAGATGATCGAGCCACCAGAGGTGATGCAAGCGCATATCGCCGTTGCCCCAGTCTTGCGCATTCATCATCCGTGGTGAACCACTGAGGTCGGGGAAATTGTACCAGGTATCGGCGCGCGACAGCACCGGGCGTGCATTGCCCCACTCGTAATCGCGGGTGCTATTAGGGGCAAAATGAACATTGCCACACTCGGCGCGTCCAGGGTGACGTAGCTCATAACGAATGTAGCGCTCCCAGAGGTTGCGTTCGCCCTGATGGTTGCGGTAGATGTGGCTCATGATCGACTCGACCCGATGGCCGAAATTTTCGAGCATACAATCAACGCCGCGTTCATAATTGAAGCCCATGATAACGAAGCGTCGTGGGCAGAGATCGGGCGAGGCCAGCGGTGGCGAGTTGCACCAGATCGCCCCGGCCCCCACCATCTGGCTTTCGTAATAGCCAGCATAGGGAAAGCCCATCAGCCAGACTTCGTCAATCGCACCACTGAGCACTTTGCGCTTGAGATCGAACGTCGCGATCAAGCGCTCATAGTCGACGGCATCGGGCTGATGAAAGCTCTGCTGGCGAGCCATCGCCCGGAGATAGGTTGCATCGTCGTAGGCAAACCCATCGCGTTTGACGGGATAGCCATCAACAACCTGATGTTCGACAATGTCGTAGCGTGCGATGCCACCCGAGGCCGTGCGCAGATCAGCGGCGTACGCTTGGGCAAGCGCCAAGGGATTGTGCCAGTTGAAATACTCGTAGAGGCGAAGCCCGCCACGGGCTTCCAGGATGGGCGCGTGGGTAATCAGGCTGACCCGCAGCGTGATTGGATCTACGGTTGCTGGTGGACCCTGGAGCACGCCCTGGTCGTGGCGTTGAGCCTGTTTACGTGAGCCAAAGAGCCAGTCGAACATCACAGATCTCGCATTGCGACCGCATAGGCCTGTTCAGCGATCACCACGAGGCGATCCCAGCTATACTCAGTTGCCGCGATCTGCGCGTTATCGGCGAGGCGCATGCGCAGGATCTCATCATCAATGAGGCGCAGCGTTGCTGCGGCGAGGGCGGCAGGATTACCAGGCGGCACCAGCAAGCCACTCGTTTCGTGGATCAGCATATTGCGGGCCTCACCGACATCACTCGCGATGACCGCGAGGCCAAAGCCCATCAATTCAAGCAACTTGGCCGAGCAGCGGGCGCGATTGATCAGCGTATCACGTGTTGGCACAAGCGCAATGGTGGCCTCGGCGATCACCTCAGGGATGAGGGCGGGATCGAGCCACCCACGATAGTCAAGCATTGGCGCAAAGCCAGCTCGGTTAGCCCAGGCGAGCAGATCCTGTTCTTCCCCGTTCTCGCCCCGCCCAATCACAATCAAGCGTACGCCAGGCCGTGCGGTATAGATCGTCACCAGGGCGGCCACCAACTCGTGCAGATCGATTTCCCAGAAGCGCGTATAGAGCAGCAGGGTAGGATAGGGTTGATAGGCAGGCAACAAGTCTGGCTCATCAAGGGGAAAGAGGGGCAGGTGGTCGTGCCACTCGTCTGCCTCATCATGATCAAAGAGAGCGGGCTCAATGCCATTGGGCAAATAGAAGACACGCTCGGGTGGCACCCCCATCGACCAGACGAGGCTTTCGAGGGTACGGCTCGCCACCGTCACCGCTGCAGCACGGCGGGGCAAATCGCGTTCTTGCCAGGCAAAGAGCCAGCGAGCGCTGGAAGGATAGGGCAGCAACTCATTCCAGCCGCCCCAGCCTTCCCAGTCATCGCTATCGACCACCAGGGGCACCCGGGGTGAGAGGGCACGGGAAGCGAGGGCCGCGAGACCGCTATAGCCCTTGGGTTTACAGAGGTGCAACAGGTGCGGGTGGCTATCAAGCGCAATCCGCAACAACGAGGCACTCTGTTCAAGAATAGTGACGGCACCAGGCGACGTTGGCAGGGGGGTATGGATCACCGTTACCCCATCGAGCACCACCCGTGTCCCGGCATCTTCGGGATTATGCACGGGTGGTGCGACAAGCGTAACCACGTGCCCACGCCGCACGAGTGCGCGTGCGAGTGGTAACATTCGCGCCAGCAAGGTTCCTTTGGGGCGCACCCCGAATGGGGCGAGCATGGCAATACGCACGTGTGACTAACCCTTGCGGCCTTCCTGAATAACCGCCATCATACGATCCACATTGGTCTCTTTGACGCGAGGGCGGCTCTGTTCAACGCCGCGACGCGCCTCGTGAGCATCAAGGATCTTCCAATCGGCAAACGTAATATAATGCACACCGTGACTTTCGAGGATCTTCTCGACGGCGCCATCACCGGGTGCCGGGGTGAGCGTAGGCAAATCCTCGATCATCATCGCCACGGTTGCCGCAGCATCGGGCTTATTCGTCCCGATAATGCCCGACGGCCCACGTTTAGCCCAGCCGACTACATATTCACCAGGGACAACCTCATCGCTGCGTGTGCGCACCACGCGCCCGGCCACATTGGGGATCGTTCCACTCGTCTCATCAAAAGGCACCCCGGGCAACCTGACGCCACGATAGCCCACCGAGCGCAGGATCATCCCGCAAGCGAGGGTCTCGTACTGACCGGTGCCGCGGGGCCGCTGCGTACCATCCGCAGCCTGCACCAGCTTATTGCGTTCAATCTTGACCCCAACCACCTTGCCATCCTCACCGAGCACCTCGACCGGTGAGGCGAGGAAGCGCATCACAATGCGTTTTGGTGCACCAGTTGCGCCACGAGCGGCATAGGCACGCAGCATATCAACATTTTTGGTGGCTGTCTTATCTTCGGCCAGACTCTGCTCACTGAGCGGATCGAGCTCGAGGTCAGCGGGATCGACAATCACATCAACACCCTCGAGTTCACCAAACTCCTTCAACTCAGGATTGGTAAAGGCGGCCTGGGCGGGACCACGGCGACCAAGCACGACGACTTCGCGCACCTGGCTTGTGCGCAGCACGCCAAGCGCATAATCGGCCATATCGGTTTTTGCGAGTTCATCGGGATTGCTGGCGAGGATACGCGTCACATCCATCGCAACATTGCCATTGCCCACCACCACTACCCGCTCGTGGCTCAGATCAAAATGGCGGTCGCTATAATCGGGATGGCCGTTATACCAACCAACAAAGATCGTCGCGGGCAGACTACCGAGAAACTCCTCGCCGGGCACGCCCATCTTGCGGTCAGACTGAGCCCCAACTGCATAGATGATCTGATCGTAATGGGCCTTCAGTTCCTGATGGGAGAGATCGCGGCCAAACGTCACATTCCCAAAATAACGGACATTGGGCAACGCAGCGAGTTTGTCGTAGATGCGGGTTACGGCCTTGATCGACTGATGATCAGGTGCAACCCCTTCGCGCACCAGGCCATATGGAGTCGGCAGGCGATTGATAAAATCAATCTGGCAGACGAGATCTTTCTGCTTAAGCAGCGCTTCTGCGGCGTAAAAACCAGCGGGACCGGCACCGACAATCGCGACTCGAAGCGGACGTTCCACAGTTCCGAGTTGTACACTCACGGTAAGGCTCCTTCGGCAGGCCATTCGACCGGTGGAGTCGTAAGACAGAAAATCAAGGTAGATCACCCCTACGGACGCATGCATGCAAAACGTATATAGGCTTGCTCTTGTTCTTTGGGGTGTCTTTGCGAGATGATACCATACACCGAAGGTTTAAGCAAAATGTGCTATGCGCGTACGTGTTCACAGACTACTTATGGCGTTGGGGTTGGCTCGGTAGTCGGCGCTGGTTCGGGTGACACGGTTGGTTCTTGACCGGGAGGATTGGGGTCAGTTGGCGTGGCTGTTTGCCCAGATTCGGTCACAGGGGTGGCTGTCTCGCCAGGCGTTGGTACCGGCACCGTTGCAGTTGGCGGGATCACCTGAGGGCGGAGGGTAACCTGCACGGTAGGCAGCGCGCCATTGAGGGTAATCCCCGACGGGAGGTTCAGTCGCACCTCAAGGACATAGCTCCCTGCCTCTAGCCCACTCAGATCGACGGTTGCGGCCAGGGGGCGATTGGCGAGATCATTCAGCGCGGCGTTGCTCCCCGAAGCCTGTACCGTCACGACAGCCGGATTGAGGCTCGCATTCAGGCCCGGCCCGAGGCCAGTGGTGGTCACCTGCACGGGCAGTTCGACCTGGAAAGGCCGCTCGATCGGCGCGATCTGGACAGTGACCTGCACCTGTTCCGGTTCACCCTCACGGGCAGAGGTACCGTCGGGGAAGATCAGGGCAACAATCGAGACCACCGTCTGACTGGCCCCCTCAATACTCATTCGCTGCGTTGCCAACACATCAATCGCATCGAGCGGTCCCGAACTGCCAGCCAGCGTGATCAACGGTGGTGAGATGATCACATTGCGCACCGCATAACCGGGCGCAGGTTGTCCATCGATGGTTGGCACCACGGGCACGAGTTTAAGGCCGACGACCGGATTGATCGGGATCTCGACGGTCACAATCCCGGGATCAAGGCGCACGCCGTCGATCGCAACCCCCCCGCGATCAACGGCGGTCAGGGTCAGCGGCCCCAAATAAGTCGCCCGCAACTGGGCAATATTGGCGATGGTGCGCGCTTCTTCGACGCGTTCAATGCGGCTGAGCGGGCCAATCACCTGGACGGTCGTGATTGGCCCCCCACCGGAGCTTATTTTTGGCTCGCCTCGTTCAAAACTAAAGGGCAGACTGCCGAGCAGATCGATCCGGATCGGCACCGTACGGCTACTGATCTGTTCCAGGCGGATCGGCACGACCGAAGGTTCGACGCCATCAGCAACGGTGCGAAACGAAACATTGCTGCGGGTAGGTTGCACATTGACTGGCACGAGGTGTTCACCAGGCCCAAGGCCGGTAAGATCCAGCACTGCCCGAACATCCACCGGGCGGAGGTTCGCCAATTGTTGGCGGTCGGTACTAAGGGTAATCTGAACCAGGGGCAAGGACTGGGTCGGCATACTGTTGCTATCGACAAGCACTAGTTCATCACCGAGGCCAATGGCCTGCAATTGCACTTCGGGAAAGGTGACACGTTCTTCAGGGTTTTCGCTAAACGAGACAAAAGCCCAGAGTGCAAAACTCAAACTGAGGGCCAGAGCGAGACGCATCAACGTAGTGCGCACCGGTGTCATAAGCGCGTCGCCTGCCGATGGCTAGTCTTCATGAGGTTGCCTCATCCTGGGCCACGCGCAACAGACCAGCCAGCATGGTGCGCAGACGGGCTTCAGTCAAATAGCTTGCCATACGGCCGTCCTGGACAAGTGAAATCGCCCCGGTCTCTTCTGAGACAACGATGGCGAGGGCATCAGACTGTTCACTGATCCCCTTGGCGGCGCGGTGGCGTGTGCCATAGCGGCGCGGACCAGTAATATCCTCACTCAGGGGCAAGACCACATTCGCGGCGAGAATGCGATTGCCGCGCACAATGACGGCCATATCGTGGAGGGGCGAATTGGGATAGAAGATATTCATCAGGAGGGGCAGCGAGACCCGCGAGTCGATAATGACCCCGCGATCAGCATATTCTTGCAACTGAGTTGACCGTTCAATCACAATCAAAGCCCCCACCCCCTGTTGCGAGAGCTGCTGCGCGGTACGAGCGATCGTGCCGATTGTATCGAGGATCTCTGAGCGATTGATCCCAGCGAGCGGTCGGCTCAGGAACTCACTCGAGCGCCCCAGGCTTTCGAGGGCACGGCGGAGCTCGGGTTGGAAGAGGATTGGGACACCAACGATTAGAGCTGGAGCAATAATCGTATTCAAGAGCCATGCCAGGGTCTGGAGTTGATCCCGTGTGACGGTTCCGACAATCAAAGCGAGGGTCAGCAGAATCCCGACCCCGCGCAACAACTGCACTGCTCGAGTACCACGAATGATCCCGAGCAGCCAGAAGATCAGCATGGCGACGATCAGAATATCAAGAATGGCATAGGGCGAGGTGAGTGGATTAAGCCGCGCCCACAGACGAGAGAAGTCCATAGCGTCTTACCTGAAGTCTCTACCAGTATTATTAGGGTAACGTGCCACAGCAACCCTGTCAACTCAACTGAACCCAGAAATGGCAAGCTTCACCCACGCTACAGACAAATCTCAGTTTGTCATACGTTGCGATCATCATGAACGCACTTGCTGCTTGCGTTGTTGCATCATCCGATTTGCGGCATTGATCAACGCCTCAACCCGCGCCTGGTCTACGCCCTCCATCTTGATCAAGCGCGCATAGAGTTGCAATGCCTGGGCATACTCTTCACGACGCATCAGCATATCGCCGAGCATATAGTATGCTTCGACATCAGTCTGGTCGAGGGCAATAATTTGATGCAACTCAGCAATCGCATTTTCATAATCTTGCTGCTGGGCGAAAATGCGTGCGATCTGCTTCTTTTCGGCAATCGCCTCGTCGGGGCGGCGCATCAGTGTGTACATCAAGGCGAGCCACTGACGAGCCTCGATATCGGTGGGGGCAATCTGGACAATCTTGTTATAAACCTCGCGGGCCTTATCGTGATTGCTGAGTGTCCAGTGAACCTGCGCCGCCTCTTGCAGGGAAGCCACCGCATCTTTGAGTTGCCCGGCGCGGCGTTGCAATTCGGCGAGGCGCACGAGGCCATCGACGCCTTTATCGAGGTAGCCCCGTCGCAACTGGATGCGGGCAACGCGTCCACGGATCGCGATATGGTTGGGGGCGAGTTTGAGGGCATACTCAAGGACTTCGATCGCCCGATCGAGTTGTTGGCGTTCTTCATAATGGGTCGCCAGATCTTCCAGTTGGGCCAGAGCCTCGGGGAGTTTGC
The DNA here is from genome assembly GCF_002532075.1 of Candidatus Chloroploca asiatica. GTDB lineage: Bacteria > Chloroflexota > Chloroflexia > Chloroflexales > Chloroflexaceae > Chloroploca > Chloroploca asiatica. The sequence continues at coordinate 38,861 of NZ_LYXE01000075.1, read as the reverse complement.
CCTGGCGGAAGTAGACATCGGCGAGTTTGGTATAGATGGCGCGGTCATAGGGTAACAGTTGACGGGCTTCAAGCAGCGCCTTTTCGGCCCCGGCGATATCATCTGACGCCGCATAGGCTTCGGCCATCCGGCGGATCAGATCGCCTTTGCTCAAGGGGACGGCAAAGGTATGCTTGACCCCTGGATCGATCATCGGCTGATCGCTGACGGCCAACCCCTGGCGCAACTGTGCCAAGGCGGCCTCGGCATTGCCCAGGGCAAAATGGCTATTCGCGGCCGCTTGGTAAACCAAGACGGGCGGCAAGAGCATCGCTGCTTCATCGGCAAGCAACGCCTCGGCCTGTTCGAGTTCGAGCAGCGCTGAGGTGTGTTGCCCGGACTGTTGTTGCGTCACGGCAAGAATATAGTGGACGATCGCATGGTCGGCGCTCAACAGAATCCCGCGATACTCGGCCTGGACTGCGCTAAACTCACCGGGATGTTGCTTGAGCAGATCGAGCACTGTTGCGAGCGAATCCCAGACGGCAGCGGGATGTTCGCCCATCAAGGCCAGGGTGACATTGAGGCGAGCGACGGCGACTGGGTCATCAGCTTGTCCCAGTTCAAGCGCACGTCGGAAGGCATCAAGGGCGGCGTCGTAGCGGCCCAGTTTCAGCAAGGTCAGCCCATAGTGGGCATGCACTTCGCGGTGTTTGGGGGCGAGTTGGAGCAAACTTCGATATTCTTCCAGGGCCTTATTGCTCTGTCCGAGACGAAAATAGGTCCCGGCTACCTGCAAAAACTGGCTGACAGCCTCTTCGATGCGCCCCGCGTCGCGCAGCGTTTCCGCGAGGCGCAGGCGCACATTAAGCGTATCGGGTGCGAGGTCAAGCATCCGATAATAGACATCAATCGACTTATGGGCCTCTCTGCGCACCTCATAGGTATCGATCAATAACTGATACTTGGTCAGGGCTTCTTCGGGACGTCCCTGGCGTTCATAGATTTCACCCATACGCAGATGGATGGGCAGATAATCCATCGCGACGCGGATTGTCTCGTGGCAGGCATCGAGGGCGGCTTCGATCAACCCCTGTTCCAGATACTTGCTACTCAACTCAACCCAACCTGCTGCTTCAGCGTCGAGTTCACTGGTATCAAGGGGCGTGAGGGGCGCAGCATCGGGAGCATCCCCTATAGGCATGTTTTCGAGCGCGATCATCGGCTCGGGAATGGTTGGGGTACTTGCACGGTTGGTCAGCGCACCGGTCGTTGGTGTTTTGCCGCCGCGCAAGAAATCGGTAATGGGGCGGATCTTGCCCCATACCTCCGAACTGGTGGTGGTGTCAACCTGGGCCGGTTCGGCTTCCCCTTGAGGTGTGAGCGCACCGGTATTGATCGAGCGCAACTTGGCGAACATATTGCGGTCAGTGAGCGCTTTCGAGCGTTGCTTGAACTCGGCCGCACGTTCGCGGCCCCAGCGCTTGCTCTCGAGAAAACCGGCCAGCGTATCATAGAGCGCCGCTGCATGGGCCAGATCGCCGATCTGCTCATAGATTGTCGCGGCGTTCTGATACATCTCGATCAGATCATCGGCCTCGTTGCGTCCGATGGTCTCGAGATCGACGAGCTGGATCGTCTGTTCAAATTCCTGGGCCGCCTGCGGCAACTGTCCGAGCTCACTGTAGCTCTGTCCAAGGGCAAAGTGGGCAGAAAGCGCATATTCGGGATCGGCGGCGGCCCGCGTCAGCACATTGGTCGCCAAGCGGTGATCGCCTCGTTCTTGATAGATCAGGCCCAGCGAATAGAGCACATCGGCCCGCGAGAGCCCGGCGGCAAGGGCCTCTTCATAGAGCCTGGCCGCCTCATCGATGGCGCCTGCCTCTTGCTTTTTCTGGGCTTGCTCGACAAGTTTCTCGATCGAAAACTGTTGGGTACGCAGGATGCCGGTCACCCCGCTCCGACTACGACGTGCTTCAGGGGTGGGGGCCGCCTGGCCCCCACCTGGTTCTGCGCCGGGCTTTGCTTCAAGCCCGGCCGAACGGGCCATTGCGTCACGGATCGTCACAATCAGATCGCGGGCCTCGCGGCTCTGCGGGTCAAGGCGCAAGACCGTTTCGGCGGCTTCGGCGGCCAGATCTAATTGCTGTTGCTCAAGGAGTTCACGCGCAAGCGTCAAATGTTCCGCTGCGGCTTCCCGGATGCCGCCAGCCTCTTCATACAGGTGCGCGAGTTGGGCGCGCTGGGCGGAGGCAGCCGGTTTGAGCCGCAACAATTCGCGGAGGGCCTCAATCGCCTGCATAGGATGTTGCTGTGTCAGGTGCAACTCGGCCAGTTCGCGATAGCTCTCAACAGCCTTGCTATCGCCCTGGCGGGCCTGAGCTCGTGCGATATAGCTCAGAAAGAACGGATTTTGCCGATCCGCCGCACGCAGATCCTCGAAGAGTTGCAGGGCTCGGTCGAGTTTATTGGCATGAAAGAGCGCCACGGCCGCACTGATCCGGGCATCGGTATCGTTGGGGAACTCTTGTAGGGCCCGGATAATGGCCTTGAGCGCCTCGTCCCATTTGTTGAGGCGGGCCGCTTCACGACTCTGCTCCATGGCCCGATCAAAGATTGCGCGATTTCCTGCCATAGGTCATCATTCACTTTTGCATCATGCACTGTGCCGTGTGGCACGATCCATGTCACAACTTAAGAAGCGTCAGGATCAGGGCTTTTTGTACATGCAGACGGTTCTCGGCCTGATCAAAGACAACCGACTGGGGGCCATCAATAATCTCAGTGCTGACTTCCTCACCACGGTGGACAGGGAGACAGTGCATAAAGATGGCGGCAGGATCGGCATATGCCATCAGCGCGGCATTGACTTGATAGGGGGCAAAGACCGGGCGGCGGCGGGCGACTTCGTGTTCCTGGCCCATCGAAGCCCAGACGTCGGTATAGATCGCATGAGCCCCTTCAACCGCCTCAACGGGTGAGGCCGTCACCGTAATCGTTGCCTCGTTGTTGGCGGCGAGAAGTTCGGCGTGGGCGAGGATATCGGGGTCAGGTTGATAATCCACCGGGCACCCAACGCGCACACTGACCCCGAGGGTCGCCCCGAGCAGCATCAGCGAATGGCAGACATTATTGCCATCACCGAGATAACTCAACTGCAAGCCCTGGAGGCGCCCGAAGCGCTCGCGCAAGGTCAACAGATCGGCGAGGGCCTGGCAGGGATGCTCGCGATCCGAGAGGGCGTTGATCACCGGGACATCGGCGTGGCGAGCGAGGGTTTCGACGGTTGTGTGTTTGAAGACCCGGGCGGCAATCGCCTGCACCCAGCGACTCAGGTTCCGCGCCACATCGGGCACACTTTCACGCCCTCCCATATCAATATCATTTGCCGACAGATACGAGCCATTGCCGCCAAGTTGGGTCATCCCTGCTTCAAACGCCACGCGCGTACGTAGGGAGGGCTTCTCAAAGACCAGGGCGAGGGTCTTGCCCTTCAGGGGCCAGGTTGCGTGTATCCCCGAGGTGGCACCTGCATGCCATTCAGCCTTAAGTTCAGTTGCTCGTTCCAGCAATGTCTCGGCCTCATCACGACTCAAATCTGCCGCCGACAAGAAATGGTTTTGCATAACGCTTTACTCCGTCCCATCTGCATGCCTCAATTGTAGCATCAGACTATTACCAGGCAATTCATGTTCAGGTCTTGCGCGGGCCACGTTCTGAAGGGGTACGCCCCATACGGCGTAGGTGATCCTGTTTCCGCTGTTCAAAGCGCTGAGTTGGGGCGAGGCGCCGATAATCACCGGCATCAATCATAATGATCTCATCACACAATTCACGGTCGCTCATCCGGGAAAAGATACGCGGATCGATCTCCTTTGGCTCACGGTTGCTCGTGATCACGGTTGGCAGGCCATAATTATAACGGTGATTGAAGATCTGGAACAACTTCTCGCGGGCCCAGGGGGTTGCATTTTCGGTGCCCAGGTCATCAAGGATCAAGACATCGGCATTGCGCACTTGCTCGACCCGTTCGTCGTAGGCAATTTCTGAGCTTGGCCCAAACGTGCTGCGGAGATGGTCAAGCAGATCGGGAACCACCGTAAAGAGGATCGTCAAAAAATGGTTGCGCAGGATTTCATTCGCAATGGCCGCGGCGAGATGGGTTTTGCCACAGCCGTAGCCACCAAAAAAGATTAACCAGCCTGTAGGTTGCTCGGCAAACTTGCGTGCGCGGGCATAGGCGCGCGCAAGGCCTGGCACGCCAGCATCAAGGTTCTCGAACGTCTTGCCGCTAAACGGCCCGAGGTTGCTTATTTCGAGCAAACGCTGACGGCGGAGTTGTTGTTTTTCGGCGGCGCGACAGTGGCAGGTAATCAACTGCCCAAACTCGGGATGCCCAAAGGGAACATCAAGCAAATAATAGCCTGCCCCTTTGCAGCGAGGGCAGACCTCTTCAGGCTCATCGGGAGCTTGCTCAGAGATCGGATTCATCGCTGCCGCGGCGGAAGAGTCCATCGAACTCGCCGCTGGTATATTTCTCGATATCGATAGGTCGTTCGGCGCGATCCGCCGCATCTTGTCGTCCATTGGCTGCCCACCTCTCCAGCACTTTACGAATATAGCGCCACGAGCGTGCATTCGAGCGTACCGCCTCGCGCATGGCTTCTTCGATCCACTCACGGGGGTAACGCTCTTCGGCTTCGCGTAGTTCATCAATCAGCATCGGGGTGACCAGGCCAATATTTTGCTCGTAGAGCCCGATCACCGACGGGCGTTCGGGCAGTTCACTTGTCGGGGCGAGCACCGTGCGTGCGTTGGTGAGGCGTTCAACCCAGGTACGGTTGAGCGTGGTATGCACTAGATACCAATTATGCACCCGCTCTTCAACAGGGAGCGCCAGGTGCAACAGCGTGCCCCGGCGCACGGCAGCCCCCAATCCTTCGCTAAGCAAATCATCGAACGGACGCAGTTTGCTGACACTCCGGAGCGAACGGCGCAGCAAGACATCGCTGTGGAGTTCGTCCCAGCTAACACGCCGCGGTGTAACCCGCTGCCGACTCAGCCGATAGAAGATATGGAGTGTCACCTTGAGTTCACTTGGCAGCGTAATATTCGGAATGACCTCGCTAAAGAGTTCAGGCGGCAGGCTCACGAGCGTATCGGTCGAAAAACCAGCAAAGGCCATAGGGCTACCTCGGGTCGCCATGAGCAATGGTACAGCGTGACTGTCCTGGTATGGTACCACCCCGCGGGAATGTTGGCAATTGCTGAATATGCTAGCGCAGACTGATATGCTATACTCACCTTGCCCCGGTGCGTATCGGTTTGCGCCAGTTCCTCAGGAGTGCGCATATGGAAAAACGAGAGCCGCTGTTTCGGCGCATGGGGATCCCTCCTCAACAGTTATTCTTTTTCGGGCTGGTTTTGATCGGTTTGGCGATAGTGCTTGGTACATTCAGGCTTATGCAGCCCGGGCGCGCCTTTTCGGCGTACAACGATGCACCCCCTCAAGCCTCGATGAGTGGTGGAACGTACCAACTCCAGGGTGGTCTGCGGTCACGTTCTGTGCGCTTTGCGCCACCATTGCGCCTCGGGTGGTCGAGAATTACGACGGGTCGTATGCCAATCGTTGCGCAGACGGGCGTGCTTACGCGCAGTGTCAGCGTCAGTCCGGCGGCGTTTATTCGTGATGTTGACTCGACCAATGTAGTGATGGACAACGACCTGGCGCTGCGGTGGGCGGCGAATGTGAGTGACGAAGCCGGGTTCTACCTGGCGCGTCCGGCGGATTGGGACGGCACTTCGCCGGTGACGGTGCGGGTCTTCTTTGCGCTAGGCGGCAACGGGGCCGGGGCGGTCAACTGGCGGCTCAAGCTCAACACTTACACGCCCAACTCGGGTGAATGGCTGACCAATCCGGGAACACGGGATGCCGATAGCCTGTTGACCTTCCCGAGTGGCCCGTCGTGGTACCGCATCTACAGCCAGAGTTTCACCCTGTCCGACAGCAACCTCGCCGACGCACCACTCTGGTCATTCTTCTTGTTACGGGGCAATGCGACCAATAGCGAAACCTTTGCGGGGCAACTTTATCTGCTCAATGTCGAGGTTTCCTACCTGCGCAATCCACCATCGTATGTTGTCTATCTGCCGATCGCTCGGCGTTGACGCTTGTTGAGGCACGTGGCTATTTCCTCTTTGCTATCTTCTCAATCCTTCTCTTAGAAGGGAGTTATTGCTATGGTACGCCGTCTAGCATTCCTTGGACTCATTGGCCTCGCCATCGTCGCCGTGTGGGTCGGGTGGCTCCAAAGGCCGGTTACGGTCGAGTCGGCCACCGCTCACCCGAGCATCATCTACGAGGGCTATCTTGAGGATGGTGGCTCCTCTGCGCACGGCCAGTACGATTTCTTGATCACGCTCTTTGATGCTGCAACTGATGGGCAGCCGATAGGTGAAGCGCTGGCTGTGCCTGATGTAACGGTGGTTGACGGACGCTTTACCGCCCCGCTGAGCCTGCCCGCACGCGACCAGCCAGTCTATGTTGAAGTGGCGGTGCGTCAGCACGGCAGCAGTAGCTACACCGTGCTGACGCCTCGCCAGATCGTGACCCCGGCAGCCACAGGAACGGGAACAACGGCCAGTAGCCAGACCCGTACGGTGAGCATCAGCCCGGCCGCATTGATCCGCGATCTCGACTCGACCAATCTGGTGATGGACAACGACCTAGCGTTGCGGTGGGCGGCCAATGTGAGTGACGAAGCCGGGTTCTATCTAGCGCGTCCGGCGGATTGGGACGGTACCTCGCCGGTGACGGTGCGGGTCTTCTTTGCGCTAGGCGGCAACGGGGCCGGGGCGGTCAATTGGCGGCTCAAGCTCAATACCTACACGCCCGGTTCGGGGGAATGGCTGACCAACCCGGGAACACGGGATGCCGATAGCCTGCTGACCTTCCCGAGTGGCCCGTCGTGGTACCGCATCTACAGCCAGAGTTTTACCCTGACCGACAGCAACCTTGCCAACAACTCCCTCTGGTCATTCTTCTTGTTACGGGGCAATGCGGCCAATAGCGAAACCTTTGCGGGGCAACTTTATCTGCTCAATATCGAGGTTGAGTATGGTGAGGGAGAGCTTGCCCTCCCTTAGCGGAGACTCGCCTCCTGGGCAAGGCGACGGCCCTGGTCGGTGAGCATCAGGCGCATGCCATCGCACTGGATCAGGCCCCCCTGTTCGGCGAGGCGAATCACGGTCGCGGCGAAGCGTGGCTGCCAGCGAAGATGGTGGCTCAGGTGGTTGCGGCTGCACTCGTCGTCGGCCTCGGCGGTACCTTCGTGGTTGAGCAGGTGGAGCGTCAGCATCTGCTGGGCAAATTCCCAGCGCTGACGCGAACGCCGCACCCCAAGCGCCACGATGCCTCGGGCCGGCGCAAAGAGGAAGGCCAGCAGAAAAGCAACCCCGGTCATCATTGCCATCGAACCGGCAATCGCGACATTGAACCAGCGAGCAAACCAGTAGCCAAGCACGGCACTGAGCACGGCAATGACGACACTCAAGCCAAGCATGCGTGACAAGCGATCGGTCAAGAGATAGGCCGCCGCAGGAGGGGCAACCATCAGCGCAACGACAAGGATCGAGCCAACTGCATCAAAAGCGCCAACTGCCGTAATCGAGACGACGGTCATCAAGCCGTAATGCACGAGCACCGGGCTGAACCCGAGCGTTGCCGCGAGGCCAACATCAAACGTTGCGAGCTTGAGCTCTTTGTACAAGAGCACAATTAGCAACAGGTTGAGCACGAGCGTGATGCTGCCGATCAGCAAGGCGCGGGGCAGATCGAGCCAGCCCCAGGTGATGCGATCAAACGGCGCAAACGCCAATTCGCCAAGCAAGACCGCATCAGTATCGAGATGGACATTGCCGGCGTAGCGTGAAATCAGGATCACCGCAATGCTAAAGAGCACCGGAAAGACGAGGCCAATGGCGGCATCTTCTTTGATCAGATTGGTACGGGTCAACATCTCAACGAGACTGACCGTCAAGACCCCGGTTGCGACCGCACCGACAAAGAGCAACGGCGAAGCGAGATCGCGGGTCACAAAATAGCCAAGCACAATGCCAAGCAAAACCGTATGGCTAATCGCATCGCTCATCATCGCCATCCGGCGCAAGACGAGGAAGACTCCCGGCAAGGCACAGGCAGCAGCGACCACGATTGCAATGAGTTGCACTTCCATTGTTGACGACATCGTGGCACCTCGCTATCTACTAAACCTGGGGCACGGCCTGGCGGGTGTAGCGCCAGATCAGCCCCCGGTTGGGTGCGAAAAGAAACGAGACCAGGGTGAGCACCCCGAGACAGAGCACAATGGTTGGCCCGGTGGCGAGCCCACGTGCGGTGGCACTGATCAGTGCCCCAACAACGCCGGCGCTTGCTCCAAACAGCCCCGCCAGCACAATCATCACGCCGAGGCGGTCGGTCCACTGGCGCGCGGCGGCTGCTGGGGCGACGAGCATCGCACTCATCAGCACAACCCCGACTGTCTGGAGACCGAGCACAATCGCGACAATGATCAACGAGGTCAGCAGCACGCTCAAGCCACGCACCGGCAAGCCAAGGCTAGCGGCATATTCAGGGTCAAAGGTGAGCACCTTGAACTGTTTCCAGAAGAGCGCAACGAGCACCAGGGTTGGCACACCGAGGGCGACCATCACCTGGACATCACGGGCGACCATGGCGGCGGCCTGCCCAAAGAGGAAACTGCGCAACCCGGCTTGGGCCGCATCGGGGCGCTGTTGCAACCACGAGAGCAGTACGAGACCAGTCCCAAAAAAGACGGCCAGGATCAGGGCGAGGCTACTATCTTCTTTTACCCGCGTGGTACGGGTCACACTCATCAACAAGAGGGCGGCGAGCCAGGCAGAGCCCGCGGCCCCGAGCATCAAAATAAGCGGATCGCGTTGCCCAGTCAGCAGAAAGGCCACCACAATGCCGGGGAGGGCCGCATGGGACATCGCATCGCCGAGCAGCGCCTGGCGGCGCAGCACGGCAAAGCAGCCGAGCACCCCGCTGACGATGCCAAGCATAGCCGACCCGAGGGCCACCATGCGCAGCGTATAATCAGCAAAGAGTTCCATCAGTCGGCCACTCCTTTCAGCATCCCTTCGGTGCGGCTCGGTGTGGCTTCGTCATCTTCGGCATGCCCAAGGAACGCAATGCGCCCGCCATAGGTAGCGCGGAGGTTGGCTTCGGTAAAGACCTCGGCCACCGGGCCACTGGCGATGCGGCGCACATTGATCAGACAGACCTGATCAAAATACTCGGGCACGGTCTGGAGATCGTGGTGAACGACGATCACCGTCTTGCCATTGGCGCGCAGATCGCGCAGCAGATCGATGATGGCACGCTCGGTGACCGCATCAACCCCCTGAAAGGGTTCGTCCATAAAATAGATTTGCGCATCCTGAACCAGGGCACGGGCGAGAAAGACCCGTTGCTGTTGCCCGCCCGAGAGTTGGCTGATCTGACGGGTGGCAAAATCGGCCATGCGCACCTTCTCGAGTGCGGCCAGCGCGTGCTGGCGTTCGGCCTTGCCGGGACGACGGAACCAACCCAGGCTTCCATAGCGCCCCATCATCACCACATCGAGCACACTCGTCGGGAAATCCCAATCGACGCTGCCGCGCTGAGGAACATACCCTACCAGGCGCCGTTGCTCGCGATACGGACGGCCATAAAAGAGCGTCTGACCGGCAGCGGGGCGCACCAGACCGAGCGCAGCCTTGATCAGCGTCGTCTTGCCGGCGCCATTCGGCCCAACAATCGCCATCAGCGTACTGGCAGGCACCTCGAGATCAACATCCCAGAGCACAGGCTTATCGTGATAGGCAACAGTCAAATCAGTAATTGCTAACGCAGGCTGCATTTCATTCCTCCAAATTTGCCGTGCCAGAAATTTATTTTAGCTATACCTAAAATACTATAAATTAGGGTTTTTGTCAATCACGAGACCTTCCCAAATAATTTAATTGTATCGCTACGGTGGTATAATAGCCGCTAATGTGATAAGTGCTTGATAAAGTAAACCCATGCCCTCGGTTACTGTACGCGATGTATTGCGACTCGCCCTTCCCCTGGGAACTACCATTTCCGCTGGTAGCGCCGGACTTGGACGACAGGTCACCTGGGTGGCGACGTTGCGTTCCACACTGCCTGCCTTCGCTGAATTGCGTGGTGGTGAGCTTGCGGTGCTTGCGGTTGACGCGATCCGTACCCTGGATACCCGCTTGAGCCTGGCTGTGCTGGTGCGCCGACTTGGGCAGGCCCCGATTCCGGTTGCTGGTGTGGTGGCGCTGGGCACGATCACCAACGATGATGTCACGGCCGCTGAGGAGGCGCGCCTCCCCCTGTTGCAACTGCCTGAGGGGACAGATCTGCGCGAGGTTGAACGCGAGATCACGCGTCTGGTGAGTGACTACGAAGCGCAGTTCGAGCGACGCGGGGCGCAGTTGTACGATCTGCTCACACAACGCTCGCTGGCTGGCGCTGGTTTGCCGGGCTTGCTTGATCTCATGGCCGAACGGACTGGTCAGAGTGTGGCATGTTATGCGCCAAATGGTGAGTTGCGCGCCCAGCGTGGCCGTGGTTCGGCGCGGGTTGCGTTGCAGGCGTTGCGCCCCACAGCGGCCGGTGATGCCTCGATGCTCAATCAGCAGATCTGGGTTGAATTGATCGGGCCACGTGATTTTCCCACCGGCTATCTGGCGGTCGCTGGGACAGCGCTGGATACCTGGGATCGTGAGGCGGCCCAGCGTGGCGCGGCAGCCCTCGCCCTTGAACTCGCGAAAGAACAGGCCGTCCAGGCCGCCGAAGATCGCCTCCGGGGCGATTTTGTTTCGAATATCCTCAGTGGGCCACCTGGTGATCTCGCTGCCGCACTACAGCGCGGGCAGGAACTTGGCTATACCCTGACGGTGCCGCATATGGCCGTGCTAGTGAAGATCGATGATGCTGGGCCGTCGGCGCTGGCCCGGCTCAGCGGGACAATCCAGAATGAGTTGACCCGTCGCGGTATTCCGGCGCCGCTCTCGCGCCGTGAAAGCAGCGTGCTCTGTATGCTGCCAACCGCGACGAATGCGCGTCCGCGTGAATTGGTTGAGCAGCTGCGTGAGCGCTTGCTCATTGACTACCCGCAGGTCTTGTTGGCCGTGGGGACGCCGGTCGCGACGCTTGCCGAGTGGCGACGCTCGCTCGAAGAGGCGGAACAGGCGATGGTGCTTGGGCGCCAACTCTTTGGCCCTGGGCGTGTCCTGGCTTTTTCTGACCTCGGGGTCTATCGTTTGCTGGTACGCCTGCGTGAAACGCCTGAACTCTGGACCTTCTATCGCGAGACGCTATCCCGGCTTGCCGACTATGACCAGCGCCAGGGGGCCGATCTGATCAAGACGCTGGATGCCTATTTCAATCACCTTGGCAACCTGCGTGCCACCTCGGGGGCGTTGCATGTCCATCGCAATACGCTGCTCTATCGCCTCGAACGCATCAAAGATATCAGTGGCATGGATCTCGACAATGCCGAAGAACACTTTGCCCTCTGGCTGGCCCTGCGTGCCCACCGCGTGCTCTCGACCATCGAAGAGGGCTAGGGTCAATGCCTTGCAAAGAAGGCGGTTGGTTTGCCGCAAAGGCGCAAAGGTTTTCGCATCGGCGACATTCGCTTTGAGGCGGAAGATTTTGAGAATGCTTGGAGTCAGATGGAAGGGGCGTTGCCATAAAAAACCTGGCTTGTGCTGGCGAAAACGGCCAGTCAAACTGGCCGTTTTCGCCAGCACAAGCCAGATTCTTGGGGCCGCAGGTTTCGAATGGCAATGTCCGTCTGCAAGGTGGAATTTGGTATAATGAAGAAGGGTAGCAATCGCTACCTTTTTTTGTCGGTTGTGCAGAAATGTGGTTGTGCTTATGCTTGGGATGAGTGTTGCGACAACGGCGCTGCGTAAGGTGCCCAGCATGGAAGAGCAGGCTGAGCTTGCGCGGCGACGTGCGCGACGCCTCGGTCGTCCAGTGTTGGTGAGTGTGACGGCTGAAGTGAAGGTGCGCGATCCGCTGGCGCTCTTTGCCCGTGGCATCGGGGTGACCCATAATCGCCTCTTCTGGAGTGTGCCGTCCCGTGGCCTGGCGGTGGCGGGGCTTGGGGCAGCCTGGAGTTTTGCTGCCAGTGGGCCTGGCCGTTTTGCGCAGGCGGCTGAGGCATGGCGTGATTTGATCGCGACGGCGGCGATTGATGCTGATCCTGCTCTGCCCTTCAGTGGGCCGATGGCGGCGGCAGGGTTTACCTTTGATCCGCTGTGTCCGAACGATGGTGGGTGGGATGGCTATCCCGATGGCTTGCTGCTGCTCCCTCGTTTAATTCTTGCCACTGATGGCAACCGGGCAAGTCTGACGGTGAATGGCCTGGTTGGGCCTTCGACATCGTCGATCAACCTGCATCTTTCGGCGGCACGGCGCTTGCGTGATCTGCTCGGGCGTGCCTGGCGTGCGCCCCGCATCGGTGAGGCGGTGACGCTGCGTGATGCGTTGCCTGCGGGGGCGTGGCAAGCGATGGTCGCTGACGCTGTGGCCGATCTGCGTGCGGGCAAGCTCGAAAAGGTGGTGCTCGCCCGTGAGGTGCTTGCCCATACCGCCAATCCTTTTGATCCGGCCGCGACGCTTGCTGCGCTTCGGCGTGATTATCCCGAGACCTTTATTTTTGCGGTGGCCCGTGGCGGTCAGACCTTTCTGGGGGCCTCGCCCGAACGCCTGGTGAGTCTGGAGGGGCGTACGGTGCTCGCCAGTTCGCTGGCTGGTTCGATGAAGCGCGGGGCGACCCCCGAAGAAGACGCAGCGCTGGGCCAGGCGCTGTTGGCGAGTGCCAAAGATCGTGGCGAGCACGCGGTCGTGACGCGGATGCTGCGCGCTGCCCTCGAACAGGTTTGTACCGAGGTCACGGCTCCGGATGAGCCAACACTGATGCGGGTGCGCAATGTGCAGCACCTCTATACGCCGTTGACTGGGCAGATCATCGATCAGGTGGGGGTGCTTGATCTGGTCGAACGCTTGCATCCGACGCCGGCCCTCGGTGGGCAGCCTCGCGAAACGGCCCTGGCCTGGATTCGTGAACGTGAACAGCTCGACCGGGGTTGGTATGGTGCCCCGGTTGGCTGGATTGATGCACGCGGCCAGGGTGAGTTTGCGGTAGCGATTCGCTCGGCGCTGGTGGGCAAGTATACCGCTCGCCTCTTTGCTGGGGCGGGCATTGTGGCCGATTCTGATCCTGCTCGCGAAGAGCAAGAGACCGTGATCAAGTTGCGTGCGATGCTCGGGGCGCTGGGGGCAGGAAACGTATGACAACACATGACCACATTCGTGCCCTGACCCTCTGGGTGGGGACGTTGATTGACGAGTTGATCGCTGGCGGCGTCCGTGATATCGTCATTTGCCCAGGGTCGCGGAGTACGCCGCTGGCGCTGGCAGCGGCGCGCCATCCGCAGGCGCAGATCTGGATGCACCTCGATGAGCGTTCGGCGGGCTTTTTTGCGCTGGGCCTGGCCCGTCAGCGCGGTCAGCCTGCGGCGCTGCTCTGTACGTCGGGCACGGCGGCGGCTAATTTTTTGCCGGCGGTCGCCGAGGCTGACCTTGCCCGGGTGCCGTTGATCCTGTTGACCGCCGACCGTCCCCCCGAACTGCGCGATAATGGCGCGCCGCAGACGATCGATCAGGTGCGTCTCTTTGGTTCGCGCGCACGCTGGGCGACTGATCTGCCGACGCCTGATGCGCGCCCGGGGTTGCTGCGGTACCTCCAGAGTACCGTCGCCCGGAGCATCGCCATCAGCCTGGGTGCTCCGGCGGGGCCAGTGCATCTGAATCTGCCATTTCGTGAGCCACTGGTGCCTGAGCGGGAACTGCTCGCGGATCTGTTTGCGCGGCAAGCAACGGGCTCTGGGGCGCCCCTGGTGCCTGCGCCGCCTGCCTTTTTGCCTCCCCGGTTTTTCCCCGAAGATGCGGCTGTGTTGGCTGAGCAGCCATCCCGGCAGGCGACGGTGCAGGCTCGTGTTGGTGCGCGTCAGCTTGACGAGGCGACCTTGAAGACGCTGGCGTCACGGTTGGCGACGACCGAGCGGGGCTTGATCATCTGTGGCCCCGAGTGTGCGCCCGGGCTTGCGCCGGTGGTGACACGCCTGGCGGCGCGTCTGGGCTATCCGGTGCTCGCCGATCCGCTTTCGGGGGTGCGGTGTGGGCCGCACGACCGGACGATGGTGCTGGCGGGGTATGATGCGTTTGTGCGTGACGAAGCGTTTGCGGCGCGTTTTGCGCCTGAGCTCGTGCTGCGTTTTGGCGCGATGCCCACGGCCAAGCCGGTGCTTCAATTTTTGCAGCGCCATGCAACGGCGCACCAGATCGTGCTTGATGAAGGGGCCGGTTGGCGTGAACCGACGAGTCTGGCGGCGACGCATCTGGCGTGCGACAGTGTCACGCTGTGCCAGGCGCTCACTGATCTGCTGGGCCACGAGGAGACCGATGCGGCGGTGACGAAGCCTTGGGCGGCGGCGTGGCGCAGCGCCGAGGCCGTGACGCAGCGTGTGCTTGGGGAGGCGCTGCGGCAACGCACCGTCATCAACGAGCCTGGCATCTTTGCGGCGCTGGCCGAACTGTTGCCGGATGGATCGACGCTCTTTGTCGGCAACTCGATGCCGGTTCGCGACTGCGACACCTTTTTTCCTGCTGTCGAGCGTGAGATCACGATCCTGGGCAACCGCGGGGCCAACGGCATTGACGGCCTGGTCTCGACGGCGCTTGGTATCGCGGCGGCGGGGGCGAAGCCGCTTGTGCTGGTGCTGGGCGACATCTCGCTCTACCACGACGCCAACGGCTTGCTGGCGGCGAAACTGCACCAACTTGATGCGACGATCATTCTGATCAACAACGACGGGGGCGGCATCTTCTCCTTCCTGCCCCAGACGAGTGAGACTGACCGCTTCGAGTTGCTCTTTGGCACCCCACACGGGCTCAACTTTGCCCCATTGGCCGAGATCTACGGTGCGCGGTACACGCTTGCCAACGACTGGGCGGGCTTTCACACCGCCGTGAGCGCTGGCATCAGCGGGCGAGGGTTGCACCTGATCGAAGTACGCACCGACCGGAACCAGAACGTCGCCGATCATCGGGTGCTCTGGCCGGAGGTTAGTGCGGCGTTGGAAGAAGTTGGGTTTTAGATTTTAGATTGCAGATTGGGCGCAGTACATCTGGCGCATCTGGACGAGGTCGGCGTTGCGTTGATGCCCGAACAGGTTGGCTGGCACTGGACGAGGGGGCAAGGCATTGCAGGGAACAGAGCAGATCGACGAAAGCAACAAGCCTGTTGCGCTCAGCTTCTTTTCTGGCGCGATGGGGCTTGACCTTGGGCTTGAACGGGCTGGATTTGACATCAAACTAGCATGTGAAATTGACAGGTATTGTCGTGAGACGATTAGCCTGAACAAGCCAGACATTCCCCTGATTGGCGATATTACGGGCTATTCGGCTGCGCAGATCCTGCAAGCTGCCGGTTTGACGGGCAGTGACGACATCGATCTCATCGTAGGCGGGCCACCCTGTCAAGCGTTCAGCACAGCCGGGAAACGCAACGGGTTTCATGATCAGCGAGGCAATGTTTTTCTTACCTATGTAGATCTAGTCTTAACACTCAAGCCGAAATACTTTATCATCGAGAATGTTCGTGGTTTGCTTTCAAGCCCGATGAAGCACCGACCGCACACCTTGCGCGGTCCAGCCTATCCTGATTTAGCCCTGGATGAACTGCCTGGCGGCGCGCTCTACTTTGTGCTAGACACGATCAAAAAAGCTGGCTACGCCTACTCATTTACCCTGTACAATGCGGCTCATTTTGGCACACCGCAGATACGAGAACGGGTTGTCATCGTCTGTAGTCGCGATGGCAAACGGCCACCCTACCTACAACCGACTCATGCGCAAAGCAATGCGATGGGCTTACCCCCCTGGCGCACATTTCGTGAAGCGACGGCGGATCTTGCTGAGCACCATCATATTGATTTTCCTGAGAAACGTCTTATCTATTATCGTATGCTCAAGGAAGGGCAAAACTGGCGTGCATTGCCTGAGGATTTGCAACGCGAAGCGCTTGGCAAGGCCTTTTTTGCAGGCGGTGGCAAAACCGGATTTTTACGGCGCATCGCATGGGACAAGCCTGCCCCGACCCTCGTGACGCATCCGGCGATGCCGGCAACCGATCTTGCGCATCCTGAAGAAGACCGCCCGCTCTCGATCGAAGAATACAAACGGCTGCAAGAATTCCCCGACGATTGGCAGGTTGCTGGCCCACTGCTTGAGCAATACCGGCAAATAGGCAACGCTGTGCCAAGCAGTCTTGGATTGGCGATCGGGCGCCTGGTGATCAGCCTCTTGCGAGGCGAACCGTATCAGGAGCCTGCGTCATTCAACTATTCACGCTATCGCAACACGAATGACGCGCTCTGGATACAGCAATTTGAGCGCATGCAAAGAGGGCGCGTTGAACAACAGGCGCTCTTTTAGCCTGGCACGCGCCCTTCTGATTGTAACTTTTGTTTTGCTGTACGCAGGTACGCACGAGCATACCTGATAAAGCCTTCTTCACTGAGATCATAGCCTTGCATAAGGGGAGGAAGGTTGTCCCAGTTTGTTGCACTCTTACGGGAATATGTGCGGAACCACTTTTGAATTGACGTACCTTTTCTGATCGCACTGCTTGAGGAGTTTTCTGAATTATCCCTGTTTTTGATTTGCAAAACAAGCCAGTTGCCATCACTATCACGCTGAATGAAATCTACTGCTTTGACAAAGCTCCCACAGCACCAGCACCAGCCGTGCGGTCTAAGAACCGAGTCGATATATCGTTCAAGCAGCGCTCCGACACAATTTTCGGCACTCATGGCTCTTTGATGTTCTAGCTTGATACGTTCGATGTCAGTCTCTGCATAACCAAAGACTTCCATCATCACCAGACTCACAGCACTATCTGGAATGGTACCAGGGGTAGCGGGGAAATCTGATTTGCGATAGCCGTCAAAATATTTTCCTGCTAATTGCTGTAACACCGCGGCATCGAATTCAACAGGGCGCGTCGCTCGTCGAGGCCAAGAGAGACTCTCTGGATGATCATGCAAAAAGCTGCATATCTGAGCAAAGGCGTCGGCAAGACCTGCTTCGTCTCCTTGATTATCACTGTACTGTAGTGCTATGTTTTTTGCTTCGGTGATACTGAAAAGCATGTCTTTTTTTGCCTGAGTGTAGAGATACGTTAGGCTAATTATACTATACAATCTTGTCGCACTAGGCTCACGAACTCAAATAATCCGGTCGCGCCCTAACTCTTTTGCGTCGTAGAGTCGTTTGTCGGCCTGGCTAATCAGTGTTTCGATGCTGAAGCCGACGCCGGCTTCGCTGCTTGCCGCGATGCCGGCACTGAAGGTGACGGTGATGCGCTGCCCTTCAAAGACGAACGTGTGTTCGTCGAGCCGTTCACGCACACGCTTCATCAGGCATCCCATCGCTTCGTGATCGAGATTCAGCGCAATGACGATGAACTCTTCGCCACCATAGCGGCCAACGAGATCGTAGGGCCGACAACTGCTGCTCAGGAGTTGCGCAAATTGTTGGAGAACGAAGTCGCCGCCCTGGTGTCCGTACGTGTCGTTGACCGTTTTGAAAAAATCGAGATCAATTAGCACAACGGCAAAGTCACGACAATTCCGCTCATACTCTTTCATCAGGGTCTGGAGCCGGTCAAAGATGTAGCGACGATTATAAATTCCGGTCAGATCATCGTGGATCGAGACCCGATAGACCTCTTCTTCAGCCTGTTTGCGGTCGGTGATGTCGATCAACAGTCCTTCAATGGCCTGGATCTGGCCCGCATCGTCGTAGACAAAAGCCCCTTGCTCAAAGATCCACTTTTCACGCTGATCCGCCGTGATGAGCCGATATTCGAGTTGCACTGATGTGCGCTGCTCACTTGCCGCTTGCCATCGTTCCCAGATCCATGCACGGTCTTCGGGATTGATCAGATCGTTGTATGCGACCTTCCGATTGTAGAGCAGGGCTTCGCTCGGATAGCCGGTTAGCTTCAAACATCCCTCCGAGACAAATTCCATCGTCCAGTTGTGATCAAAGCGGCAGCGATAGGCCACCCCGGGCAAGTTGGCAATCAAGAGCGCTTTGCTGCGCTCGCTCTCACGGAGCGAGGCGTTGATCGTTCTGATCCGCATGCTCCAGTAGAACCAGATTCCCGCCAATACCGCCAGAATTCCCGCTATACGTAACAAGAGGCCATAATCGAAGGGCTGCACAATCGTGATATTGACATGCCGGTTAATGATGGCTTCGCGTTCGCGGGGCGTGATCGTTGCAATGCCCTTGTCCAGAATATCACGCAGCATGCGCTCATCTTTCAGTACCCCGATGCGCAAGCGGTTGACATAACTTTCGGGTGCTTGCCCTGCGATCTTCAGATTGAAGAGACCCTCTTTGCGGATCGTATAGGCTGCGATGGTCAACGAACGGAGCGTCAGATCGGCTTGACGATTCGAGACGGCTTGGAAGACCGCGTTTTCACTCGGCACGGTGACTACCATCAGATTTGGAAAATCGCGCCGGACCCGTTCTTCCACCGACGTGCCGCTGGGCAACACAAGCGTAGTATCGCTGAGCTGCGTTGCATCAAAAATAAAAGGATGCTCTTCGCGAGTGATAAAGACATTGGGGTCAATCAGCAATGGCTCGGTAAAGATGAGCCATGCTTCGCGGGCGGGCGTCTGGTTAAGAAAGGGGAGGATCGAGACCTCACCGGCCTTCGAGAGTTCAATCGCTTGATCCCAATCGCGGGTGATCACATAGGCAAACTCGACGTCGAGCCGCTCGGCCAATAGGTCAAACATGTCAGCGGCAATGCCGACGAATTTGCCTTGCTCATCAATGCGCTCATACGGAATCCAGTCAGGATCAGGCGCAACGGTGATTGGTCCAAGCGCATCGAGGTAGGCCCGTTCGGTTGGGGAAAGCTCGACCTTGATGGTTGCGACATCTGGTGCAATAGGTGGATCATCGCGTGTGGACTTGACGCCAGGTTGCCAGAAGAGCAAGCCACCTATGATGAGCAAGCTCACCAGGCCTACCGCAACGAACACAGGCCAGTTGCTCCCCTTATCTTTCGGGGGATCTGAATGATGGAGTGTCTTCACGGATGGTTGCCTTATCGAGCTTGATCTTTTGCCTGTGCGCCAGGGGATATGCGGTTGCAACACCTGATGCGGCTTATCGAGTCGTTGCAACATAACTCGCTCATATAAACGCGCTCACCAGGAGGGATTCGTTTGGGGGCGATAGTATCTCCAATCATTCTTCGCCTGGCAGCGCGGGCGGCCCGCCAACAACGGGGCCCCCGCAAGGGGTGCCCCTACGGGGCCGTGGGCCGGGCCCGGTGTACGGGCACCCCTTGCGGGTGCCCTGGCGGGGTGCATGCACGGAAGATGCAATCGCCCTAACAAAACCTGTGCAAAGGGTTGACAGAGTTCGTGCATTGTGCTATATTGTGCGTGGGACATTTCAGGCCGCAAAGCTTTTGAGGAAAACTATCGTGAAAAACTCGCGTTCACCCTTAATTTTTATCTTTCTCACCATTTTTATTGACTTACTGGGCGTTGGCATTGTGCTGCCACTTTTGCCCTTCTATGTGAAAATGATCGAGACAAATAGCCCCGCCTGGATGGCCGCGAACTATGCGCTGGTCGTCGGGGCGTTGACGGCTTCCTATTCGCTCTTTCAGTTTCTCTTTGCGCCGATCCTCGGTGGTCTCTCGGATCGGTTTGGGCGTCGCCCGGTGCTGCTCTTGAGCCTGACCGGTGCTGGTTTCTCGTATGTGCTCTTTGGCCTGGCTGACCGCTTCGAGCCACTCGGTGCGACGGCAGTGCTGGCGGTGCTCTTTGTGTCGCGCATTGCGGCAGGCATTACCGGCGGTAGCATCAGCACGGCTCAGGCCTACATCGCCGATATTACAACTCCCGAGACACGGGCGCGTGGGATGGGCCTTATCGGGGCAGCCTTCGGCCTGGGCTTTATGCTCGGCCCGGCCATTGGCGGCCTGCTCAGCACGATTAGCCTGAGTGCGCCGGCCTTTGCTTCGGCAACCCTGATCTTCGCCAGTGTCATCTTCGGTTACTTTACACTGCCCGAGTCGCTGCCAGTCGAGCGTCGCACGGAAAAGATGGGCAGCCTCAATCCGCTCCGTCGTCTTTCGGCGGTTGTCGGACGTGAGAGCATCCGTCCGCTCTTGATGGGCATTCTGCTGCTCAACCTGGCCTTTGCTGGTCTCCAGAGCAACTTCGCGGTCTTTACCGAAAGCCGTTTTGGGTTCGGCCCGATGCAGATCGCCTTTCTCTTCGCCTTCATCGGTTTGATGGCGGTGATTATGCAAGGCTTCCTCATTCGCAAGCTCGTGCCGATGTTTGGTGAGGCTCGTCTGGCCGTAACTGGTCTGGCGCTGATGACGGTGGCGTTTGTAGGCATTGCGTTTGTGCCGGTCGCCTGGATGCTCTACCCGACGCTGGCGCTGCTCTCGATTGGCAGTGGGATGGCTACGCCGAGCCTGACGAGCCTGATTTCGCGCAGTGTTTCGGCTCAGGAGCAGGGCAGTGTGCTCGGTGGCACGCAGGCAATGAATAGTTTGACGATGATCGTCGGCCCGCTTATGGCTGGCTTTCTCTTCGACACCGTTGGGCCGCTGGCACCGTATCTCACTGGCTCGGTCTTGATTGGTAGCGCCGCCATCGTGCTGACCCTGGTGCTTCGCCCACAACTGGTTGGTGTGCCTGCGCCACAGAAGGCGCCTGCCCCGCTGCGCGTCGAGGCGGAAATGTCGGGCGATTGACCGATTGTTTCGCCCCGTGAGGTGTGGTATACTGTAGCACGGCTGTTCCGAAAAACGATAGGAACATGATGGGTGGGGGCACGGCGCCGCCGTGCCCCCGCAAGTTCCCAGAAACACGAAGATCGGACAGTATCCCCTGTCGCGACTTCGTGTTTCTGGTGCATTGGCGTGAATAGTGGGAATACGCACGTATGGCCAGAGATAAGATCCTAATTAAGGGTGCCCGTGAGCATAATCTCAAGGCGGTTGATCTTGAGTTACCCCGTGATCAACTCGTTGTCTTGACTGGTGTCAGCGGCTCAGGCAAGAGCTCGCTCGCCTTTGATACACTCTATGCTGAAGGCCAGCGCCGCTACGTTGAGAGTCTCTCGGCCTATGCGCGCCAGTTTCTCGGTCAGATGGAGAAGCCCAAGGTTGATTTGATCGAGGGCCTTTCGCCGGCGATTGCGATTGAGCAGAAGAGTGCGAGCAAGAATCCGCGTTCAACCGTTGGGACGGTTACCGAGGTTCACGATTATCTGCGGCTGCTCTTTGCCCGCGTTGGTACGCAGCATTGCCACCAGTGTGGTCAGCCGGTTGCCTCGCAGAGCGCCGAGCAGATGGTCAATCGGGTGCTTGAGTTGCCGCCGGGGACGCGCTTTCTCTTGCTGGCTCCCCTTGTATCTCAGCGCAAAGGTGAATATAAAGATATTTTTGCCGAGGCGAAGGCTGAGGGGTTTGTGCGGGTGCGGGTGGATGGCGAAATCCGTACGCTCGATGAGGAGATTCGGCTTAATAAGAAGGTGAAGCATACGATCGAGGTTGTCGTTGATCGCCTCGTGATGCCTGATCCCGAGGCTGCCACGCCCGCCGCTGCGCCCGTTGGCGCAACGATTGGCGTGGCGCAGGCCGCCGCCGGGAGCGACTACGAGGCGTTTGTCACCCGCCTCACCGATAGCATCGAGCAGGCGCTTCGCGTTGGCGAGGGCAGTGTCATCGTCAGTGTGCAACCCCGCTCTCCTGCGCCCATCTCAACCGACATTGTTCAGCCGTTTCCCGAAGAGTGGCTGATGAGCGAGAGCAATACCTGCCCCAACTGTGGCATCTCGTTTCCTGAGTTGACGCCGCAGATGTTTTCGTTCAACTCGCCGCAGGGGGCATGCCCGTCGTGTGCCGGCCTCGGGACGCGCCTTGAAGTTGACCCGACGCTGTTGGTGCCCAATGGGGCGCTCTCGCTCAATCAGGGGGCCGTCACCTACTGGGGCGAGTTGCGCAAAAAGACTGATGCCTGGTCGTACAAGACGATTGTGGGGCTTTCCTCCCACTATGCGTTTAGCCTCGATACACCCTGGGACGAACTGACCGAGCGTCAGCGCGAGGTGATCATTTTTGGCAGTGGCAAAGAGAAGGTACGTTTCTTCTGGGCCAGCGAGAATGGGAGCCGCGGCGAGTTCTATCGCCCGTGGGAGGGCGTGGCCGCCGAGATCCGGCGTCGTTTTATGCAGACCGGCAGCGATATGGCCCGCGATTACTATCTGCAGTATATGAGTGAGCAACCCTGCCCCGAGTGTGAGGGTGCCCGTCTGCGCCCCGAGAGCCGGGCGGTGCGCGTGGCTGGTACGACGATCACTGAGGTTGGGAGCAAAAATATTCACGAGGCGCATGCCTGGGTGCTGCGCATCGCTGGTCTCACCGAAGTACCTGCGCCAGACGAACCTCCCGCGTTGCTGAATTCGACTCAACTTCAGATTGTTGATGATGTGTTGAAGGAGATCCGGGAACGCCTCGGTTTTCTGCTGAATGTCGGCTTGCACTATTTGAGCCTGGGGCGCCCGGCCCCGACGCTCTCTGGAGGCGAGGCGCAACGGATTCGTCTGGCGTCGCAGATTGGTTCTGGCCTCGTCGGGGTGATGTATATTCTCGATGAACCGAGCATTGGCCTGCATCAGCGTGATAATCGCAAATTGCTCGACTCGCTGCTGCGGCTGCGCGACCTTGGCAATACCTTGATCGTCGTTGAGCACGACCTCGAGACGATGCAGGCCGCCGACTGGATCGTCGATTTTGGCCCCGGGGCTGGGGTCAAGGGCGGTGAGGTCGTTGTGAGTGGCCCACCTGCGGTGATCGCCGCGCATCCTGACTCACTGACGGGCCACTATTTGAGTGGTCAACTCGAAATTGCCATCCCTGCAACGCGGCGTAGCCCGTTGCTTACCTCAACGATTGCGCGCCGTCTCGACAAGACCGCTGCCTCGTTGCCTCAGCGACGGGGCAAGGCAGCGCAGCGGATCGCCGAAACGAGCCCGCTTGAGGGGGAAGAAGCCTGGCTGAGTCTTGAGGGTGCAACGCTCAACAACCTTCGCGATGTCAGCGTTCGTTTCCCGCTCGGCACCTTCATTGCCGTCACTGGGGTCAGCGGGTCGGGGAAATCATCGCTGATCACCGAGACGCTCTATCCTGCGCTTGCCAATCGGCTCAATAAAGCGCAACTCAAACCAGGGCCATATGCGGCGCTCAATGGGCTTGAACATCTCGACAAGGTGATCGACATTGACCAGCAACCGATCGGGCGCACTCCGCGCTCGAATCCGGCTACCTATGTCAAACTCTTCGATCTGCTGCGCGATCTCTTTGCCAACACCGCCGAAGCACGCCTGCGCGGCTATGCCGCCGGTCGCTTCAGCTTCAATGTCAAAGGTGGGCGCTGTGAGACCTGTGAAGGCAATGGTGAGATCAAAATTGACATGCAATTCCTTGCCGACGTGTGGGTGCGTTGCAACGAATGCAAAGGCAAGCGCTACAACCGCGAGACCATGCAAGTCAAATACAAGGGCAAATCAATTGCCGACGTGCTCGAGATGGACGTGCAGACGGCGCTCGAATTTTTTGACAATGTACCGCGCGTGCGGCGCATCTTGCAGACCTTGCACGATGTCGGGCTCGACTATGTTCGTCTTGGGCAACCGGCGACCACCCTTTCCGGCGGCGAAGCGCAGCGCGTCAAGTTGGCGAAAGAACTCGCCCGCGTCGCGACGGGGCGGACGATCTACATCCTCGACGAACCAACGACGGGCCTGCACTTCGCCGATGTTCAGCACCTGCTCGACGTCTTGCACCGGCTCGTTGACGCAGGCAACACCGTCATTGTGATCGAACACAACCTCGACGTCATCAAAACCGCCGACTGGGTCATTGACATGGGACCCGAAGGCGGTGACGGCGGCGGATACGTCGTTGCCACCGGCACGCCCGAGCAGGTTGCCGAGGTCGAAGGCTCGCACACCGGGCACTTTCTGCGCGGGGTTCTGCAGCTCGCCGGGCACCGCGTCGCCGCCGATTAAGTAGGGTGTAACGTACGTTTTGTGCTCTCGGGCTTGGCTTCGACAAGCTCAGCCAACGGCGGACGATGGGCGTGGCGAACGGACGGAGGCTGAGCCTGTCGAAGCTCCCGCTGGGATCAGCAAACTTTTGTTACAGACTACTTAAGGGTGGCGAACTCTAGACCCGATGTAATCCTGAATATTTATCAGGCATGTACGAGGCCGAGTTCACGGGCGCGTTGTAGGGCTTCACGGCGATTGGTGACGTGCAGTTTGCCATAGATGTTGCTGACATGCTTTTTGACCGTGCCAGGGGCGATCTGTAATTGCATGGCGATTTCCTGCGTGCTATGGTGCTGCACGAGCATGGAGAGGACGCTATACTCGCGCCTCGTCAGGAGTTGTTCGACTGTGGGGGTGGCAGTTGATCTGACGTTGTGTACGACGCGCTGCTCAAGCAGGTGCTTGGCATAGCTGCGCAGTGGCCCATACCGGGTCGCCTCGCTCAGGAGTAGATGCCCAAGCTGACCTGCGTCGAGAAAAGTTCGCTTCAAACCCATGCTCTGCCCGCTCTCTAACAGGTGCTGGAAGAGGATCAGGGCATCACGGGTACGCCCCAGTGCGTGCAAAACTGAGGCACGGATCAGTTGTAAACGCAGCTTTAGCCATGGCTGGTGCAGGTGTGCTAGCGCGTGAATGAACTGGTGGATGTGAGCATGGGCTGTCGCAAGACTACTTGCCGAACCTTCGGCAAGCAACACTTCGATGCGACTCAGGGGGGCGAGTTCGAGCCAGGGTTGCGCAAAGGGTGCCTCTGCCGTTGGGCGGGCTTCACTCTGAGGGGGAGGCCGTTGTTGCAATAGGCTTAGGCGTGCCTCGAACGTGATGGCAGCCTCGATCAAACTTGGGCTTTCGCTTGCGATGGCAAAGGCCTGGCTCTGTGCGGCATACGTGCGTGCCGCTGCTTCGTCGCCACGCGCCTGATTGAGCAAGGCCATGCCAATGAGGCTGTCATGGTAGATGCGCGGGTTGCTCTCCATTGGATACGCGAGAACCCGCGCGAAGTGCTCTTCCGCGACCTCCAATTCGTGCTGCTCATAATGCATTCTCGCAAGCAGATAGTGTCCCGCTGCAACCCACATGCATTGATGATCCGGTGATGGATGTGCGTGGATAAGTTGTTCGGCTGCGGAACGAAGAAGGGCCAGATCACCGCTGTAGAGGTTGGCCATGGCGGCGACAAAGAGCATGATCCTCCGGCTTCGGTCATAGTGTCCTGGCCTCGAGGCGAGCGTCGCTTCGACCTGATGCAACGTATACGCACGGTTTCCCTCAAGGGTGTACGCTAAGAGATCATGGGCGAGTGTCCAATCACGGATATACCCGATACTTGCTGGCAGCAGCGCATAGGCTTGTTTGGCGTGGTTGTGAACCGCCTCGAGGTCGCCCCGATGAAACGCGGCGAAGGTGTGCAGCGCCGCTAGTTCACCGCGTATGGCTGTAAGTTCGGCAGCAGGACGTGGATCAGCCTCGATGGCGCTGGCGAGTTGGGCCAGCAGTGGTTCAATGCGTTGGTCGTCAAAGCTTACGGTGGCTAGCGAGGCCTGGATGAACAAGAGTTCGACGGACGTTTCGACCGGCTTGCGTAGCAACAGGGCGAGCCATTGCTTGAGTACGGAGGCGACGTTGCCCCCTGCGCTTTCGGTGGATCGGATGCGATGCAGGTGTGACGCAACGATCTGGACGGCAAGCATGGGATCGCCCGCCAGTTGCGCGTACGCGATCGCTTCTTCGACCAGGTTGGCCTGGGAAAACCATGCGGCGGCAGCACGATAGAGGCCTTCGACGTGGGCTTGCCCTGCCTGGGTGAGCAGGCGTTGTTGGAGCAGATCAGTCCAGACTGGCTGGTAGCGGTACCAGCCTTGTTCGTGATCGAGCGGGACGACGACCATGCCCTGGCAGATCATGTGCTGCAGATGGCTGGCTGAGGTAGTGGTATCGAGCAGCCAATCGAGCAGCGGATGACAAAAACGCGCAAAGAGCGAGGTTGTCATCAGCCAGCGTTGCAGTTCAGGCGGTTGCTGGTCAACGATCTCTTCGGTAAGGTATGCACGCACATATGCCTCAAGATCGGCCACTGATGTGGCCTTGTGCTCGAAGGAGACGAGCTCGCTGAGGCGAAGCGCGATCAGCCGGTACCCTATCGCCCACCCTTCGATGCGTTCGTGCAGCAGGGTGATCAGGTGAGGGGCGAGCGGCTCGGGCAGGATCCTGGTGAAGAATTGCCGAACTTCATCCTGACTCCAGAAGAGATCGTGGTCGTGGAGTTTGAGGAGTTGCTGATCGAGCCGCAAGCGGGTTAACGGCCACGGTGGTTCGATGTGTGAGGCGATGATGCATGGTACCCGAGCCTGAGGGTCGTTGATCAGTTGATGCACGAGTTGGTGGATCGCTGGTGACGTGATCTGGTGATAGTCATCCAAGACGAGCACCATACGTTCACCATACGCCTCGACATCGGCGCGTAGGTGCGTGCCAAGGGCACTCACCTCAGGCTCGGAGGTTACCGCAAGGTACCCTGCGGTGGCTGCACATGCGTCAGGCCATACCTGTTGTACTGCCTGCACAAGCCGATGACCGAGATGGGCTGGCGTATTGTCTTCAACCCCAACGGTCAACCAGGCGACCGGATCCCGGTGCTGGGCCAGCCACTGAGAGATCAAGACCGTCTTGCCAGCCCCCGCAGGAGCGACCAGAAGGGTCAGCCGTCGTGACAGAGCTTGTCCAAGACGGGCAAGGAGGTATGGTCGCTCAATCCAGGTTGGATCGGGTTGTGACGGTAGTAATCGGTTGCAAGCGCTTTGAATTTGCTGCATCACTGCATGATTAAAAAATCTTCTTACTTTATCATACCTCAAAATGTCGCTGCCGATAATGAAGAAAGTGTAACCAATAGCCTATTAGTCCTGCCTAATTATAGGCCATGCATCCCTGTGCCTACTCCAAAGATACATCTTTGCGGGCAATGACACCGGCACAGGGTATGCGCTATGATAGAGGGTGGTAATCCCTGCTTTTCACCTTCATCGACGGAGCCAGCTATGTCCAAGCTCTCTGTGCATACCCCCGGTCTGTTACGCTTTGTGTCGAGTGCGATGATCCTGATCCTGATCCTGGTTGGGATGGCAACCCCTCCTCGACCGGTGTTTGCGCAGAGTGGTGATGCGATTCCTCTGGCTACCCTCAGTGCGCCCAATACGGTGCCCATTGGTGAGGCGTTTAGCTTTGCAGTGACCTTTGTCAATGGCAGTACCACCCAGACCGGCTATGGCCCGTTTATTGATCTGATCTTTCCGGCTACCGGGGCCGATGGTGATGACGGCATCACGTTTGTGGACGCCAATTACCTCGGTGCTCCGGTGACAACTGTGAGTCTGACGTTTCCGGGTACCGATCCATCGTCACCTCCTTCGTGCGTCGCTCACCCGTATGCGCGCCTGCAAGATGGGAGTTTCCAGCAGGTGTGTGGGACACCGGGTGATACGCTGGTGGTGTTGCAGTTGCCGTTTGGTTCGTTTACGCCAGGGCAACCTGCGGTTGAGCTGACGGTCAATGCGCAGTTGAGTGTACTGGCGGATCTTGATGTTCCGCTGACCATCCGTGCGCGGGGCGGTTTTCAGTTTGGCAATACGCCTCTTGATGACTGGTGCTGCGATGAGGTGTTGCTCAATCCAGCGAGCGGTGACAGTGCTGATTGGCCAGAAGTCACCGTGGCGCCAGTGCTGATGAGCCTCACGAAAACCTATCTTGGCCCCGAGGACGAGACGGCGACTGGGCCGAACTTTCCACGTCGCTATCGGATCGATGTTGATCTCGCCGATGGTCAGACGGTCACCGATCTTGTCATTACCGATATACTGACGACCAATATCGCTTTTGTCAACCTGATCCCGTCAACGCCCGCAGGGGCCACCGTGCTTGTGACCCCGACCGTGGGTGCGCCTGCCCTGAATAATGAGTTGCAGATCCGCTTTCCCACGGTGACCGGCGGCTCTGGCGACGTTGATGCCTCGGTTGTCTTTGAGTTTTTTGTGCCGCGCCTCGATGCGAATGGCGACCCGGTGCTTGATCCAAGCACCGCTGATGATGCAACCGCCCCGAATAATGCCCGCGCGACCGCAACCTGGGAGCCAGTTGACGAGCGTGACCCAGAACAGTCAATTACCATCGACGGTCCTGGCCCCGAGCATACGCTGACCCCAAAGGCGATCGCGATCCAGAAGAGTGTTGAGGTTGCCATTGGCAACTTTGCCACCGGGCCGAAGCCGGGTGATACGCTGGCCTATACGTTGAGTGTGCAGGTCTCTGACTTTTTTGCCTTTAACACGGTCGTGATCAGCGATACCTTCTCGGATGGGCAGCGGTTTGATCAGGCCTTTACGCCAACGTTGCAGATCAACGGCAACGGCTTTACCTCAGACACCGCCAGTTTTGCGCTAGCGAATTTCACGGTGACGCCAAATTATACCCCGGAAGTGACGGTTGATCCTGATGGCACGACGACGATCACGTTCCGTGTCTCGGATGAACTGGTGAGTCGTGGCCTGTCTGATGGGCGGTTGCTTGGTGGATGTGTGCCGTTGGCCGGGAGTGACGAACCTGACTGTGATGTCTATGATAATGGCCCCACCACGGCTACTATTGTCTTTCGTACCGTGATCCAGGACGAGTTTAGTGATGATTTCCCTTCGGGTGACAAGAGTGTTGACGAGGGTGATGTTCTCTCGAACCAGGTGACGGTGCGTGGCGATGTGCTTGATACCGCTACCTTCGATCCCACTGACGAGGACGAAGAGGATGGCAGCAGTGCTGCGGTGGTGATCCCGCGTGGTCTTATCAGCAAGACGATCTATGCGATCAATGGCGACACGGATCTTCCCTCGCCTTTGCGTATCGCCCCTGGCGATACCGTTACGTACCGCCTCCAGACTGATCTGCCCGCCAGCAGGGTTGAAGAACTTCGCCTGGTTGACTATCTGCCCCTGCCGATCTTCCGTGCGGATGAAATGACGGGCGTCTTTAGCAATACCGTCAGTGCTGACCCTCCTCCTGCTGGTCAGGCGAAATATGGGCCGAATGAGACGTTTGATACTCTCTTTGCGGGTGTGCCACAGGTGATCACCGATACGGTGGCGAACAGTGTCATCTTTAGGTATGGCAACTATCCATCAAACGACGCCCCAATTCCCGACGAAATCACCCCGAGCGTTATCGACATCCTCTTTACGGTGACGGCCAGTGATGAGCCAACGGCTGACCGCCTCTTCTTAACCAACCAGTTCCGTCGCTTGCAAGGGGCGACCAATCAACCCCAGACCAGCGATGATGCAATTGTGCAGATCGAGATGACCCAGCCGGTGCTCCGGGTGAGCAAGGGCGCAACTGGGAGCAATAATCCCGATGCCTTGCTCTCGCAGAACGCGGGGCCGGTGCCTTTTGGTGGCCCCGGGAGCAGTGTGCCTTTTACTGGCACGATCAATTCGACCAACCTGATCACGGCACCGGTGGATGCTACGCTGAATGGGGTTGATGCGAATGATCTGGTCAGTTTTGCGATCCTGATCGAAAATACCGGTTCCAGCCTCAAAGGTGCGTTTGACTTGGTCATTACGGATACGTTGCCTTTTGGCTTGATCATTCCCACTGACCCGTATAGTTTGAACCTGCAGGTACGCTATGGCACAGGTGAGGTCATTTCATACACCGGCGATCTCTTTGGAAACGGGATCGAGCTCATTGATCCTTCCGGCGACGAAGGAGTCTGTCAGGTCTACGATCCCTCCAGTGGCAATAACATCATTCTGATTACCTACGATCTGCAGGTGGATCCGGATATTCCACCCAATACGCCGATTGTCAATCGGGCAACGCTGGTCAATTATGCGGGCGACGAGGGTGGGCCGAATCATGCGAGCGATCTTACCGCTTCAACGACGGTCACCTCGGCTAGCCCAAACTTGGTCAAGAGCCTGGTCACAACGTCGGAGGCGCATACGACAGGTACCGATGTTGTCATCGGTGAAATTGCCCGCTTCCGCCTCGCCGTGCGCGTTCCGGAAGGTCAGTGGAGCGAGTTTCAGATTCGTGATGTTTTGCCGCCCGGTCTGACCTATCTCACCGAGACGGCCCGGTTTGCGTTTGTCAGCAATGGCGCCGGCATGACGACGACGCTCATCGCTGATGGTGTGCCTACGATCATTGGCAACTCGGCAACGCTGACAGAGACGCCTTCGATCAGCATCACAGGCGTCTTCTCGCCAAGCAACGTGGTAACAAGCACAAATAGCGTCACCTTCAACTTTGGCACGCTCGTCAATCGTGATAGTGACGTTGATGCCGAATATGTGATCGTCGAGTTCAACGCGCTCGTCGAGAATCTGGCTAGCAACCAGCAGGGCACCAATCTCCCCAATCGTTTTCAGGTCTTGCGTGATGGGGAGGTCGTGCCTACAAGTAGTGGTGCAGAGAACTCGAATACCGTCACGCTACGTGTCATCGAGCCATCCCTCACGCTTGCCAAAGCTATTGTTAATCCGGCTGATGCCGAAGGTGACGCGGGTGACTTCGTCACCTATCGCATCACCGTGACCAATACGAGCCCGACGACAGGCTTTGATCTGGTCATCGCTGATCCTGTGCCTGCTGGGTTGAGTTTTGACATCTTCAGCCCACCAAACATTACTGAAACTGGTGGCGTAACAAATACAGTATGGTCGTTTGACAATCCCTCCAGCACCCTGATCATTGAGACAGCCACCTTCTCGGTGGGTGCCGAACTGGTGATTGAGTATCAAGTTCAGGTCGAGACGAGTGTCATCCCGGCCCAGCAACTGACCAATACCGCCATCCTAACCTGGACAAGCCTGCCTGATCTGAATGGGACAACGACCAATCCGACGGGTTCGCCTAACACGGGCACCCCTGGTGAACGCGATGGCGAACGTACCGGCAGTGGGGGCGTCAATGATTATCGTACGAGTGACGATGCGACGCTGACGGTCTTTGTTCCCGTGCCTGAAAAGAGTCTTGTGGCGACGTCGGAAGGGCATACGAGCGATGAGGATGCTGAGGTTGCCATCGGCGAGATTGTGCGCTACCGCCTTGCGGTAGAACTGCCCGAAGGCACGAGTCCGTCGTTGCAACTGGTTGATCTGCTGCCTGCCGGGTTGACCTATCTCACCGAGACGGCCCGGGTTGCCTTTGTCAGCAATGACGACGGCATCACGAGCACGCTCCCGCTGGATATTCCCAATCTTATTGGCAGTGCCGCGACGATTACCGCTGTCGACTCAGGCTTGATTACCGGAACCCTTCGCGCTGAGGATGTCATTACCAGCACTGGCCTGATCACCTTCAATCTTGGCACGCTCGTCAACTATGATAGTGATCCGGATGCCGAATATGTGATCGTCGAGTTCAACGCGCTCGTCGAGAATATTCCGGCCAATGTTGCTGGTTTTACCCATGTCAATACGTTTATCGTACGCATTGCGGGGACACAGGTCGGCCCACCTTCGAATGAGGTAAACACGACGGTGGTTGAACCCGCGATCACGGTTGACAAGCAGGTCATTAGCCCTGCTGACGCAACTATTGATGCCGGTGATCTGATCTCCTATCGTGTCACCTATACCAATACCGGTACGACCGATGCCTTTGATGTGCAGTTGACCGATACGCTTCCGGCAACCTTGCAGTTGCTCACGAACACGGTCGCAATTACGCCTTCAGGGGGGATTATTGGTGCCAATGATGCTTCGTCTGGCAACACCGTCGAGGTGTCTGTAGACCAGATGCCGCCCAATGAAGGCATTGTGCTGACCTACGAGGCGCTTGCGCTCGTTACGGTCACGCCGGGCGAGATCATCACCAATACGGCGTATCTGACCTATACGAGCCTGCTGGAAGAGAATGGAACCCCGATTGGCGACAATCCCACCGGTTCGGAAACCCCTGGGGAACCGGGGGCAATTGATGGTGAGCGCACCGGCTCGGGCACACCAGCGCAAAACAACTATAACGACAGTGACGACGCCAGGGTTGAGGTGCCGCTGGTAGCCCTGGTTAAAACGCTGGTCACGACCTCTGAGGCGCATACGAGCGACGCTAATGTCGCCATCGGCGAGATTGTGCGCTATCGCCTTGCCGTCGAACTTCCCGAAGGCACGAGTCCGTCATTGCAACTGGTTGATCTGCTGCCTGCCGGGTTGACCTATCTCACCGAGACGGCCCGGGTTGCCTTTGTCAGCAATGACGACGGCATCACGAGCACGCTCCCGCTGGATATTCCCAATCTTATTGGCAGTGCCGCGACGATTACCGCTGTCGACTCAGGCTTGATTACCGGAACCCTTCGCGCTGAGGATGTCATTACCAGCACTGGCCTGATCACCTTCAATCTTGGCACGCTCGTCAACCGTGATGACGACCCTGATGCCGAATATGTAATCGTTGAGTTCAACGCCCTGGTTGACAATAACAATACGGATGCGGCCAGTCGCAATGATGATGGCGATGTCCGCACGAATCGCTTCCGGGTCTTTATCAATGGAACCCAGAATGGGCTCGACTCGAACGAGGTCAGCGTGACCATTGTTGAGCCACGGCTGGTGCTTGACAAGCGCATTGTGGATCCGCCGAGCGATGCCGGTGATCTGGTTACCTACCTGGTCACCTATACCAACACTGGCACAACCGATGCCTTTGAGGTGCAACTGACTGATGCGTTGCCGCCTGAGTTGACGCTGAGTCTGCCCGTGACACCCACCTTGAGTGGCGGTGCCACTGGATTGAGTGATGCTTCGAGTGGCAACGTCGTCTCGGTCACCGTCACCAGCGTACCGGTCGGAGGGAGCGTCGCGATTACCTATACGGCGATTGTTACCGACGCGGTTAGCGGCGGGCAAATCATCACCAATACCGCCAGGCTCGTCTATACCAGTTTGCCCGGTACGAATGGCACCCCAGACAATCCTACTGGTTCCACGACTCCCGGTGCGCCAGGTTCAACCACCGGTGAACGCGATGGCTCTGATGGGGCAGATGGGCGCCCCAACAACTATAGCCAGAGCGCTAGCACCAGCACAACCCTGGATGCTGCCGAACTAAGCAAAGTGCTGGCGGGTACCTCGCTCGCTGACACTACTGGCAGCAATGTCACCATCGGCGAGATCGTTACCTACACCCTTACCATCACCCTTCCCGAGGGGCTCACGCCATCGCTTGTGCTCACCGACACGTTGCCCAGCGGAATGGCCTACGTCACCGGTACCCTCATTACTGACACCACCGGCTTTAACGGCACGCTCCCTGCTGCCAACGTAACCGCAGCGGGCGGCAACGGTGATCCGGTGATTCTTACCTGGGGCGCGATTACCGTTACCCCCGACAACGACCCGACCAACAACAGCTTCCGCGTGCAACTACAGGCGCGGGTGCTTGACGTGTCGGGCAACAGCGGGCTTACCCCACAGACCACCCTCACCAACCGGGCGAGTTTGGTCGCCGGCAACAACCCGCCCGTCACAAGCAACCCGGTTAATGTCACCGTCGTCGAGCCACGTCTGGTCATTGACAAGCAGTTTAGCCAGCCAACGGCCTACGCAGGCGAAACGGTCACCGTCACCCTGATCGTCACCAATACCGGCACCTCGACGGCCTATGATGTGGTCATCATCGACCCATTGCCACAGACCCAGTTCAGCGATGTGCAAGAGGGCACGACCCCGAGTGGCTTCACCTACACAACGTCCATCAGCGGCAGCGACACGGTCGTACGGTACACAGGTGGTGATATTCCTGCTGCAGCAAGCCGCACCTTTACCTTTGCGGTTACCCTGGACGCTGATTTGGACGCGGGCACCATCCTGTCCAACACCGCCACGATCACCCGTGCGACGAGCCTGCCAGGCCCTGATCCCACCGAGCGAAACCAGCCAGAAACGAGTGACGATGATCCGATCACCATCGTGGCCCCGGATCTCGCGATCACGAAGACGGACGGCGGGGCGACGGCGGTGCCGGGTGGGTTGATCACCTTCACCCTGCACTACACGAACCTGGGCACGATTGGCGTGACGGGGGTGACGATCACCGAGACGGTGCCGTTGCATACCCGCTTTGCTGGCCCAGCCGGGTGGCTCTGTGACCCCGATAACACCGCAGGCAGCACCTGTTTGTTCACGGTCGGCGACCTGGCGGCCGGCGCGTCGGGGAGCGAGTCCTTTGTGGTGCGCGTTGATAACCCGTTGCCGGTTGGCGTGAACGAGGTGGTCAATGCGGCGCGGATTGGCGACGATGGTGCGAACGGGCCGGATCCCGATCTTCGCAATAATGAGACCGATGAGACGACCCCAATCATCTTCCCGCCGATCAGTCTGGGCAATCGGGTCTTCTACGATACCAACAACGATGGCTTGGACAACGACGGTGCCGGCGCGACCCTCGGCTCGTCAACGGGTGTTCCCAGTGTCACCGTGCAACTCTTCCTCGATGCCGACCGCGACGGACAACTGACGGGCGACGAGCAGATCTGGATCGCCGAAACAACCACCGACGCGGATGGCTTCTATCTCTTCACTGAGCAGACCCATCGCGATGGAGCGGTGCTCA
Source organism: Candidatus Chloroploca asiatica (assembly GCF_002532075.1). Taxonomy (GTDB): domain Bacteria; phylum Chloroflexota; class Chloroflexia; order Chloroflexales; family Chloroflexaceae; genus Chloroploca; species Chloroploca asiatica. The sequence continues at coordinate 3,958 of NZ_LYXE01000075.1, read as the reverse complement.
CCGCGACTCTGCCGCTCTATCCGGGCCAGTACGTGATTGGTATTCCCGCGATCCAGTTTGCCACCGGTGCAGCGCTCGCAGGCTACCATAGCAGCGGCACGACGATCGATGCGACCGGGGTGATCACCGAAACCAGTGCCCCCGATCCGAACAACCAGGTTGATCGCGATGATAATGGCACGCTCCAACTCCCGCTGGCCCCCTTCTTTGACGGTGGCGTGCTCAGTCAACCGGTGATGGTGGTCGCGACGCAGGCCCCCACGGGTGAGCCTGAGGAGGCGGGGGTTGCCCCGAATAGCGTTGCTATTCTTGATGAGAATAGTGATCTCACGATTGACTTTGGCTTCTATACGACAAGCCTCGGCAATCTCGTCTGGCTTGATGATGGTGGTTCAACCCCAGCGAATGCCCTCAATGGCTTCTTTGATGCAGGTGAAACCGGGCTTGCCGGTGTTGCTGTCCGCCTCTTCAGCGGCGATGGCGCAACTGAGATCCCGGTGGGGCCTGATGGTATCCTTGGGACGGACGACGACGCGAATCTGCTGCCCGTGCTTACCTTGGCGGATGGCCGTTATCAGTTGCGCGGTTTGCCACAGGGCTCCTACCGTGTCCAGGTGACGCCGCCGTTGGGCTATGTCAGTACACTTGATACGGCTGGCACTAATGATCCCAACACCAATGTTGATCAGGACGACAATGGTCCTGGGCGCAATTCTGGTGCGGTGACGAGCAATCCGGTGACCATCACGCCTGGCAATGCGGGCAGTCAGAACAATACGCTGATCACGACGACGCTCGGGTTGACCGCTGATCCGACGGTTGACTTTGGCTTTGTGCGGTACTTCTCACTTGGCAACCGCGTCTGGTATGACCGTGACAATAGTGGTGATCTGAATGCGGCTGATGGAGCTAATCCTGGACTTGACGAGGTGCTTGTTCGGTTGCTCGATCGTGATGGCAATGCAGTTACTGATGCCTCTGGTAACCCGGTCGCTGATCAGCGTACGTCCGGTGGTGGATATTATCGCTTTGATAATCTGTTGGCTGGTGATTATCTGGTGGAAGTTGTTGCTGAGAACTTTACCGATGATGGTGTTTTAGTACAGTTCCTCTCGAGCACTGGCCCTGCTCAGGAAGCTGATCCGAACGAGAACGGCGACAATAATGACAATGGCCTGGATACACCCGTGAATGGTGCGATCCGCAGCGGCCTTGTGACGCTGGGTCCCGGTGCCGATGAGCCAACGAACGATAACGATCCAACGACCAATCCTGAGCCCGGTGAAGCACCGAATGATCGCTCGAATCGTACGGTTGACTTTGGCTTCTTCCGCCCGGTGAGTGTGGGCAACCAGGTCTGGTACGATACCAATAATAATCGGCAGATTGATGCCAATGAGGTCGGCATCCCTGGGGTGCGCGTCGAGCTCTTCTTTGATGCCGATGGCAATGGCATCCTTGAGGATAATCGTGACACCGGCGGCGTAGATGAAACGCAACCCGTCTCGTTTACGACGACGATCACCGATGGGCTCTATCTCTTTACCACGCGCCCCGATGCGCTGGGCAATCTCCAGTTGCTCACGCCGGGCAGCTATGTGGTCGGCATTCCTGCCAGTGAGTTTGATCCCATCACCGGAACGCTTCGTGGACTCTTCAGCAGTGGGACGACGCTGACGTCTGCCGGGGTGCGTACCGAAATCGCGCCGCCAGATCCGAAGACGGATCGGACAGACGGTGATGATAATGGGGCGTTCCAGACCAGTGGGTTCTATGCGGGTGGGGTGTTGGCCCAGGCGGTGACACTTGAGCCCGGTGCCGAGCCCGTTGGCGAAGATCCGGATCTTGACCCCAACCCGGCCTATCGCCCTGATAATAGCGATAACCAGACGCTTGACTTTGGCTTCTATGGGATGAGCCTGGGCAATCTGGTCTGGTTGGATAACGGTGCCGGTGGGGGTACGGCCAATGATGGCCTGCGCACGGGGAGCGAACCTGGGATCGCCGATGTGACGGTACGGCTCTTTGCCGCCGATGGGCGCACCGAACTCTTGACGACGACCACCGATGTGGATGGGCGGTACCTCTTCACGGGCCTCGTCGAGGGCACCTATATTGTCGAAGTGGATCGCACCAGTCCGCCGGTGCTGGGTCTCGCGTCCAGCCGTGACCCGGTCAATGCGAACGATCCCAATGCGCAAGATAATGACGATAACGGGGTGCTGCTGACGACGACGACGGTGCGGAGTATTGCGGTTGCGTTGGTGGCAAACGCTGCCCCAACGGGTGAAAGCGACCAGGCGCTGACGCGCGATCCCGGGATGGGCAATCCTGCGCAGACTGATAATCCCTTCACGCCGGATCAGAACGCGAACTTGCACGTTGACTTTGGCTTTGCCGAAGCCGACTGGGGTGACTTGCCCGAGAATATTCCGGGCTTGCCGAGCTACAATACCACCCGTACAGGCGGCTCCGCCGAAGGGCCTTCGCATGCCATTACGCCTGGCCTGCGCATTGGTGCGGCCATTGATGCCGAGCGTGATGGTCAACCGAATGCCACGGCAACCGGCGATGATCTCAATGGCATTCTTGATGATGAAGATGGGGTGACGCTCCCAGCGTTTGTGACGGGTCTTCCCGCAACGGTGACGGTGCAGGTGCTCAATATCACCGGACGTCCAGCGACACTCTATGGGTTTATTGATTTCAATGGCGATGGCACGTTTGATCAGCCCGGTGAACGGGCCAGCGTCGCGGTACCGAATGGGAGTGATGGAAGCGTGGAGGTCGTCTTTGATGTACCGGTTACGGCCACGCTCGCAACACCGATCGGTGTCCGTTTCCGCCTGAGCACCGATTCAGGTCTTGGCCCCGATGGTCCGGCCTCTGATGGTGAGGTCGAAGATTACCTGGTGAATATCACGCCGACGTATAGCCTTGGCAACCGTGTCTGGTATGACCGTGACAATAGCGGTGATCTGAATGCGGCTGATGGGGCCAATCCTGGGTTGGCCGGAGTGATGCTCCGTCTCCTTGATGCTGAGGGCAATCCGGTGACTGATGCGACGGGGAGGCTGGTCACGGCTACCACCGACATCAGTGGGTACTATCGCTTTGATAACCTGTTGGCCGGTGATTATCTGGTTGAAGTTGAAGCGCGTAATTTTGCAGACGATGGGCCGTTGTTCACGATGCGCAGCAGCACTGGCCCTGCCCAGGAAGCTGATCCGAACGACGACGTTGACAATAATGACAATGGCCTCGATACACCCGTGAATGGTGCGATCCGTAGCGGCATCGTGACGCTGGGGCCGGGTAATAGTGAACCCACCGACGATAACGACCCTGTCACCAACCCTGAACCCGGTGAAGCACCGAATGATCGCTCGAATCGTACGGTTGACTTTGGCTTCTTTATCCCACCAGATCTGGCGATTACGAAGACGGACGGCGGGGCGACGGCGGTGCCGGGTGGGCTCATTACCTTCACGTTGCACTACACGAACCTGGGCACGATTGGGGCGACGGGGGTGACGATCACCGAGACGGTGCCGCCGCATACCAGTTTTGCGGTTGCTGCGAATGTGGCGGGGTGGCTCTGTGAGCCGGATACGACCGCAGGCAGCACCTGTGTGTTCACGGTCGGCGACCTGGCCGCCGGGGCGTCGGGCAGCGTGGCCTTTGTGGTGCAGGTGGACAATCCGTTGCCGGCGGGCGTGACTGCGGTGGTCAACGCGGTGCGGATTGGCGACGACGGCACGAACGGGCCAGATCCGAATGACGAGAACAACACTGACACGGAAACGACGCCGGTGAGGGCGGCTCCGGATCTGGCGATCACGAAGACGGACGGTGGAGCGACGGCGGTGCCGGGTGGGTTGATTACCTTCACGTTGCACTACACGAACCTGGGCACGATTGGGGCGACGGGGGTGACGATCACCGAGACGGTGCCGCC
>NZ_LYXE01000074.1 GCF_002532075.1 Candidatus Chloroploca asiatica | reverse complement strand
CGGATGGCGTGACGCTGGTGGCACGTATGCACCGCATTTGACCAAGACTCGTGTCCAAAGGTGCTTGACACATTCCGGATCAAGACCTCGATTGACAGCCTCAAGCGCCGCCTGACCGGTCTGGTTGGCTCCGAGACCGGCCAGCGCCTGCTCTGCCAACCTGCGTCGACCATCGACCTGACCACGGCGATGCGCGAACAGGCGATCGTGATCATGAAATTCGTCCCCGAAACGATCGGCGCCACGAATGCCGCCTTCTGGGGGGCGGCGCTCTTCCAGAGCATCGTCAGCGCGACCTTCGCCCAGCAGGATGAGACCGACCCGGAGCAGCGCTGGGACTGGCCGCTGTTCGTCGACGAGGTGCAAATGTTCGTGAAGGCCGAGCGCGCCGAAGACGCCGAGCGCATGTGGACGCGCACGCGCTCGATGGGCGTCGGCCTGATTGGGGCGCACCAGGGGCTGAACCAACTCGGCGAAAAGCTGGGCGGCATCGTGCTGAACGTGATTGGCGGCATGTGCCTGACGAGCGGCGTGCGCGACGACACCCGCGACCTGGTCAACGCCTACGCCAACCAGGGGCTTCAACCCGAAGACTTCACCGGCGTCAAACCCCGCGAAGAACTGCTCATTCGTTTCCCCGTGGAACGCCGCGACATGGGCCTGATGTCCGCCATCCCGCGTGAGCGCCCGCCCGAGCAGCCCGCCCCCGCGCACCCCCCGACCGCGCGGCCACCCTTCACGCCCGCCTCGCCCGCCGAAGCGCTCGACCTAGCCACCCTCGAAGCGCTGGAGCAGGGCGTTCGCGAGGCGCTGGCGACCCACCCGGATCTGCTGCCGGAGACCGTCTACCGCGCCGTGGCCCACGCGTGGCTCAGCGCCCTCCACCAGGAATACCGCGCCGCGCTGGACGCCGCAGGCCGCGCCACCAGTGCGAGCCAACTGAGCGACCAGGCCTGGGCCGCGATCCAGCACCTGATCGAACAACTGCGTGCGGTCGCGACCCGCCGCGCGCAACACGACGCCGAGCACCTGGTGCAACGCCCACGCACCCTCCCTGCCGACCAACACCTCGCCCAACTCAGCCAGCAGCGCGACGGCGTCCACCCCCTGATCAACGCCTGCTACGTCGCCGCCCTGGTACGGCGCTACCCCACCGACGAACGTAGCCTGGCCCAGCCGGATCGCGGACGGCGACCGCGCGACTCATCCCGCTCGCCCGCCGGGCCAGCGGTCACCCCGCCCGCCGTGCCCGGTCCACCGGCGAGACGACAGGCTCCCCCGTAGATGCGCCCGCCACCGCCATCCCTGGCCCGCCCGCCACCCGGCACCCAGAGCGACGCGCCTCGCCGCCGCGCTCAGCCTGGCGCAGCCGCATCGCAGAAGCAGGCAGCGCGACTCGTCTCGCGCACCCGCCGACGCGACGGTCACATCGTCAGCCGAGCCAGGCCCGCCAGCGTGCAGTCAGCGCACGCCGTCGACGTAAGGCCGAAGCACCCGCCGCCGCGAGGTTCGCCCCCGGCGAACCTCGCGGCGGCGGGTGCTTCGGCCCAACCAGCCCATCAGCAGCAAAGGATCCATCGCCCATGCCCACCACGCGATCACGCCGCCGCGTCACCTGGTCGAACCTCGGCGAACGCACCCGGCTGATGCTCCAGCGGCTCAACGACAGCATCCTGCTCAGCGAAAACGACCTCTGCGCCCTCGTCTGGCCCGAGGCCGTCACGCGGCAAGCGCGCACCGAACGGCTCGCACGCTGGCTGGCCGAGCAATACCTCCAGCCCATCGCCATCCCTGACGGGCGCGGCTACCAACTTGGGCGCCACGGAGCCCGCCTGCTGCGCGAGGCGGGTTTCCCACGCCTCGCGCCCGTGCGCCCGGTCGCGGATCGCGTGCGGCCAGGCTTACTGCTCGCCAACCAGTTTGGTGTCGCGCTGTACGAGGACATCCGCACCGACCTGGGCATCAGCGGCATGGGCTGGATGATCCGGCCCTTCAGCGGCAGCGACGCCCGTGGCGACGGCCTTGCGGCGATAGGCTACGACCTCGACGGGCTGCCCGCGCAGCGCACGCGGCCCGACGCCTACGCCCCGGAGTATCTCGGCGCAGATTACACCCCACCGCCGGGCCTCGGCATTATGCGCCTGGTCATCGAGATCGACAGCGGCAGCGAAGACGCTCGCCAACTCGCCCAGCGCGCCCGCAACTGGCGCACCCGCTGGGACCAGACCACCTGGCCGCCCGCCACGCACACCATCTTTCTCTGGATCACCGACCAGGGCTGGCCCCGCCTCGAAACCATCTGGAGCGCATGGACGCAGCACGCCCTGCTGCCCGCCTTCTTCACCACCACCGCAACCCTGAGCCTCGGCACGGGCATCCACTGGCACCCCTGGCAGCCGCGCCGCCACCTGCCTGACGGGCGCAGCGTCTGGGTCTGGCACGACATGGAAGGCCGCCCGCGCTCGCTGCGCCCGTGGGATCTGGAGGAGGGGGTGTTGAGATTTGAGCGACCTAAACGTGTAGAGGCGAGAAGCTTTGCAGAGAGTCTTGAGATTCTATAGGATCTCCGTGAGTGCTCTATTGGTATTATGCTTACGGGTTGAAAAGAACAAGCAGCACCACTTCAGTTGATATTTTCTTTTCAGTACTCAAAGAACGGTAACTGTTCGATTAATCAATTATTTATGTGAAATTCATTGAGTGTTTAAGGTCGCGAATGGTGTTAACAACAACGCTTGCCAATTCCAAAGGCTCCTTCCGAAGGTGATACTCATTTTGAAAAGAAGATAGGCGTCGGAGAATAAGATTTTTCCCATCAAGCTCCTTCATTAACCAATATCGCTCTTTGACCAACTTTCGGACATAACGAGCCGCTTCTAGTCGATAATCGGCGGGCTTGTCCGCATCATTGATAATATCCAACAACGTATCGAGGTCACGCCCATCCGTCAATACCTTTTCACCCACCTCTCGCAGGCGGCCTATCTGCTGATTATACTTCTTGCGAACAATCAGCCAAGAGGTAAGATAACTCATCAACCCAATGAGGTAGGGAATTACGAGCAAGCCGATTGCCCATTGTGTTCGCTGGTCACGCAGAAAAAACTGCCAGAGACCCCTGGCGAAAATGTCACGCAATTGCTCACCATGTAGCCAAAAAATATAAAAGGAACCATATAGAGCAAACGGCAGACAGAGCAGTGCTATTGCCATCAATCCAGCCGAAACTACGACTGCTCTCTTGATCTGCTGTAGCCATTGTGTATCTTCGTCTTCCCAAATCAGTTGCTTTCGGCGCGCCACATAAGTGTTGCCTACCCGCAGCAATAGTCGGATACCACGGTCTCCGATGATAACAGATGTAATTGCGCTTGCTATAGTGGTAATGTAGAGAAGGATCATGACAGCAGCGACAATCCAGTTGCGCTCTAATAGACTGAACGGGTTAGCTTCAGCAAATATGGGGGAACCAAAGAATAAAACATAAGCGATATCCGGTTGGAGAGGATTTTCCAGCGCGAGTGAGATTAACCGTTCCTGGACGGAGTACGCACTTTCTGGTGTCACCGCTAAGTGATAGCCGGGCAGGTAGATAATAAAGAGCGGATCTTGCAATCGAAAGAGTGCGATGCCAATCAGTATCAGAAGTACGTACCCCATTACACTGAATTGGGCATTCAGAAAAAGCTCCCAAAGTTCAGCCGCCACTTCACGCATTATTTGCCGAGCTGGTGCCGATCGTTGAGGCACAACGGGAGCGGGAGCAGGTGCAGCCGCATATAGCACTGGCGCCGGTCGTGGCAGGGCGGCAGGAGCTGACGGCTGTTCCGGTGCAGGCAGTGACTGGCTTACCTCAATGCTATTTACCGCCGCTAGGACTGCGGGCGACATCTGAAGTGCCCCAGAAACTGGATCTGGCGCAGTGGTCGCATCATCGGCTTGATCGTCTGTTGGAGGGTCAATGATAGATGCTGCGGTCGGCACTGGTAGCGTCGCTTCCTTATCGTTCTGGCTCCGCACTGTCGGCTGCGGCACAGGTGAGGAGGGGCGACGGAGTCTTGTGAGCATAGCACTGCCGAGGGCTCGGATAAGCAGAAAGCCACCGTAGATTATCAAACCACCCATGTACAGCAGGAAGCCAATGTAGATGATGGTAATAATGCCAAGGATTACGAAGACGACCGCATCACGTAGCCAGCCCCAATTGTTCCAGAGGTAGATAAGTAATAAGGCTGTAGAGATAACCAAGATTGCGATGGCTATTCCTGTTCCAATCTGCAGGGCTTTGCGGTATACACGAGAACGCTGGCGTTGTTGCTGCAAAGGGCGTGTTCGTTCGGCGACTGGTCCTGGTAAGCTCTGCCAAAAAAGTTCGGAATCCACATCGACAAGGCATTCACGGAAGTAGTTTTGAGCCTGTTTATCCCAAAACTTTACCGCCAATTGGCGCACCGCTTCCTGTCTAACAAGAACACTCCTTGCCTCATCTTTCGAGGTTTCTTTCAGAGCTTCCAACGCGGCCGCTCCTGGTATTGCACCAAGTGCCTCCACGTAAACCAGCTGGTCGGGTACTGGAACACCGCTACGCAACTGCCCTGTCAGCCGCGTTATAGCTATGCTGGTGAAGTTATGTACCGCCGCCCGAACGTCCGGTGCGAAATCATCACGGGTTGCTTCTAAAAAGTAAGCGCCGAGTTGAGCACGATGATCATAATTACTATAGAGATGTGCGGATAATGTTTTCGGAGCGGCATATATCGTGCGAAGCGGTCCGGTCGGATCATCAAACAAACTAGCCGCCATGATCATTACTTCATCCCAATGACGCTTAGGATGATCATAAAAAGGGGCTAATAGTTGTAATAGCTCGTCTAGATTCGTTTGATTCAACGTCCAGTGCAGATAGAACCACCTACGTGCGGCAAAGAATTCGAGGAAGCGCTGATGGTTGAACCGAACGCCAATGGCTCCTTGTTGGGGCGCCAAAATGCCGCATCGTTGTGCTTCCTCTCCAAGTTCCTTTTGCTCGGCAGTCGAAAATGAGCTAAGAATTGCAGCTGCCGTGGATGGAGAGATATTGGTGGCTTCAACACCCTGAGCCATGCTATTCAAAATACCATACGCCAACACTTCAAGATATTCGATAAGTCGTGCCTTTCTGTGATTCGGCAAGTTGATAATCGCCGTCTGAAACCAGTTGGTAAAAAGGTCTGCAATGCTGGTGTAACTGCGCTTATGGGGATATTTGCAGTAATTATAAAAGAATAGGGTCAGATACAGCGGGTTGCGAATATTTCGCGCCAAGCGCGGATTAATAATCGTCTTTGATTGAGAGGCGGACAATTGCACCGTGTCGTCTTGATAGCCCAAGACGTCGGCAATAAAATCTTTTCCATAATGGTCAGCCACGGCGAAGCCTTCGACCAGTTTTTTGATCAATCGCTTTATTTCAGGATCGCTTAGCTCGGAGATACGCAGGAGTAGCTCTTCGTTTCCTTCACCCCAATAACGCCCCGATTCGTTATGCTGCTTTTCGCGTCCGGTAATTACAATCGAGTTGTGGAATTTTCGGGTAAGAACTGCGACTTTCTTTATGCGATCCCACAGTAATTCGTAACGATTGGGTGGGACTTCATTAAAGGCATCAAGTACCATGACAAGCCGGCCAGCGTTGAAATAATCGCGGAGTGTTGTGCTTCGTTGCGGGTCGAAGAGGAACTCTGCGTACGACCGGAGAATTGTGTCCTTCCGCAACTGCTCCCGGATCTCGTGCAAGAGCCAGTCGTGCGCCTGATCTTCGTCTAGTTCTCGTTCATCCATTTCGCCGATCAAACCGAGATCAACGAAAACAGGAATCTTTACGATAGCCCGGAGTAGTAGAGTACTGTTTCGCAGGCTTCGTTTAGCGACAAGATCAACGTACTTCAGGGCAGTCATCGTCTTCCCGGCTCCAGGGTCGCCGATGATAAGCACGTTCTGTTCGCGTAGAATAAAGCTGAGGATGTTTTGCTTGCGTCCCAGCACCTCGCGATCATTTGCGACCACCCGCACCGCCCGTGCAGAAAGATCAATGGCTGACAACTCAACATAGATATCCGGGTCTTGTGAGCCAGGGACATCCACTGTGAGGCGGCGACTGCTACTGCCAGCAAAGTAGGTTCGTCGGCTCAGTGCCGCCTGTATCGCACGCAGATACGCTTCTTCGTCTTCCTTATTCCAGCGAGACGCCGAAGCTGGATGACGGAGCCGCCGCCACCCTTCCTTAAGAAAGTCTGCGACAAAGGTGCCGAGCACGTTGATAAACAGATCAAAGAGCACGGTGAGCATTTAACCCTCTCCAGTGAGCGCAAGTGCCATTATTCTACCATGCGGTGATTGAGCAAACACAAACTTCAAATGGATCTCCTGTGGCTCCTATGGCCTTGCCAGGGCGCTTCCTCCACATAGCATCGCGAGCTACAACGCACCTGACTTCTCCCCCCCCAATCATGATCTCTTACTGATGCTCTCCTTCCGCAGAGCGCCGATGATACCTCCAGGCGCATCCGCTCCGCAGCGCCCCATCGCCGCGCTGCCCCTGCCAGGAGGACGACAATGCCGACCAACGGCGCCGGCCAGGGCGGATGAACGCAGAGCGCAGAATGAAGAACGCAGAACGGAATCTCACTGAGGTAATCCTGCTCTACGTTCTGCGTTCTCACATGCTTCGTTCCGCTTCAGGAAGCCCAATCCTCCAGTATCAGCCCTGGCACCTGGGCGAAATCTCGCGCGTTGCGGCTGACCAGGATCGAGCCCTCTGCCAGCGCGATCGCGGCGATGCGCAGATCCTGCGTCCCGATGCGAATCCCCTGGCGGCGCAGTTCCTCGAAGTGATCGACTGCGGCGGTGGTGTAGTCGACCAACTGGATCGCCTGATAGAACGCGACCGTTTCCCGTAGGCGCAGATAGCCCCGCGCCGCGTCAGCCTGCGAACGGGCCTGGCGAATCACGGCCAGCCGACCCTGAACCTGCTCGCCGAGCGTGATCGTCGTGACGGCCAGGTCGTTCGGCGCAGTGGCCAGGACGCGAGCGACCACCTGCGGGTGGCGCCGCTGATAGAGCGAGACGTGGTCGGTATCGAGGATGAAGCGTGGGTTCATACGGGTGGCGCGTCATGCGTGTCGGCAGAGCGCAGATCGGCAACCGCCGCCTCAAACGTCTCCCAGTCCAGGTCGTGCTCCCACATGCCAGCGAAGCGCAGCCAGGGATGTTCCACAGCCGGATCCGGGATTGGGAGCTCGACCTGGATCACACGGCTGTGCTGCTGCAGATCGGCTAGGGTGACCCGCAACTGCTCCACTGCCTCAGCTTCGGTCGCACCACTGACCACCAGCTCGGGCAGCACCAGGGCACGTGCCGTGTAGCGGTTGTCCGGTTGGCGGGTGATGAGCACGCTCGTCGCCATCATTTCTTCTCCTATGGGCTGGCACCGACTGATCCGCAGTCACTTTGTGACCATGCATCACATGCCGAGCGTCAGCACGCCGTATGCCAATTGCACCGCTCGCGATATTTCACCATGATACAGATCGCTCTGTCACATCATAGCACATCAGGCAGACATTGCTTATCGCATCCTGCGTGACCGTTACGGTTTGGGGACTACTTCTGCCAGGCCCTCTGGGGGCCAGCCGAGCAACTGCCCCCGACAGAGTTGGGCCATCGGGAGCGTGCGCACGTCGTAGCCAGCCAGTTCGAGCGGGCACTTGCCCCGGATGCGCTGCTGCGCGTCGTGCGTAAACGGCGTCAGGCGGTAGCACCACTCGAAGATCACCAGATAGCTTTGCGCGGTCTCAATGCTGTTGAAGCCGCAGAAGTTCTGATAGTGTTGCGCGAAACGCCGGATCACCAACTCGGTCGTGTTGTTGGTCAGCGGGATGCGTTCGCTCTCGATGGCGTTGACCAGCTTCGGCCAGTGGTGCTCCAGACTGGTAAACACCGGCGCCACCTCCGGCTGCGCCGCGACGTACGCCTCTCGCAGCGCCAGCACCCGTGCGTAGCGCCGCTCGGCCGTGCGCTTCGTTTTGGCCCAGAAGATCCGCTTCAGCTGCCGCACCAGTTCCACCGCCTCCGGGTGGTGCTCCCGATAGTCCTTGCCGTAGGCCGTGCGGATCTGTGCGTGCCAGTTTTGCAGCGCGTGAAAGACACATTCGTGGTGCGTCGCCTGTGGGAAGACGGCCGCGATCGCCGCCCCATACGCCGGGTTCAGGTCGGTCACGATCACCTGCGGGTGGTAGCCTTTGGCCTTCAGTGCCAGCAGAAAGGCCTGCGCACTCGCCGTGCC
>NZ_LYXE01000073.1 GCF_002532075.1 Candidatus Chloroploca asiatica | reverse complement strand
CCGGTGTAGGGGCACCCCTTGCGGGTGCCCTTGCGGGTGCCCTTGCGGGTGCCCTTGCGGGTGCCCTTGCGGGTGCCCTTGCGGGTGCCCTGATAGACCGGGAATGCCTTTGAACTGCTTCTGGATGCCAAAATCGCTCCGATCCAGCCGATCAGCTACACGCGCTTGTTGGGCTGCAGCTTAGGAGGGTTTCCGGGCGAAACGTACCCGCTTTTCGGTTACGACGACGAACTGGCCCGGTAATTGGTCAGCATGCTGGTGCAACAATCGTTGGAGGGTCGCGATTTTGTTGGATGGGCGCTCATCCGTGAGACGCAGCAAGATGACACCGTGATGCGGATGACCTTCCCGATAGACCTTCTCGCCAAAATCCTTGTCATTTGTCACCAGAATCCACTGCTCAGTCACGGCCTTCTGAATGATCGCTGCATCGTCCATTCCTGGGGCTTCATCGTAGATGGAATACACCTCGTGCTGCTGCTCACGCAGCCAACGGGCGGCGAGCGGGCCAGTACAGGCGTCGACCAAAAAGCGCATCTACCCCTCCGTCGCTACCAAGGGCATGAAGGTGGTTGCTTCTAGCGCCCTGGTGGCGAACAGGAGACATGCACGAATATCATCGGGAGTGAGGCCATGATACTCATCAAGAATATCAGCGATGGTTGCTCCCGAAGCCAGCAATTTGAGCATATATTCGACGGTCAGCCGGGTTCCACGGATAACGGGTTTACCAACCATTACACGGGGGTCGAGTGTAATCCGTTCCAGCAAAGCATCGTCTTGCATAGCCACCTCCTGCCGATATTATACACCGATTGTAATGGCGTGGGGGTGGTGTTGACAACCAGTGGTATCGATATGGAGAAGACGTTGGCTATGGCGGCCGAACCGGCCGGCATAACCCGCGCGCGGAGCGATAGCGGAGCGCGTCGGGTTCATGCCGTTGTTGGGCAGCGCGAACGCCAAGAACATCATGCGGATGATCGTTGGTCTGGCGTTTCATCTATCGCCCTGATTGGACCGTGCGCGGGATACACCCGCGTGGCGCCATGCGCCCGGAGAAGTCCCCAGCTTGCCAGAGCCACGGGGTTGTCGAAGGCATATGCTTCCGGCGGAAGATCCCCGGTGAAGACTGTGCCGTCATCGAGAAGGAGCGAGACACAATGATCGGAGTGGCCGGGTGTATGCAGGATTTCTCCTGCAATTCCGATCTGGCTGAGGAGCTGACGACTCTGGTCAAATGAGATGGTGACGTTGCCATCTCGTGTAATATCGACGTATTTGTCCCATGGCTTGGTCCAAGTCTTCATGATGGGGATGGCGTCGCTCTGGACATCGAGTACGAGGAGGGAAACGCCTTCCCGTTTCAATTCCTCGGCAAGACCCGCATGGTCAATGTGATAGTGGGTGGCGAGGGCGTAGCGGATCTCATGGAGAGGGACGCCCATCTTCTTGAGGTTCGCCTTCATGGTTCCAAGGGTCCCTGGCCAGCCAATGTCGACGAGTAAGCGAGAACTACCCGCGCTTACAACCCAATAGTTGGTTGAGCGGTAACCGACATTCACAATCGTTACGGGTGTTGTTTTAGCCATAGTTCGTTGAGTACCACCCAACATGAAGTAAACGCCGTTTTCGCCTGCGAAACGTACTTCTATATCTGCTCTACCGCACTTCTGCCTGCTATACGTACTTCCATCCCTGCTCCACCGCGATGATACCATCCTCACCCACGTTCCGCTATGCTACGAGGCGTATCTGCTGTCTATGCTACCTTCCGTCATGCTCCACGGCAGCATCACAGCGTTGATCTATAATGGATCACGATCGTGTCAAATGCAACCGGGCGCGTGGATTTGGAATTTATTCGTCAGGGCATTGCCCACGAGCGTGAAGCAGCGATCCGCATCTACTACAAAGGCCAGATGCTTCACACTCACTATTGTGCCGACTTCATTTGCTTCGATGCTGTGATTGTCGAATTGAAGGCACTTGAGCAACTCACAACCAGGGAAGAGGCCCAGTTGATCAACTATCTCAAGGCCAGTGGCAAACAAAAGGGCCTGCTCTTAAACTTTGGTGCGAAAAGTCTCGCATACAAGCGCATGGTTCTCAATCTGCGCGAGTCTTTATAATCTGCGGAAATCTGCGTCATCTGCGGACAATTCCAACAGATGCGTAACATAGGGCCACCCAGGTCAAAGGAGCCCAACGATGGCGTTTGATGACAATCTGGCGCGACGGGTGCGGGAGATGCTAGCGGAACAGCCTGCGTTGCGTGAACGCAAGATGTTTGGTGGGTTGGCGTTTATGCTAGCCGGCAACATGTGCTGCGCGATCCTCGGTGACGAATTGCTGGTACGGGTTGGCCCCGAGCGCTATCCCGAGGCGCTGGCGCAACCATATGCACAGATCCGCTTGCTCGCCGGGCGCACGATGAAAGGCGTGGTTGTCGTGGCCCCGCAGGGCTCGCGTCGGACGAAGCCCTGCAGTCGTGGGTGATGCAGGGCGTGGCCTATGCAACGTCATTGCCGCCGCGAGGCTAAGGGAGGTTGGCCAAGTCATTCACGGATGTTTACGCAGTAGATAATCATGGACGCTCGGTTTTTTCTAGTTCTTCATCAATTTCTGCCACAACGGCAGCGAGGGGACGCCGGGATTTCCCGCGTGCGCTGCGCGCATCAAGAAACTGCTGAAACGCAAAACTATTCCGCAGCTGTTCCACCTCGCCCGCAAAATCGTCAGCTTCTGCGATCAAGTATTCTTTCCCGTTCGGCGCACGCAGAACCACCGGCCCTTCTTGAATGAATTCCAAAAACTGCCGCATATCGACCGATTCATCTGTCAGGTCGAGGTGTTTCATAGCTTGACCACCTTTCCACGAATGTACAGCACGTTGTGCTCTTTATGCCCAACCGAAATAATGATGACCAGCGCCGCATCATCCGGTCCCACTGTATCATCGTGTTCAATTTCATAAAACACCCGATACTTCCCGATGCGCAGTTCCCACGTGGCAATCGGATTATCGCGTAATCGCTTGCGATTTACGGTTTCCTGATGTGGCTCATACGCTAATTGGGTAAGGATCCCATCAGTGATCGCTTTTCGTTCGTATGCCCGGTAATACGATAAATCGTGCTCTGCTTCGTCCGTAATCTCGATGTGATACTGAGGCATTACACTATCACCTCATCACCAATACCGCTTGATAGCAGGAGTATAGCATACCTGAGTCGAGACAGCTTCCGGGAAGCTTGAGAGCTTCCCGGAAGCTTAGCGATAGATCCTCGTGTCGGGTCGAAAAGCTGCCCACGAGAACCAGAAATGGTTGACGGCAACCACGGGATCTAAGTGGGCACCCCCAAGAGGTCCATCAACAGCCCGCCCAAGCACATCCCAGCTACTTCCCGTTTCCTGGTCTCTCAGGCGTTCGCCGTCGAACGCAAAGGTCAGACGCTGCCCATCAAGCACTCGGTGATACGCAGCGGCAGTGCCTACGTCACGACCTCCCGCCACCGAGTCAGCATCCAGCGCCGAGGCGGTTCCCGCTTGCCAGAGCACAACAATCGGCTCGTTGCCCACGGTGTCATTCACCGCACGCGCCACGGACAGCACCTCGTACGGGTAGGCCACCGCCTCGCCTGCCAACTCAACGGTCAATACGCGGGCCGTCGCTGGCAGTATGTCTGGCGTCGTCGGCCCATCGTACAAGAAGGGCGGACGATTCACATCGTCATAGCCCGCATAGGGATTGCGCCCATAATTGCGGCTAAACCCCGTCTCACGCGAAAGCACGCGACCCTCGGGATAAATCGTCAAGAACTCCTCCCAGGCAATGATGGTCGCTGGCACAAAGCTAAGCCGCGAACCAGCAAAAGTGCCGGCGATGGCCTCGCCTGTCGCTTGTTGCCACCAACTTTCGGTCTGACGATCGTACATGATCAAATTGCTATAACGCAACCGCCCCGTTGTGCCAAAATCGAGCACCTGCTCGCCAACGCGCCGGTCGAACGCGATCGCCGTATTGCACAACGGGCAGAAGGTCACCGCGACAGGCTGCTCGCCAACCGTATCATTGACAATCTCGTGCCACATCAAAACCTGGAGCGGATAGGCACGCACGTCTTCGCCAAGCGCCACCAGCACGACCGGCTCTTGCGGCGCCAACCAGGCATCGGCTTCCGCTACACTGACAAATTGGGGCGTATCAATGGCCGGAATGCCATCTTTGGGCGGGCCACCCGACAAAATCTCATCGTACGGAACCGTATGGCGGCTAAAATCAGTCGTGAACTCACCCGCGCCATCCGGGAGGCGTTCCTCGGGCAACAGGGCCGGTGTGACTGGCGAAGGTGCCGCCCCTGTCGCCGGAGCCGACCCCGTTGCAAGAGGGGCAGGCGTTGGCGTGGCAGGCGCAAGCGTCGCTGATGGCGCAACCGTCGCCGTGCCGCACCCCATCAACACAATGCCGACCAACGCCACTAAGAGCAGAGCGCGATCCATAACAAGTACCTCGTCGATCAATCAAGCATAGGGGACACCTCTCCACTCTAGCTGATCAACCCGCCCCTGTTTGTGGGCAAGCTTACAGAAGCTAGGTGAACGCCCTCGCTTCTGTTGCCTCGAAAGCAAGCTCCGCCTTATAGGCGCAGTACGCCAGTTGTGGGTGCAAGCTTGGGATTCATGGTGATGAAAGACAATGTGATGGGGTGAGCGTGTGGTTGATGTGCCCTTGCTCAGGGCGATGGGGCGTTCGAGCGGCAGTGAAGTGGGGGGAGTTCGGTTAGTCTTGTCCAGCAGACTGGTCGGTCGGGGTTGCGCACCACGAGGGCGGCATCCCAGCCTGAGGGCAGATTCATGGGGAGTTGTAGCGTTGGATAGTAGGTGCGTAGGTTGTTTTGGTACCACGCGTAGGGGAGCAGTGGTTTGGCAACAAGAATGATGTCAGGCCGTTCGCCTAACCCCAGGTGATGGTACCAGAGGGCGAAGCTGTCGCGATCATTGCTGGTCATGATGATGGCCCTGGCCGGTGCCTGCGTCAGGACTGCGGTGATGAAATGATGCGCTTCTGCGTCACGATTGGCTGCACGCATGAAGATGCTTGACGGGTAGGCCTGTGTTGCCAGGATGAGGCTTAGCAGTAGCACTGCTAGCCCTATTTTGAGCGGTTGTCCTGTCAACCGATCGATGATCCATGCGCTGCTTTGTCCAATCCCGATTGCGAGCATGAGGTAGACAGGAAGCATATAAATTGATGCGTCTGTGCTGCCGTAGCCGATGGCGAAAACCGAGATGCTTAGGGCTGCGAGCAGCATGGCTGTGCGTATCACGCCTCCTTGCATAGGCACACCAAACAGGCCCCATAACCCGAGCACCAGGCCCGGTGTGCCAAACTGTGCGATCAATGTCCCCGTCCAGACCTGGGTGCGTTCGAGCAGTTCAAGCGGCGGAACCTGAAAGGCAAACTGGTGGTAGAGCCGACCACTTAGCAACCAGAGCAATCCTTCGATGCTCTGAGGATCGCCCCAACTGGCCGGGCTGGCTCCAGCG
The DNA here is from genome assembly GCF_002532075.1 of Candidatus Chloroploca asiatica. GTDB lineage: Bacteria > Chloroflexota > Chloroflexia > Chloroflexales > Chloroflexaceae > Chloroploca > Chloroploca asiatica. Next base: position 2,893 of record NZ_LYXE01000073.1, on the reverse strand, counting down.
CGTAGCGGGAGGATCAGGTAGACCAGCAGCCCAAGGCTGATCCAGAGTATTAGTGCGCCCATGCGCCGGAGCCATTGCTCTGTGCGCCAGGTCCAACCTGCGATCACTAGCATCGCTACGACGATGGCCCCTACCGTGAGATGGTTGCCCAGGGCTAAACCGGCACTTAGCCCCGCCAGCCGTTCGTTCCAACTCCACGAGGCTGTTGCCCCGCGCTGCACGAGCCGGATTGTCCACCCCCAGAGCACGACGCAAAAGAGCATGTGCAGGCTGTAGATCTCAACAATGACGGCCTGCGACCAGAAGAGGGGTGTAAAGCCGAGCCAGAGAGCGGCAAGCATTCCTGCGATCAATGATGCATGCCAGCGTCTGTGCGTGGGGCTCAGTTGGGTGGTAATGAGCACGATCCCGAGCGCGGCGAAGATCGCACACACTGCGGAAAAGATGGTCTGGCGTAGGGCCATTGGCCCCAATGGTATGCGTAGAAATGTTTCAACCAACACCAGATAGGTGGGGTATCCCGGTGGGTGCGCTATGCCCCCGGTCGCAACTGCGGTGAGCAGATCGCCACTGTCGCTCCCCTGGTGTGCCCAGGTCACTCCCGGTATGAGCGTCATTCCATACGCAAGGCTCAGCACGACCGCCACACTCAAAAGGGCAACGAACTGCCACCAGCGCTCAACCTCGCCGCTCTGCCCTTGCCAAGCCACTACGGTGCCGGCTCTGCAATCGTAATCAGGCGATGACTCATATCAACCTCGCCTTGATCAAGCACAAGATCGCCAATGCACGAAATCATGGTCAGGCGTTCGCGCCCTTTCGGTAGCATATACTCAATCTGATCAGGGGTCACTTGGATCTGGTAGGTGACACGGTAGGTCGCACGCTGTCCGTTCTCGGTATAGAGCTCAATCTCTGCGCCTGGATGTAGTTCGTGGATGCGGGCAAAGGGTGCCGGGATCGAGGGCGCGTTGCGGAAACGCAAGACATGGCCCCACAGCACGATATTGTCACCCTGCCCAGGGTGGGCACTCAGGTTATACCAGGCTACATTGTGCGGAGGCACAATCGGATACCGTTGTGCATCAAGGCCCGCCGCGACGATTGCTTCGTCGAGCCCAAGGCTGGCGATGACCAGGCGCACTGGCCGTTCCTTGCTCAGCAAGCCGGCGATCACCGGGGGCGGTGTTGCTGTTGGCACCGCAAGCAGGGGCTGATCGTTGACAGCAATGCTTGATGCACTGATCGATGGTAGTGGCGCTGGCGACGGTGAAGGTGTCACCCCTCGTGTGGGGGTGCTCGCCGTCGCCGTCGCCGTTGTCGCGTCGCGCATTGCCGCGGTTGTGGGGGTGCTTGCCGTCGCCGTTGTCGCGTCGCGCATTGTCGCGGCTGTCACCCTGGGCGCGGCTGTTGGCGTAGGTACGAGTGCCTGCCCCGGTGGTTCCGCCGCCACGGTACAACCTGCCAGCGCCAGACACAGCAGGCCCACCCAGATGCTGACAGCATACCTGTTCATTATGCTCGTCCACGCTTTCGCACAAGCGTCCCGCCAAGCCACAGTACGGCAATAACAACCAGCAGCACCTCGAGGCGGAACATATCGACAGCACCGGTCGAGGGCAATTCAGCAGGAAGTGGCACCACCGCCGGAACCATCGTCAGGGCAAAAAACGAGAGATGGGTAACATTGGCGCAGATCTGATTTCCGATCACTGCTGAGGTCAAAACCTCCCATACACCTGTTAGACTATCAAACTGGCGCAGGGTGATATTCTCGATGCCACCAGCAGCAGTGACCTGATCGGGAGGTGGCGTAATGCAGAGCACGACCGGTGGGTTGAAGTTTGGCCGATCAATCGGGTTGCCATTGGCATCAAGCAGCTGAATACGAATGATGTCGTTCAGATTGATCTCATTGGTGGGCAGCGTTGGTGCGGTACTTGCATCCACCGGCTCGATCACAAGCCGATTTGGCACAACCGGGTTGCCATTGCGGTCAGTCACATTTTGCAACGTTGCCGCTGGCATACTAAAGCTGAGCTCGGGTGGGGTCGCACCTGGGGTAGCGGGAGGCAACGTCACCAGCACGGTGGTACCATTGTTCAGATCGACCGTCACATTCAGCGGGGCTGTCTCGGTCACTACGGTTGGCGCTGGTGGCAATGGCGGTGCTCCTGGTGGCACCGATGAAGTGGGTGGTTCCGTACCTAGCGACGACTGGGCCATGCCGAGCCGTGCCGGGCCACCCAATAGTGCTGCACCAAGGGTCAGGGCTAGTACGCTGACGGTAAACAATCTCATCAGGGGCGATTTGATCGGCGTTTGTCGTAACGTCCTCATAAGGCATACCTTTCTTGATCCTGATCGATCTGATAACGCGTGCGTCAACATGGAAGCTTCGTCGGGCGGGCGCACCGCCGCCGCCGTACGCATTCGGGGGCACCGCCGCCGCCGGTGCGGGTGCGCGGCGGGCGGGTGCCGCCGGCGCAGGCCCATGTCATCCGCCACAGCGCCGCAGGCCCATGTCATCCTGAGCGGAGCCACCGCAGGCCCATGTCATCCTGAGCGGAGCCACCGCAGGCCCATGTCATCCTGAGCGGAGCCGGAGGCGGAGCGAAGGATCTTCACGGGTACAGGGAGATGCTTCGCTGCGCTCAGCATGACATGGGGGCGCGTAGTATGGCATGGGGGCGCTCAGCATGACACGCGGGGCACTCAGCATGACATGGGGGCGCTCGGCGCGGCACCGCGCAGGCCCATGTCATCCTGAGCGGAGCCACCGCAGGCCCATGTCATCCTGAGCGGAGCCACCGCAGGCCCATGTCATCCTGAGCGGAGCCGGAGGCGGAGCGAAGGATCTTCACGGGTACAGGGAGATGCTTCGCTGCGCTCA
>NZ_LYXE01000072.1 GCF_002532075.1 Candidatus Chloroploca asiatica | reverse complement strand
TAGGAGCGCGTCCAAAGTGACGGAAGTTTCCGCAAGACGGCATAACGTTCGCGTAGCTCGTGAGAGGTGAGACCCTTCACCGCCTTCACCACGTCGGCAGCCGAAACGCTCGGCCAAACGCGCACAAAGAGGTGGATATGATCAGGCTGGATCGCCAACTCCACGATCTCCCACCCCTGCTCAGCGCACTTCTGCTCGATGAGCTGCCGACAGTCTACGGCAATCGCATCCTTCAACACGGCCTTGCGGCGCTTCGGCGTCCAGACGAGGTGATAGAGGATGAGATGGACCCGGTGTTCGTCGCGCTGGTACTCCATCGCGCTCCCTTGCACTTGTCGATTTCTATGTTGACAGTATAACATAGAATGACAAAAATCGCAAGGATGTTCGATGTTCTGGCTAAAGCCAGCGAGAAACCCGCCTCACCGCACGCCCTAAAGGGCGGCGGCTTGCGGCGGGTTCCCGAAGGTCAAGATAGACCCGCATGACGTCAGTCGCTCCTTCGATGCGCAGCATTCACAGACATCGTTATTGTATCACAGGGCATAGCGGGTACGATGGGAGGGATGCTCGCTTACGGCGACCTAACGTTCCGCGTCAGCTGCGCCGCTGGCGGGCGTGTGAAGCGGAACGAGCATCGACATGGACAGTCATCGTAGATCGCATCCAGGTTAGGGCCGCGCCAGCGGCGTCAGTTGCACGCGGTTGTTAGGCAGCAAGTACAAGTGAATGATACTCATAGTCTGTAGAATTATAGGGTGTCTACTCATAGAATACAAATAATATGTACTAGGAGCTTATTCATGCAACAACTCTTATCTGACTTCGGCACAACCATTAGAGAAATTCGGAACAAACGAGGACTTTCGCAAGAGGATCTGGCGGATTTATGTGGCTTACACAGAACATATATAGGTGGAATTGAACGTGGTGAACGTAATGTCGCACTCATAAATATTTTCTATTTGGCGAAAGCTTTAAATGTGTCGTTATCTGATTTGTTCGCCAATTTCGATACAGTGTATCTCTCACAACTTCCAGAGAAACTTTAATGGAACTTTGTCTTCAGCGAATTCGTAGTACATCGCGGTTCGATAATGCTCAGCATCGACTTTGTCAGATGCCTAAGGGTCATGACGGTAAACATGATGAATTCCCATACTTGCGTCATCTTCTTAAAACAAATCCAACGGTTGCTGCAAAGATAAAACGCGATTCTACTATGACAACAGGTGCTGCGTGGAAAAGTGAAGATGCTGGGCCAAATAGGATTTTGCGCTGGATGATGCTTCTTTCCGATGAGGAACTACTGGAGTATGGAGTTAATATGGTGGCTTTGTCAGCGCAAGTCGTGGCAAAGCTTCGCGAGAAAGCGGCTAATTACGAATCCTGTATGCGGGTAGCACGCAAACTGACGTGGCTAGCTTACCAAATGCCGGGTGCTCCAGTTCCTCTTGAGCCCATTCGTATATATTTAGAGGACTTCTATGGTTCGATGAATGTTCATAGTACATACTGCTTGGTATGTCGTCTGCCCTTGCATTTCGACCTTTTTGCAAATGCCCGACGCGGAAAGGCTGATGTTGAAACTGCTCATAGCAATCCTCGAATACATGATGACAGTAATGTGGGTTTTGCTCATAGAGAGTGCAATATCGCCCAAGGTGCCAAGACGTTGCCAGAATTTTACGCTTGGATCGAAGCCATACTTGATCGTGTAAAAGCCGATTAAAGCTCGAAAGAATCATTATCGAACTCCCGTAGTCTGGTGAGGAGTTTTGCTCGTTGTTCAATTAATTGACGAAACTCCTCAATTGTGTCATGCCATTGTGTATTACGCTTTGGCTTGGGAATACATATGTCTCCAATCCGCGACCCAAGAGCGCCAAGTGTGGATTGGATAAACACGAGGTTGCGGATTTGATGTTGAACCATTGGTAGACTCAGGAGATACAATAGCTCTATAGAATTTATCGGTGATTTATCCGTGACCGTTATAATCTTTACATGACTTTGTACCACACACTTGTAGTTGTGGGAATGCAGAATAGCAGTTCGTCCAATTCTGTATCGTCCATCACTTACTATCAAGATGTCGCCTGGTGCAAGTTGTTGTAGAGGGGCATACTCCTCATACACCTCCTCGCTAACGGATCTGGTCGGATCAATAGACACCTCGTAGTTTGAAATATCGGATGTCCTAACAAAAGGGATATCTCCTGTTCCATAAGCTTCTGAGCCTACTTCATGTCCTTTTCGTATCTTCAAATGGCCGCTCTTTGCCATCTCTCGGAGCGAAACAAGTTCAATTTCAAATCGTGGATCATCTCTTGAAATGTCACTAAGGGGCGACTTATCATAGTAACGCGGAACAAGATAGTAAGGATCTTTGATATTTACTTGTTGCCATAATCCATTTGCCATTTCTCGCGTCACAAAGGTTTCCCCAATGGTTTTAAAATCATCAGGGTACGGATCACCGGAAGCCATTGTGTTTCGCCCACGCCTATCGTGCCCACAGTGAATAGCTACTGCTGTCCAAACCATGTTTGTTTTAGTTGTTTGCCCCGTTGAATTGGCCTTGCGGAAGAACAAAACGTTTGTCTTGGTGTCTGTCCCGGGCTGAAATGTGGTTCGAGGGCAGTCGATTAACGCAAAAATCTCTCCTTGAGACCGTATAAAGTCCCAGACATAACCATATGTAGAGTTGCCGAAAACCCCTTCAGGTAAGACGATACCCATCATACCAGATGGCTTGAGCAGTTTAATACAGAGTTCAATAAAAAGAATTTGGGGATCTTGAGCCTCTCGAATATTTGGATTTTGTTCCCAAATACCTCCCTTGTTTTGATTCCATCGATAGCCAAGGGCGAAGTTTTTCAATATCGCGCTGTCAGTTATTTTGATATTGGCGCCGAAAGGAGGGTTCGTAATTACATAATCCGCATTAAATGGATTTGTTTCTTCGGGCAAAAGTGCAAGAGATTTCAGGTCTAAAGAGTTTTGATTTAGTACAGTAGCGTGATTCGGCGCAACAATTTCTAAGATTGCTTCGGCGAGACGAGCTAAGTCGCGATCCTTATCAATACCTATGAGTGTGAGGCGCTTTTTTCTTGAGCCCCTGCTATTCTCAAGGAATGCTTGCACTTCGACAAGAAATCCACCAGTTCCGCAAGCCGGATCGACAATCTTGGCACCTTCAGTTGGCTGGAGGACATTAATAATTGATCGAACAAGGCTTTTTGGTGTAAAGAACTGGCCTTTATCTCCACGTAGTCGCGGGCCTATTAGCGATTGAAACGCCTCTCCTAAAACATGAGCAGGTGCTCCTGTCAAAGGTAGAGATATGATCTCCTGTAAAGCATACCGCAACACGGCATCTTCTAAGGAAAAACGATCTTCATTATCTACAAGATGTGGGAAAGCCTCGTGCAACATAGGCAGTAGTATTGAATTTGCAGAGCCTTTGCCATCAAGAAATTGTTCTAATAGTTCCTTTTTGCCGTTTCGCTCCCCAATAACTTTGCACAACAATAGACTTGAAAGATCTGACATTATTCTTTCAGCTCTACTTGCATTACTGTTAGAATATAAGTGATAGTACAACTTGCGAAACGCGTTGGCATAAATTTTCTCATGGGATGTATTATCCTGTAAGACATTAAACAAGTTTTGCTGTCGGAGTTCTTTGATAGTCGGCATCTGTGTGCACCTTTGTCTGCGCGGGTCAAGCATGATGATTATAAGTGTCATCGCACAAAATTGCAAGTGGCTGAATTGCGAGCGTTAGTACGCGATACTCGGCTGAGTGCTGACTATTGCTGCCCAACGGACAGCGGTCAGCGGCACCGCTGGCACGCGTGAAGATCGACAAAGGCGATGGCACGTGAGTGCTGCCTAAAACGCGCCCAGGTTGAGGGTCGCGCCAGCGGCGCCCGCTGCACCGCGTTGTTGGGCCGCTTGCGATCTAGTTAAACGATTTAATAAAATGTTAAATGGAGATATTAAATATAGTGGATATTTGATCTATATATCTAAGATGATGAGTTATAGAATCAGGTGTGGCTTCTTCCATTCTTATAAATGCAATTCTAGGATCGGGTACTTGAGAGGCAAGGTAGGCAATACTGACAAGTAGACCACAGCAAATAATAACTATTGAAGTAAAGCGATTATATTTTAAAAGCCGATCTATTTGCGTTGTCCATTCATCTGTCGGATTTCCATCAAGCATGATAAATGCAATAGGTAAATAGTCGCCCATACAAGTATATGATCGAGAAACAAACTCCTGCTGTAGTGCATTTTCCAATAGTTGTAAAGCGCAACCCAGGTTGGTCTCTTCTTTCGAATTAACAATTAATTCAGGTGGGCAAAAGTCAATTATCGGTGTAAGCGGGACTAGTTGTTGGGCAGAACTCGAAAAACTAATCACACTAATAGCCGCAAGTTCTACTGCCATTCCATCGCTCATTAATTCATTCCAAATTAAGGCCATTCCTTGATTCATGGCCTGTATAGGAGCCCCGGACATTGATGAAGAAACATCTATTAATAGATATACTGGTAACCATCGTTGCGTAGCCCACTGTCTTAGATTTTGAGGATCAGGATACTTAGGATGCCTTTCCTCTAAATCGGCAAGAGCATTAAGAACTATTGGTCGGCGGCCTTCATGGCGCAGATCGCAAATCCTCTGATAAAAGACATCGAGTTCTAGTTGTTGCATAGCCCACTGTCTTAGATTTTGAGGATCAGGATACTTAGGGTGTTTTTCCTCTAAATCCGCAAGAGCATTAAGAACGGATCTCCATTGCCCCTCGTTACGTAGATCACAAATAGTTTGATAGAAGGCGTCAAGTTCTAAATATTGCTGTACCACTTTAAGCTTGCTTCGAACCTCGTCATCTTCAGAATTTGCTGCTAATACTTGAATAAAGAGTTCCTCAGCCAGATTCCATTGTTGCACAAAGTACGCCTTGAGTGCTTGCTGACGAATTTGACGAAACCAAACCGGTGATGTAGTTGATATATCACTGATGCTTGTGTTCATTATTTCGTCCGCTTTATTGTCATCATCAGGGTGATCGTCCAATATAATATTCCATGATCGTAGTGTATTCTTGATTTGATGAATATTTCTGCGTGCGTCAAGTATGCCATTAGTTATACCTGGCGGAATGTAAGCACTACCTAATTCTGCCTGCTGCCGCAGATAATGGGCTAGCGTGCGTCGATAGAGCTGTAGCCGCTCCTGTTGAATTTCAATGTCCTCCTGGGATGGCATGTGATTGCCCCTGCTTAACATAACATATTGTTACGAGTACCTTGTATCATGCAAACATTTTAGCATAGATTTCGATGATTTACACACAGCCCCAGGCATGAGGCAACGACCAGCTGCCGCCCAACATGAATTAGACGGCGTTTTTGCCACCTCCGCCCGCCATACCCATGCCGCACGGCGTTTTTGCCACCTCCACCCGCCGTACCTATGCTACGCGGCAATCTTGCCACCTACACTTGCCTTCGGTTATCGTAGACGGCGCATGCGCCGTCTATGCGAGTTTTCGGTCATATTTCGCGCAGAAGCGCATCGGTAACTAGCAACGGATATTCGGTACGTTGATCAGCGAGCGCCACGGTGCAGCCGGATGAGCGGCTGGCAGCTATAGATGCGGTTCGCTTATGACTCGGCGCCTTTCGTCGTGGGATGATCTGCATCGTTTCCGCAGCGGGCTTGGTAGAGCTTCACAATCCGCTCAACGCTGGCGAGGTGTTCGTGGCGGTGGGTGATCGTGAGCGTGGTGCGCCCCTGCCGCAGTTGCTCGAGTGCGGTGACGACGTCGCTGGCGGTGGCCTGGTCGAGATGCGCCGTTGGTTCGTCGAGGATGAGAATCGGCGCGTCTTTCAGCAGGGCGTGGGCAATGGCGAGCCGTTGACGTTCGCCGCCACTCAGTTTCATGCCCTGTTCGCCGATCCAGGTGTCGTAGCCATTGGGTAGCCGTTTGATCAGGTCGCTCAGGTGGGCGCGCCGACACGCTTCGTCCAGTTCGGCCTGGCTTGCCATTGGGCGGGCAATGCGTAGGTTGTCGGCGATCGTGCCGTTGAAGAGGTGTGTGTGCTGCGCGACAACGCCAATCATCTGCCGTACGTCTTCGGCGCGATACGCCCGGAGCGGAACACCACCAAGCAGAATCTCGCCGCTCCATCCTTCCCAGAAACGCAAAATCAGGTACACCAGGGTGCTTTTGCCTGCGCCACTCGGGCCGATCAGGGCGAGTTGCTGCCCCGCTTCGATGCGCAAACTCAGGTTTTCCAGGACGTTCTGGGACTGGCCGGGATAGCTGAAGCTGACGTTGCGCAGTTCGAGACTGTAATCTTGTGGCTCTGGTGAGGTGGCTGGTTCGTTGCTGATCTGCGCTGGGGTGTCGGTGATGGCGAAGATCCGGCGTGCCGCCGCCAGGCTTGTTTCGAGGCTCTGTAAGGCGACCGCGAGTGGGGTCACGGCTTCAAATGAGGCAAGGGCGGTCAGCGCAAGCAGGGCCAGGTAGACCCCGTCGAGCTCGCCGTTGCGCACTAGGGGGATGGCAAGCAGCAGCATTGCTAGTGCCGCGAGGTGGCTCAGCAACAGTACGAGGCCGTTGCCGAGGCCGCGTACCGTCGCCAGGTGTTCCTGGGCCTGCGCCAGGCGGCGACTATCTTCGCGCACGCGTGCCAGCAGCAGATCCTCGCGCCCAAGCGCCAGCAGGTCGTCAAGCGCCTGCACTCCTTCGACCAGGTTGGTCGAGAGGGCGGCACGGTGGGCGATGCTTGCCCTGGCAGGGCGCCGACTCAGGGCGTGGACAAGCAGGGGGACGACAAGGCCAGCAAGCCCGAGGAGCAGCAAGAGCATAAGGGCCAGACGAACGTCAAAGGCGAGCATCAGTCCGCAGGCGAGCAGGCCGGCGAGCAGCGCGACGAGAGGCGGCGCAAGGACACGCAGGTAGAACTGCTCGAGCGTTTCAACATCGCCGACGGCTCGTGCGAGCAGGTCGCCCCCGCGCTGATCAATGAGACCGGCGGGGGCCAGCGGTTCGACTGCCTCATAAAACCAGCCCCGCATCCCTGCGAGCAGCCGGAAGGTAGCCGTATGTGCCGTATAACGCTCGGCATACCGAAAGAGCGCCCGCGCAATGCCAAAGAAGCGGACACCGACAATCGGTATACTCAAGACGGCAATCGAGGGCATCAGGGCGGCACTGGCGATCAGGTAGGATGACGTTGCGATCAGGCCGATGCTGCTGCCCACCGTCGCAAAACCAAGCAAGACCGCAACGGCAAACCAGCCACGATAAGGCGCGATCAGCACGAGTAGGCGTAAGAACAGGCGTGGCGTGCTCATCGCGGGGCCTCCCGCAGCATGGCTGATGGCGAACCCTGCGCTACCATCGTCTCTTTGTTGCCAAGCGGTTCGAGTTGCACCACGTGATCGACCTCAGCTAGCAGTGATGCGCTATGCGTGATGATCAGCGCTGTCCGACCGCGCAGCAACTCACGCAACGCTGTGCGTACCTCCAACTCGCTGGCCGGGTCAAGGTGCGAGGTTGGCTCATCGAGGATCACAAAAGGCGCATCTTTGAGCAAGGCGCGGGCGAGCGCGAGATGCTGGCGTTGCCCGCCCGAGAGCCGTGTTCCGCCTTCGCCGATGGGGGTGGCATACCCTTGCGGCAGTGCCGTGATGAAAGCGTGCGCACCGGCGGCGCGTGCGGCCACTTCCAGCGCCTCATCGGAAGCGTCGGGGCGCGCCAGGCGCAGATTCTCGGCGACACTGCCATAAAAGAGTGCCGGATGCTGGCTGACCCAGGCCACCTGCTGCCGCCACGCGCCCAGATCGACCTCGGTCAGGGGGACGCCGCCAACAGAAATGCTGCCTTCGTCGGGCTGAACAAAGCCCATCAACAGCGCCGCCACACTGCTCTTGCCGACGCCACTTGGCCCAACCAGCGCCACCGTCTGCCCCGCCGGAAGGCGCAGGTCAAACTGATGCAAGACCGGACGGGCACCGTGGTCATAGGCAAATGAAACCCCCTTGAGTTCGAGGTCTCCGTTCGTAGGGAGTGCCTGTCGCATTGGCGAGGGTGGCACAGCCACTGGGGTTGCCAGGATCGCCTCGATCCGCCCGAGCGCCTCTTTGCCCGCCATGCCGGCGTGGTGGCGCTGGCCGAGCAGACGCAGCGGCAGGTAGAACTCTGGCGCGAGGATCAGGATCGTCAGGGCTGGCTCGAAGGCCATGCGCCCATAGAGCAACCGTAGCCCGATCTCGACCGCAATAATCGCCGTACTGAGGCTCGCAATCAATTCGAGGGCAAAGGCCGAAAGAAACGCAATGCGCAGCACCTGCATCGTCACATCGCCAAACTGCGCACTGATCGTCGCAACCTCTTTCAGGCGTTCGCGGCTGCGCCCAAAGAGCTTGAGGGTGGTCAAGCCCTGGAGCGTATCGAGAAAATGGGCACTCATCCGGCTCATATCGACCCATTGGCGTGCCGTCAGTTCTTTGGCGAGCGAGCCAATCAACCAGAGAAAGAGCGGAATAAGCGGGGCTGTCAGCATCAAGACCAGCCCGGAGAGGGGGTCAAAGGGGAGGACAAAGACCAGCACGATCAAGGGCATCAGCGCTGCTAGCGTCACCTGGGGCAGATACTGACTCAGATACTCATCAAGTGCCTCGACGCCCCCGAGCGTCGTATTCGCCAGTTCGCCACTGCGCTCGCCCCGGACAAACGTCGGTCCGAGGGCCACCAGATGTGTCAGTACACGTTCACGGAGCGCCTGCTTGACGAGACTGGCGAGCCGTTGCCCCGTCATCTCGCCTGCCCAACTCAGGGCTGCGCGCAGCAGCGCCAGGGCGACCAGGCCAAGCAGCAGCGCCTGCACATCGGCCAGATCGGCCCCACCCAGAAAGACTTGCGCAATCACCCTGCTCAAGAGCACCGCCTGACCAACGGCCACCACCGCCGTCAACGCCCCCAGCGCAATCGTCACCCATAACCAGGGGCGCTGCGTTGTCATCAGGTTTGATCGTCTTGACCGGGTCATATTCCCAAACCGGGCCATATTCCCAAGCATCGCAGGGGCGGGACGACAGTCCCGCCCCTGCGATGCTAATACGTCAACTCACTCTCAATGCTTATACGATGCCGAAAGACCCAGTAGGTCCAGGTCTGATACGCCAGCACGATCGGAATAAAGATCAGGGCGACGATGCTCATAATCGTCAGGGTCTTCGGGCTTGACGACGCATTGTAGATCGTCAGGCTCCAATCGGGATTGAGACTTGAGACCATCACCCGGGGGAAGAGCGCCATAAAGATGGTAATGACCGAGAGGCCGATATTGACGCTGGTCATCAAGAAGGCCCAGCCGAGGCGCCCGATATGCACAAAATAGGCGGCGGCAAAGAGCGCGCCCAGGGAGGCGATGGGAATCGGTCCGGGATTGACGCCGAGGCGGCTGAATGAATCGGTCATCAGATACGTTGACACAATGAAGATCGCAACCATCACCGTTGTCACCGGGCCAATGCGTCGGGTCAGGTGCAGCGCCCGCTCGCTCAGTTCACCGCTTGTCTTCAGGTTCAAGAAGATCGCCCCGTGCAGGAGAAACATCGAGAGCGACGTCAACCCACCGATGATTGCATACGGGTTCAGCAGGTCAAAGAAGGTACCGACGTAGTGCATATCGGCATCAATGGGCACCCCGCGCAGCATATTGCCGAGCGCGACCCCCCAGAGGATCGCGGGGATCAGACTACCAAAGACAATGCCCCGATCCCACCAGGCGCGCCATTTTGGATTTTCTGCTTTGCTGCGGTACTCAAACGCGACGGCCCGGATGATCAACGCGACCAGCATCAAAAAGAGCGCGAGATAAAAGCCACTAAAGAGCGTCGCATACCAGTGCGGAAAGGCCGCAAAGATCGCGCCGCCAGCGGTCAGCACCCAGACCTCATTGCCATCCCAGACCGGGCCGACCGTATTGATCACCACCCGCCGTTCGGTATCGGTCTTGCCCATAATCGGCAAGAGAATGCCCACCCCATAATCAAAGCCTTCGAGGATGAAGAAGCCGATAAAGAGCACGGCGACGAGTATAAACCAGAGGATATTGAGATCCATTGCAGGGTGTCCTTTCAGTCGCCAGCGGGGGCAGGGCGTAGCGAAGGTTGTTTGCTCATCTGAGGCTCTTCGCCGGGTACCTGACGGGCATATTTCAGCATCAAAAAGATCGTCGCGGCGATCAAGCCCAGATAGACCAGGGTGAAGCCAATCAAACTCATCAAGACATACCCGACGCCAACGGTCGCCGAGACGCCTTCGCTCGTCAACATCACGCCATAGACGATCCAGGGTTGGCGGCCCATCTCGGTGAAGATCCAGCCGGTCGCATTTGCCAGATAGGGCAGGCCGATCGACGGGATCAGCAACCAGAGAAACGCCGTACTACTCGTGATCCGATTGCGCAAGACAGAGTAGAGGGCCACTACAGCCAGGCCAAGCATGGCAAAGCCTGCGCCAACCATTGCCCGGAAGGTCCAGTAGGCGAGAAAAACATTGGGCGTATAATTGCCAGGCCCATACGTTGCTTCGGCTTCGGCTTGCAGATCTTTGATTCCCGGAACTGCACCCTCAAACCGATTGTAGGCCAGGAAACTCAACAGACCCGGAACCTTGATCACAAAGAGATCGCGTTGTTCTGGCGTGCTTGCTATGGTAAAGAGCGACATCGGTGCGGGATCCTCGGTCTCCCAGATTGCCTCGGCTGCCGCCATTTTCATCGGCTGCACTTGGATCATATATTGCGCCTGGGCATGGCCTGCCAGAATGACGCCGACCACCCCGATAACGGCGGCAATGGCCCCAATCTGGAACGAGCGGCGGAACATGTCGTGCCCAGCCTCGCTGAGTGGGCGGCGCAGATGGTAGGCACTGATACCCAGCACAAAGAAGGCCGCTGTGCAGATCGCCGCCATCATCGTATGCGGCCACTGCACCCAGACATGCCCGTTGGCAATCAGCGCCCCAAAGCTCTCCATCTCGGCGCGGCCATTGCGGATCACATAGCCAACCGGCTGATGCATAAACGAATTCGCCACCAGGATCCAGAACGACGAAATCGTTGACCCGATGGCAACCATCCAGATGCAGGCAAGGTGAACCCCCTTAGAGAGCTTGTTCCAGCCAAAGAGCCACAGACCAAGGAAAGTCGACTCGAGGAAAAAGGCCATCAATGCCTCGATTGCCAGCGGAGCCCCAAAAATATCCCCGACGAACCGTGAATATTCAGCCCAGTTCATACCAAACTGAAATTCTTGCACAATTCCAGTAGCTACTCCGATCGCAAAATTGATCAAGAGCAACTTACCCCAGAATTTGGTCATGCGTTTGTAGGTTTCATTGCCACTACGGAAGTAGACCGTCTGCATAATGGCGACAAGGAGGGAGAGTCCAATCGAGAGGGGAACAAAAAAGAAGTGGTAGACCGTCGTAATTGCGAACTGCCAACGTGCGAGAATGGTGACGTCCATTATAGCCTCCGAGCCAGGCCAAAGCCTTGGCATCAAGAGATTGTGCCAATATACACAATCGTATCAGGTTCCACCCCTGGTGCGGTTATGATCGTATAACTGGTAATGAAGGCTTGATACTTGTGGTTCGGGTTGTCGGCTGATAACCGGGTTTTCAGGCAATGCAATTTTGTTGTCTACTCTGGTTGGGTACAATAAGGGTGTTGCTTTGCTGGCACAACCGCCAGTTTTGCTGGCGGTTGTGCCAGCAAAGCAACGCTTGATGGGGTGCCGCTCCTAGATATGGCTTGCTGCTCTGCTGGTGGTCTGGGTTGGCATTCCCGTGAGGGTTCGAACGTAAGGAGTACGTTGATGATACGTCGAAATGTTTCACGCTGGTCGCTCCTCGGGGTGGCGACGCTCTTGCTGATGTTCGTTTTTGCTGGGCGCGTTGCTGCGGCTGATCCAGCCGCCCGCGCCGTCTTTTTCTATTCGCCGAGTTGCCCCCATTGCCATACGGTCATGGACGAGGTCTTTCCGCCGCTTCAGGCGCGCTATGGTTCACAGCTCCAGATTGTGCGGATTGACGTCAGCCAGCCTGCCGGTCAGACCCTTTATCAGGCCGCGATTACGGCCTTCAATATTCCCGACAATCGCCTCGGCGTGCCCACCATGGTCTTTGGCGAGACAGTGATGGTTGGCAGTGGCGAGATTCCGGCGCTGTTGCCTGGTTTGATCGAACAGGCGCTTGCCACTGGCGGCAATGCCTGGCCTACTATTCCGGGGATCGAACCGGTCATTGCGGCCCAGGTGGTCACGACTGAAGCGGGTGAGGTTGCGGTGGTGCCACAATCTACATCTGCGGTAAGCCCGTTTCAGCGCGATCCGCTCGGCAATAGCATTGCGGTTTTGATGCTCTTGTTGATGACAGTTTCCGTCTTTGTGTTGGGCCTTACCACACGCCCGCCCTTTGATCGCCCGCTGCTCGGGTGGCGTAATCTGGCCGTGCCAATCCTTGCTGTCGCAGGGATCGTTGTTTCGGCCTATCTGGCCTTTGTAGAAGTGAGTGGCGCCGAGGCGGTCTGTGGCCCGGTTGGCGATTGCAATGCGGTGCAACAGAGTGTCTATGCGACCTTCCTTGGTATTCCGGTTGGGGTGCTGGGGGTTGCTGGTTATGCCTTCTTCCTGGTTGTGTGGCTTGTGTATCGCTTTGGCGCAGGTCAGGCTGCCCACTATGCCAGGCTCGCGATGCCGCTCATGGCCCTCGGCGGGACGATCTTTTCGATCTACCTGACGTTCCTCGAACCTTTTGTCATCGGTGCAACGTGTATGTGGTGCATTGCCTCGGCTGCAATTATGACGGGTCTCCTCTGGGTGACGGTTCCCCGTGGGGCACCGCCTGTGCAACGGGGGCGGGGCAAAGTCAATCGTCGCCCCGTGGCCGCCAATCGATAACAATGCTATACCGCTTCCACCCCTACCAATGAAGGGTACCTATATCCTGGTACTCCAACTTGACCAGACGCTCACTCAACTTCAGATTGGGCGTCTGGGTTCTTTTGCGTTTGCCCCGGGGTTTTACCTCTATGTGGGCAGTGCCTTTGGTTCGGGTGGGTTGGCGGCGCGCCTCAAGCATCACGCGAACGCCCACAAACCTCGCCTGCACTGGCATATTGATTATCTCCGGGCGCAAGCACACCTCCGCGCTGCCTGGACGTTGACTGGCACCGGGCGGATGGAGCATGCCTGGTGTCGTGCGCTTGCATCTGTTTCTGGTGTTACAATGCCTGTGCCGGGGTTTGGTGCCAGTGATAGCCCCTGCTCTACTCATCTCTTTGCGCTTGCTACGGCACCTCACCCTACGTTGCTGGCCGAGGTCATCTTCGGTTCGCTTGATCCAACGCAGAGTGCGCATGTCCAGCTCGATATCCATCTTTTTGATTGATCGCTGCCCTGCATCCGCTACGCTTCTCTGAAGCTCGCTTGTGCTGGTGAAAACGGCCAGCTTCGTTGGCCGTTTTCACCAGCACAAGCACGGGTTTTGAGGGCGGCAGTCCTAACTGTTCATGCGTGTAGGGGCGTAGCCCCAGGAAGCGTACGTGAGTCAGTATCAGTATACGTACGCGTTGTAGTCATCAGGAGCCTGTTATGTCTGAGAGTCTCTTTACCATCGCAGTCCACGCTGGCCGTCCCGAAGAAGGCAATCCTTCGATTCCCTCTGTTCCCGGTATTGACTTGGCGGTGAGTTACCGGGCCTCTGATGCTGCGACCCTCCACGCGATGCTCGGGGGCGACGCGCCAGGCTTTTCGTATTCGCGCTATGGTAGCCCGACCAATGCTGCGCTTGAAATGGCGCTTTGCCAGATGGAAGGGGCAGCGGTGGCGCGTGCGTGTGCTTCGGGTATGGCTGCCGTCCATCTCGCCCTGTTGCTCACCGGGTTACAGGCCGGCGATACGCTGCTGGTGGCCCAGGACTCGTATGGTGCGACGTTTGCCCTGGTTGATACGATCATGCGCCGCATGGGGGTCTGTCCGGTTTTTGTCGACGCAACGAACCGCGCCACCCTCGCGGCGGCGCTGGCCGAGCATCGTCCCCGGGCGCTGATCCTCGAGCCGATCTCGAATCCGTTGCTCCGCCTCTGTGATGTTTCGGCAGCGGCTCGGCTCTGTCACGAACACGATGTGCAATTGGTGGTTGATGCGACCTTTGCGACGCCGTATCTGTTGCGGCCACTCGAACTGGGGGCCGATATTGTGTTGCATAGTTTGACCAAGTATCTTGCTGGTCACGATGATGTGCTTGGTGGCATTGTGCTGGCTGGCGAGTCGTATGTCACCGAGTTGCGCAATCTGACGATCCTGACTGGCGGCCTGCTCGATCCGCATGCCGCCTATCTTGCGTTGCGTGGCTTGCGCACGCTGCCCCTGCGCATGCGTGAGCATTGCCGCAATGCCGTCGAGGTTGCCAACTGGCTTGTCGAGCAACCCGGCGTGGCCCAGGTCTACTATCCTGGCTTGTCGTCACATCCCCAGCATCACCTGATGCGCCAACTGTTGCCGAACGGTGCAGGCGGGATGGTTGCGTTTGATCTGGTGCAGGCCAACGAAGCCGCTGTGCTGCGCTTCCTCGATGCCCTGCAGATGATCTTGCCTGTCACGACGCTCGGCGGTGTCGCCAGTCAGATTCTCTATCCGGCCTGCTCTTCCCATCGCTCGCTCTCGGTTGAGCGCCGCCATGCCCTTGGCATTGGTGACGGTTTGCTGCGCCTCTCGGTTGGTATTGAGGATGCGGTTGATATTCAGGCCGATCTCTCCCGTGGGTTTGCCGCTGCTGCAAAGGAGTAAACGATGATCCAGCAAACGGTGCCGCTGATGGGGGCGGCCTTACAGATCAAAGACCTTGAAGTCTATCGCGACTGGTTGCTCGATGGGCCGCGTGATCTTGAAATCCAGGATCCGATTGCGCCCGAAGTCCTTGATGGTGATTGGCGCACCGCCGCTCGCCATGCTCGCGAGATGCTTCGTGGCTATACCGGGCGTCTGGGCATCCACGGGCCGTTTCTTGGCCTCGATCTGGCCCCCTACGATCCAAAGGTGCGCCAGGTGGTCATCGAACGGCTGCGCCAGGGCCTCGCGTTTGCCGAGGCGGTTGGCGCGACCCATATGGTGCTGCATAGTCCCTTTCTCTGCTTTGGCACCCCGGCCCACGTCTTTACCCCGTTTGCGCGTCGTGAGTGGACAATCAAAGAGGCCCATGCGGTCATCGAGCCACTGTTGCCCCAGGCCGAGGCGCTTGATTGCATGCTGGTGATCGAGACGATTGCCGATGGCAGTGTGGCCCCCCTGCTTGATCTGGTGCGTTCGTTCGATACGCCTCTCGTACGGCTCAGCATTGATGTAGGCCATGTGTGCATGATGCAGCAAATCGGTGGCCCTACCCCTGATCAGTGGGTGCGCGAAGCCGGCGATCTGCTTGCGCATGTGCATCTTCAGGATACCGATGGGCACCTTGACCGTCATTGGGCGCCCGGTGATGGCGCGATCAACTGGTATGCCTTTTTTACCGCCCTGCAAACCTTGTCCCATCAGCCACGTCTGTTGCTTGAACTCGAAGATCATGCGCACATCCCCCGTGGGATGGCCTATCTGACGAGGTGCGGTTTTGCGTGTTGAACCTGTCCGGGCTTCTTTTACGTAATCTTTTCACGAAGTTAACGCCGGCTTAATCTCAATGCAGTAGGCTATGCTGATGCAAGCACACGAGCTATTGGATATCTTGACCCGCTCCCCTGCGGATGCGGTCAAGCGCTTTGCGGAGGATCTGCTGCCGCGCCTTGAGCCGGTAGAGGTGTTGCGCAACCGAACAGGATTGGCGATGTTGCCATTTCGTGAAACGGCCCAGGAGAGCAGTTTTTATCTGGGCGAGATTTTGTTGGCCGAGGCTCATGTCCGTGTCGCTAGGGTTGAAGGGTATGCAGCCTGTCTTGGGCGCGATCTTGAACAGGCGCTTGCCCTTGCACTTATCGATGCCGCCCATCGTGCCGGGATCGCTGGCCCTGCCATCGCCGATTTTGCCCGCACCCAGGCTGCTGATCTGGCGGAGACCGATGAAGCTTTGATGCGTGCGGTTGGGCAAACGAGGGTTGATCTGGAGACGTTTTGATGTCTATGCCGCACATGACTCCCGCCGAACTCCGTCAGCACGCGACCTTTACGGCGTTGATGTGGGCGTTCAGTTACCCTGGACGCCCTCAGCGCCTCCCCGCCGCTGGCCTGGCCGCCTTTGTTGCCATCGGTGAGACGTTGCTTGATCTCGAGACCGGTTTTTTTACGCCCTATGACGATCTTGTGCCTGCTCTCGCCGCAACCGGCGGACGTCCACTTCCGCCGATCCACGCACCCTACCAATTTTATCCTCAACTCACGCTCGCCGAGCTTGATCTGCTCGTGACGGCACCGCTTGGTACCTACGCCGAGCCGGATCGTGGGGCAACCCTGGTGCTCGGCTGTGGTTTTGCGCATGGAACGCCGTTGCACCTCAGTGGCCCCGGTCTTGCCCAGCCATTGACGATCACGGTTGCTCGGTTGCCTGACGCACTTTGGCGTGCCCGTGCGACGGTGGCTGTCTATCCGCTTGGCTGGGATCTCTATCTCGTGGATGGCGATCAGGTCATTGGCCTGCCACGGACGACCAGGGTGGAGGTGGGTTGATGGCGTATGTGGCAGCACGCGGCGGCGAGGCGGCGATCCTTCAATCCGAGCAGTTGCATCAGTTGCTCAACGCTCCGTTGAGCCTCGCGACGGTGCGGATGATCGAAGCGAGCCTGCCGTATCTTGTTGATCGCGTGATGGGCGAAGGTTCCCTCTATGCGCCTGAATTGGCTGCACTTGCGCTCGCCCAAACGGGTGGCGATCTCTACGAGGCGGTGTTACTCTTGCGGGCCTATCGTTCGACGCAACCCCGCCTTGCCTATGCCGAGCCGGTGACGCAGACTGAGTTGCTGACGGTGCGCCGCATTTCGGCCTCATTCAAGGATATCCCAGGGGGGCAGATCCTCGGGCCGAGTCTTGATTATAGCCATCGCTTGCTGCGACTTGATCTGCTCGATCAGGACAATCAGGATCGCAGTGCGCCCGCACCTCCTGCGGCTACCGTGTCATCTGATGCACCAGCGGGCGAGGTTCCTCCCTCGTACGATCCATCGCCGCTGGCGGTCGCTGACTGGCAGCGTAGCGAAGGTTTGCTTGCGGCAGTGCCTGAAGTTCTGCCCACCGATCCGGCCTCTTTACCTGATCTGACCCGCGAGCCGGCCGATTTTCCGGCCCCTCGTGCCCATCGTCTGCAAGCCCTGGCACGCGCCGATACGGGGGGCGTGCTGGCACTTGGCTATGCCAGTATGCGTGGCTATGGCCTCGCCCACCCGACCGTCAACGAGTTGCGTCTGGCCTATGCCGATGTGCGGTTGCGCCATCCCGTCACCGGCGAACCCTTTAGCATCGGGCGGGTGCGGGTCAGCCAGTGCGAGGTCGTCAATACGCAGGCCACCGAATTGCGCCTCGGGTACACGGCAACCCTGGGCTGGAATGAGGTCAAATGCATCGCCGGGGCGATGCTCGATCTCGAGATGGATGCCCCGCAGCCCCATCCGGCCCATAGCGAAGAGTTTGTGCTCTACCATACTGAACCCGTCGAAGCGTCTGGTTTTTGCATTCACTACAAACTCCCTCACTATGTCACATTCCAGAGTGGCCTCGATGCCCTTCGTGACGCCCGCGCAACGGCCACCGACGCACCCACAGAGCCAGGAGACGTGCAATGAGCCTTGCCTCGCTTGCCCATCCTCGTCAGGATTTCAGCTACGGTTTCTTGGATGCGTTCGCGAAGCGTGAATTGCGTCGGCGCATGCTCAAAGCCATTGCCATTCCCGGCTTCCAGGTGCCCTATGCCAGCCGCGAGTTGCCGATTGCCCGCGGGTGGGGCACCGGCGGCCTCCAGGTTACGCTGAGCATCGTGAGTCCGGTTGATACGCTCAAGGTGATCGACCAGGGTGCCGACGACTCGGTCAACGCGGCTAACCTGCGCCGCTTCATTGCCCGCATGACGGGTGTCGCCACCACAACCGATACCCTGGCCGCCACGGTCATCCAGAGCCGCCATCGCGTGCCCGAGGAACGTCTGCGCGAGGGGCAGGTGCTTGTCTTGCAGGTACCCGATCCAGAACCCCTGCGCCAGGTGCAACCCGATAGTTCACGTGCCCGCGAGATGCACGCCGATGCCGATTATGCCCAGATGTGGCTGACGCTCTATGAACAACTGGTGCGCTTCGGACGGTTTATGCAGGGTGCCAGCTACCCTGTTCTTGTCCACGGGCGCTATCTGATGAGCCCCAGCCCCATTCCACGCTGGGATACGCCTGCGTTGCACCAGGCCGCCCATCTCACGCTGCTCTCGGCAGGGCGTGAAAAGCGGCTCTATGCGGTGCCACCGTATACCGACGTGCGCCCGATTGAATTTGAAGATGTCTTTTTTCAGGTCGAGAACATGGCCGGACGAATCTGTATGCTTACCGGGGCACGCAACAAATTTATGGATGAACTACCAGTTGCTGAAGGTGGTTCCCAGTTCCGGCTTTCGGACACTGGGTATGCCGCCAAATTGCTACGTCGCGCACGCGGCGACGCAGCCACCCTTGGCGCGACCTATTTTGATGATGAGGGCCATTTTTATCAGCCAGGGGTCATCCGTCATCTACCCAACCGTAATGGTCTTCCAGAAATTAATCCGGTATAGCCCGCGCAGGCGGGCTTCGCTTCCCCTAGCCGAGGGCTTTAGCCCCACGGCATCGGGCGGATAGCGGATCATTTACTGCAAAACCATAACGGTTTGGCTTGTCCCTGGCGCTACCAACCCGAAGGTCGGCATCCGAGACCATAGGCTGAATGACCGCAGCCCTGAAACGACCGAGGCCCGCTTCGATGGACGCACGACCCTTGAACCTTTTACCCGGCAGAGGACTGCCTGTCGGAACCCCCGAAGGCTCAGTTGTTGAAGTGCCAGCCGGTGCTCTACGGTGTCCGGTAGAGTGCCTTTGCACATCTGTTCGTATTGTACAAGAAACAACGGCTTGATGCAACCTCGTGGGCTAAAGCCGATCAAGCAGGGGCGTTCCTCCCGGCGCTCAAACTGCCGGGCTTCCCGCCCTAAAGGGTAAACATCCGTGAAGAGTAAGTCAGGAATAAATGTCGAGCCTGTGATGCCTCAACCGCAGCCACACCAGCGGCGCCTGCTCCCGCCGCGCCTGGTTCGCCAGGCACCCCTGCTGGAACTACGCGGCCTGAGCAAGCGCTATGGGCGCATTGTTGCGGTGCAGGGCGTGAACCTCGAACTCTACCCTGGCGAAACAGTGGGCATTGTCGGTGAGTCGGGCTCGGGCAAATCGACCGTCTTGCGGATGCTCAACCTGGAAGAGGCCGCCGACGCAGGCACGTACCACCTGGCTGTCCCAGGGTTCACGGAGCAGAACCTCTTTGCGCTCGATCGCTTTCATCAGCGGCAACTGCGCATCCAGCAGATTGGCATTGTCTACCAGCAGCCGCATATGGGCTTGCGGATGCAGGCGACCAGTGGCGGCAATGTGGCCGAACGGCTCATCATGGCGGGCGAGCGTCGTTTTGCGACGCTGCGGCGGGCTGCAAGCGACGCGTTGGCAAGTTCCGAATTTCCGGCTGATCGCATTGACGACCCGCCAGCGGTGCTCTCGGGCGGGATGCAACAGCGGGTGCAACTCGCTAAAGCCATTGCGCTGCGGCCAGCCTTGCTGCTGCTTGACGAGCCAACCACCGGCCTCGATGTCTCGATTCAGGCCCTCGTCCTTGACACCCTGCTCCGCCTGAGGCGTGAGCGCCAGATCACCACGCTCATCGTCTCGCACGACCTGGGCGTCATTCGTACCCTGGCCGACCGGGTACTCGTCATGCGCCATGGTGCAGTTGTCGAATGCGGCCTGACCGATCAGATTCTTGATGACCCCCAACATCCCTACACTCAGCAACTCGTCTCGGCCCGTCTCTGATCGAGGGCTGCCGCCCTAAAAGCCCATGCTGCACGCAACCTTTTTCCATAGAGGCCGTAGGTCTCACACTCCCAGCCGGAGGCTGAACGTATGCCGCTTCTTCAAGTTGAAGATTTGAGCAAGAACTTTGTCATTCATGCCCTGGGCCGCACCATTCCAGCCTTTCAAGGCGTTAGCTTTACGCTTGAAGCGGGCAGTCTGTTGCTGATCCGTGGGCCGAACGGGGCCGGCAAATCGTCGCTTTTGCGTTGCCTCTACCGCACCTATCTCCCTGATGGCGGGCGGGCGATCTACGCGACGGCTGACGGAACAATTGATCTCGCCTCGGCCGCTGATGTCGACATTGCCCTCTTGCGTCGAACCGAAATCGGCCATGTCACCCAGTTCCTGCGCCCACGTCCACGAGTGACGGCGCTTGACCTTGTCGCTGAGCCATTGCTCGTGGCGGGGCATAGCCTCGCCGAAGCGCGTGAGGCAGCAGCGGATTGGCTTGGGTCGCTGGGGCTCAAGGCAGCGATCTGGCAGGCCTATCCGAGCACCTTCTCGGGGGGCGAGCAACAGAAGATCAACCTGGCGCGTGCGATGATCGCCCCGCGGCGCTTGCTGCTGCTCGACGAGCCAACGGCGGCCCTTGATCCCGACGCCCGCGCTGCGCTGCGCTCGCGGATCAGCACCCTCAAGGCAGCCGGCGTGGCGATGATCGGTGTCTTCCATCACCCCGAAGATATCGCAGGATTGATCGATGTAGAATTTCATGTAGCATGATTAGTGTGTAACCTACGTTTCTTGATCCCAGCGGGAGCTTCGACAGGCTCAGCCTCCGTCCGTTCGCACCGCCCATCGTCCACCGTTGGCTGAGCTTGTCGAAGCCAATACCGAGAGCAGAAAACTTTTGTTACAGACCAATGATGTGTGCAAACGGCAAAAGCTGTAATTGTCCTAGAGGAGCAAGCGGTCTATGTTGATTACGAATGTTCGTATCGTCCTCCCTACGATGGTCATTGAGCGTGGCTGGCTTCTGATTGAGGGCGAGCAGATCGCGGCGTTTGCTGAAGGTGACGCCGTTGTTGGCGCTATGCCAATTGTTGAGGGGCGTGGGTTGACGCTCATCCCTGGCATGATCGACATCCACGGCGATATGCTCGAGCGTGAGATCGAACCGCGTCTCGGGGCCGATTTCCCGATTGATATGGCGATCTTTGAACTCGACAAGCGCCTTGCTGCGGCAGGCATTACCACCGCCTACGCGGCCCTCTCATTCTGGGATCATGATAGCCACGATAATACCCGTCGCCTCGATACCGTGCGCCTGATGACAGAACATATTCACCAGTTGCGACCACAATTGTTGATTGATCTACGTGTGCATGCACGTTTTGAAGTCTCAACGCCGGTTGTTTCGCCAATGCTTGGCGATCTGCTTGAGACCGGACAGATCGAGTTACTCTCGCTGATGGATCACACGCCGGGGCAGGGGCAGTACCGTAACATCGAGCGCTATGTCACGTCGATGTCGCAATGGCGACGCATTCCGCGTGATCATGTCGAAGAGGAATTAGGGCAACGCCTTGCGCAGGCGGGAAGCCTGGAAGAACGCTGGGCGCTGGCGCGTGACATTGCGGCGCTGGCCGCAGAAATGGGCCTGCCTATTGCTTCGCACGACGACGATACGTCGGCGAAAGTTGATCTCGTCGCCACCCTCGGCGCGACCATCGCCGAGTTTCCTGTGACACTCGAGGCTGCCCAGGAGGCCCGCCTCCGTGGCATGTCGATCGTGATGGGTGGCCCCAATGCGCTGCGCGGCGTCTCGCATTCGGGAAATCTGAGTGCCCGTGAAGCTGTTGCCGCGGGTCTTGTCGATTGTCTGGCGACCGACTATCACCCCGGCACGCTCATCCATGCGGCCTTTGGTCTTGCCCGCGAGGGCATCACTGATCTCCCCACCAGTATTGGCCTGGTGACTGCCGGGCCTGCTGCTGCCCTCAATATGGCCGAACACGGACGCATTGCCCCCGGCCTGCGTGCCGATCTTTGCCTGGTCGAAGACGGTCGCTTGCCGCGCATGCGGGGAACGATCCGCAATGGTACGCCGATTTACTGGGATAAGGTGATGTGGCAGCGTGCAAGTCGGGTTTGAGGGCGTTAGCCCTAACCGCCGTGCCAACAGCCAGTCTTGCTGGCTCTTGGCACGGCAAAGGCACGCACACCGCTCACTTCTTGTGCAAGAGTGCGTGGAATGCGTTATTAAACGCCTTGGGCTTTTCGAGGTAGGGACTATGCCCACAATCGGCCAATTCGATCTCGTGGAAATAGCCACCGGCTTCGATATAACGTTGCAAGACACGGCGCGTCTGCCCCTTCATTGGCTGAGGTGGAAAGGCCTCTTCGCCGGGCCAGTCAGGGACAGCCTGGATCTTGCCGAGCGTCCCGAGATCAAAGAAGCTCATATCGCTTACGATCTGATCATCGGCCCCGTGGATCCAGAGGATTGGCGGTTTATGGTCAGCGGCGAGAATGCGTTCGACCATATCGCCCACATACTTGGGTGACAACGCATTATTCGGACCAATCACGCCTGGCCCGACCCCGGGCCAATTGGCTGATTTGACCATATCGCCGGGATAGTGATCTTCCTTCACGCGAATCGTGAACATGCTCGACAGCAGTTCCTCTTCGCGGGCAGGGCGGAACGGCACCTTCCAATAGAAACTATTCATCACCAGGCGGGGCGAGGCGCGGGGATTGTCAATGCCACGGTCTTGCACTGCCAAAAGGCCAGCAAACTCAGGACTCACCAGACCACCCCCCGAGCCGGCAAAATCAGGCCAGCATGGTGTCCCATCGAGATCCTTGGTGCCCCCAAATCCATACGGTGAACCAGGCGCGGCGAGCGTGATCGTCTGCAGGCGTTCAGGTGCCGTCGCCAACACCTGGAAAGCGACCGAGCCACCCATCGAATGACCAACAACATGGAAACGGTCACACCCCAGCGCATCAGCAAGGGCCAGAACATCATCAGCAAAATCACCGAGGCCACGGGTCGCGTCGACGGGCTTGAACTCACTCTCGCCGTACCCTCGCAAATCGGGGGCGATTCCGCGAAAACCCTCGGGCAACGCCAGCATCGTCTCTTCCCAGAATGTGCCGGACGACACATTGCCATGAATGAAGATCACCGGCTCGCCGGACTCAGGGCCGCTCAGGCGGACGTGTTGGAGCAGACGACTGGTGGCGACCTGCTGAGTTGTTATGCCCGGCATAGTGGGGAGCTTGATCATCGGACAACCTTTCCAGATAGGGTTTCTATTCAATCCGGCATCTGCGTGCGTAGTGAACACGTCAGCAGGGGGTTGCCTCTTGGTGACGCAACCATTGCTGCCACACACACACCGGGTAGCACCTTACTGATGCACATCATTGTGTAGATAGGTACGGAGCAGCGCATGCTTATCAACTTTGCCTGCCGCTGTTTTAGGCAACGGTTCAGCCTGGATAATCACCTGACGGGGCAATTTATAGCGGGCGAGACGGGTTCCGGCAAAGTCTAGCAAGTCATGGCCCTGCAAATGACATCCTTTCCGGGGCACAGCCACTGCCCAACCGACTTCGCCCCAGTGTGGGTCAGGTACGGCAACCAGGGCCGTCTCGGCGACCGCCGGATGGGCCGCGAGCACACTCTCGACCTCAGCAGGATAAATATTCTCGCCCCCTGAAATAATCACATCTTTCAGCCGCCCGACGATGGTATAGTACCCTTCGGCATCGCAGCGGGCGAGATCCCCTGTCCGTAGCCACCCATCGGGCGTAATGGCCCGGGCGGTCTCTTCAGGTCGGCCCCAGTATCCACGGCACACATGAGGACCGCGTACCCAGAGTTCACCGACCTCATCGGGTTCACATGCGCTCCCTTGTTCGTTGGTAATGCGTATGTCAATGAAAAGGAGCGGAAAACCGACAGAACCCGGCTTGCGCCGCACATCTTCGGGGGGGAGCCAGAACGTATTGGGGCCAGCCTCGGTGAGCCCATAGCCTGTCTTGAAATCAACCCCACGCCGCCAGAATTCTTCAAACACGGGCTGCGGGCAAGGTGCGCCGCCACTGATTACCAGTTTCAAGGGGCTAAAATCAACCTGGTTCCAGCGCTCGTGTTGTTGCAGAGCGAGAAAGATCGTCGGCACACTAAAAAAGATGCTGACGAGCCGACTGCCGATCAAATCAAAGATCTGATTGACATCAACACTCTTGCAGACAATCGAAGCCCCGCCTATCATGGCCAGGGGTGCGGTAAAGACATTGAGGCCACCAGTATGAAAGAGGGGCATATTCAGGATCGTCGTATCATCGGCATTGAGCCCCCAGCTCATCACGGTATTGACCGCATTGAAGGTCAGATTGCCGTGGGTCAAAATCGCCCCTTTGGGCAGCCCGGTGGTACCGCCGGTATAACAGATCACCCACGGATCATCAAACCCAAGCTCGATTGGCGGAACGGGTTCGTGGTGCTCATCGCGGGCCATCAAAGGCACATCAGCGGCATGCGCCACGGTCGCTGCCTCGATGGCGATCCAATGGCGTACCGACGTAGCCGTGGTACGTAGCGTGAGCGTTGTGGCCGCAAATTCTGGCCCATAGGCAAAAATGCAAGGGTTCGCGTCATCAATCAGACCAGCCAATTCAGCCGGAGTCAAGCGCCAGTTCAACGGCTGCATAATCGCCCCAAGCTTGCCACATGCAAACCAGAGATCGAGAAACGCGAGGCTGTTGTGGGCCAGCACGGCCACGCGATCGCCCCGTTCAACCCCGAGCGAGCGGAGCAAAGCTGCCGTACGCGTCGCGGTCGCATTCCACTCATCGTAACTGATCTGGCGCATATCACTCTGAGCGTCGTAGAGTGCCGTACGTTCGGGCGAGAGTTGCGCTCGCCGTCCAAGCCAGTCACCAAGGTACATCTGGAACTGTCTGCTCATAACCTGCTCACTGAGAGGGGCAACGAAACTGGTTGTCAACGGGACGGCTCATAAAACAAGCCGATCCATTCCTATTATACAGGCCCCAGTTTCGTTGATATCACGTGCATCGTATTACAAGCCGTGGGCCAGTCCGTGTATCTTCCACGTCTCACCTTGCTCATACAGCCGCAGATCCCATTGCACTGGTGCTGCTGGATCGACCATGGCCTGGGCCATGCCCCCAAGTGCTGGGCCTTCGGTGGCGTTGAACCCATAGGCCAGACTCAGATGCAGCTGGCTTTTGAGCCGGATGGTCTCGCGTCTGCTTGGCGACACCGCCCGCGCCGCAAAGTTGGCGGCCAGGTTCTCGAGCCACGGCGAAACGATCAAGAGGCCGTGAAAAGCCTCGGTACAGGCCAGTTCCGTGACGATGACTGGCTGATCTGGTCGTTGCGCCATCGCTGTTGTCCAGGCCGCCGTGAGGGCGCTGGTATAGATAGGAAGCGCCGTGGCCTCATCCTGAAAAAAGCCCGTCAGCGTAATATGTGGAGGGTAAGCGTGCGCCTTGTTTGGCCCAAACTGGGCACGACTGGCATCGTAAAACGCCGCGATCTGCTCGGCCATTGGCCCCAACGGGCACGCATAGACAATCAAGCGGGCAAGCGATGAACCCATACACCCTCTTCTTTCAGCGTGTCACCAGGCATACTGGCCTGAGTTGGTTCCCTCAAAACCCATGCTTGTGCTGGCGAAAACGGCCAACTTCGCTGGCCGTTTTCGCCAGCACAAGCGAGATTCTTGGGGGCCGCAGGCCCCAAACCCCACCGCCGGAGGCAAACTCTCTGGCTTTGTTGCGAGCAAAGCCAGTATGGTATACTATACACGCTTTTTGATTGCTGGCCCTGTTGCCCTGGAGCAAGCTATGTCGCGCCTAGCGGTTGTCATTCTGAATTATAATCGGGCTGACTTGCTGGCTGATTGCTTAGCTTCGCTCTATGTTGCTCCTCCCCGTTGCGACCTGACAGTCTGGGTGGTGGACAATCATTCCAGTGATGCAAGTGTCGCAGTCGTGCGCGACCGCTTTCCTCAGGCCCGTCTGATCGTCAGCCCGATTAATGGCGGCTTTTCGTATGGCAATAACCTGGCCTTACGGGCGATCAGTGCTGAGCAGTCGGCTGATTATGTGTTGCTGCTCAACAATGATACGGTTGTGCCGGCAGGTGCCCTCGATGGTCTGGTCGATTATCTTGTCGCTCATCCTGAGGTGGCGGTCGTCGGGCCGCGCTTGCTCTTGCCCGATGGCAGCCTTGATCTGGCCTGTCGGCGCAGCTTTCCCAGTCCCGCGATCTCCTTTTATCGCATGTCAGGGCTGGCAGCGCTCTTTCCCCGTAGTCGCCGTTTCGGGCGCTATAACCTCACCTATCTTGATCCGGCCCGTGAAACCGAGGTTGATGCGGTTGTTGGGGCGTGCATGCTCTTGCGGGCGTCGGTGATTGATGAGGTCGGGTTGCTTGACGAACAGTTTTTTATGTATGGTGAGGATCTTGACTGGTGTTATCGCATCAAAGCGTATGGTTGGCGCATTGTCTATTATCCGCAGGTGATCGTTCATCACTACAAGCGGGCTTCGAGTACCCGCCGCGCCATCCCGTCGATCCGTGCTTTTTATGATGCGATGCGCATTTTTCATCGCAAACATTACGCGGCTACGACCGCTGCTCCACTCAATCTCTTGATTGAAGTTGGTATTAGTTTGAAGGAGTTCATGGCACTTGGCCGCAATCTCCTCCTCCCCCCAGCCGCACGCCGCGTCGGCTAAGGTGCGTCCACACTTGCGATCACGCACCTGGCGGGCGTTGCTGCTTTTGATGTTGATCGCTGGCGATCTGCTCGCCCTGAATGGTGCGTTGATTGGCACCTATCGTTTCTTTGCGCCCGCAATCGAGACTTCGGGGGCCATTATGCCCTCTGATCCAGTTGTGGTTGCCCGCTTCTTGCTCTTTTTTAATCTGATGGCGCTTGCGGTCTTTACCTTCAATGGCCTCTACGAGATGCGCCGTGGGGCGTCACGGGTCGATGAGGCGTTCAAGGTCTTTACCGCGATCTCACTGGTCGCTATCGGTGCGATTGTAATCAATACGCTCTTGCCCCAGATTGGGGCTGATGAGTTGCCCTTTACCCGCGATGTGCTGGCCTGGAGTTGGACGATGGCGATTGCGGCATGTGTGTTGCTGCGGGCGTTCCATCGCTCAGTCGTGATCTGGCTGCGTCACCACGGGATTGACACTCGGCGCGTCGTGATTGTGGGTGCCCGCGATCCTGGCCAACTCGTCTGGAATATTATTCGCCACCGTCCCGAACTAGGCTATCGGGTGCAGGGCTTTGTCTCGGATAGTGCCCCGATTGGGAGCATGGTGCTCGATCTGCCGGTGCTCGGTCGTACGCCTCAACTCGGGCGAGTCGTGCGGGCAACTCGTGCCGACGAGGTCATTATTGCGCTTTCTGCTCGCTCCACCCAGGATCTGATGGAAATTATTGCGCTGGCAGAGGATGAGGCGGTCACGATTAAGGTCTATCCCGATACGTTTCAGTTGATTACCAATAACGAGCTCTCGATTGGCGATCTCAGTGCCCTCCCTCTCGTCAGTGTCAAAAATGCAGCCCTTGATAATCCGTGGAACCGGATCTTGAAACGTACCCTTGATCTGGTGGTGGCGTCGCTTATCCTCCTCTTTGGCGCACCGATCTTCATGCTTATTGCGCTCGCGATCCGTCTCGAGTCGCCAGGTCCGGTCTTTTTTCTCCAGGAGCGGGTCGGGATGGATAAACAGCCCTTCTGGATGATCAAGTTCCGCACGATGCGCCCCGATGCCGAGTTGCTGGGCACATGGACAACCGAAAATGATCCCCGTGTCACCCGCGTGGGCCGTTTTCTGCGCCGCACGAGCCTTGATGAGTTGCCCCAGTTGATCAATGTGCTGATCGGCGAAATGAGCATCGTTGGCCCCCGCCCCGAACAGCCGCGCTGGGTTGAACAGTTTAGCCAGGAGATCCCGCGCTATATGCGACGCCATAAAGAGAAGGCTGGCCTCACTGGATGGGCTCAGGTCAATGGTCTCCGCGGTGATACTAGCATCAAAGAACGTACCCGCTATGACCTCTACTATATCGAGAACTGGTCGCTCCTCTTTGATCTCAAAATTATTCTGCGCACAATCGCGAATTTCCTCACTGGCAAGCAGGAAAACGCGTATTGACACAGGGTACTGATGGGTGTATAATTCACAAGGCTGGGCCAACCAGCCAGTTTATTCGCGCCCCTCGTTACGTTTTGGTGACGGGTTTCGCGTTCCGGGAAGGCACCCGGCACTGCGCAACACGCAACATCGAACACGAAACGGATGTCGCTCTGAGAAGTATCACCAGTGTCGGTGGGTTCTTCTGTTTCCAGGGTGCCGAGTGGGCTATGGTGAGGGTCTATGGACGGTAGTGACAATGTACGCACCAATGTGCGGCATAAAAAAGTTGATCGCACCGATCTGCAGATCGCTGGGGGCTGGCCTCTTTGCCTACCCTGGTAATGTCATGACGCGCTTCTGAGGCGTCCTGACGAACGCCTCTCCCCCCAACGACTCCTGCCATTGGTGCAGGGTTTTTTTTTGCCTCCCCATTGTGTCGTTTCCCATGCTTGTTCGCAAGCCGTGAGGGCCTGAATGCCCCACGGTCTGACTCGTTGCGTCTTGATCTTTATCCCGAAGGAGGGTTCTGGTACAATTGAAGCAGCAGACATATACCACCTATCTTCAGAATCAGTTCGATCTTGATGGTGATGGTGCGTTGACTAGTTTTATGACGCGTCAACGTGGCGAGCTTATGTTGGGTGGCCGGGTCAATTTGAATGTGCTGGCGCAGCAGTATGGCGCTCCCTTAGAGGTCGTCTATACGCCCCAGATTACGACTCAGGTTTCCCGGATGCAAGCATGGGCGGCCCAGGCACGGGCAAGCAGTGCCTATCCCGGTCGGTTTCTGTACGCCTATGCGACCAAGGCCAATTTTGCTGCCGAGGCCGTCGAGACAGCGTTGCGGGCTGGGGTTCACTATGAGACATCGGCGGCGGCCGATGTGACCATTGCGCGCAGTCTCTACCGTCAGGGGTTGCTGCCAACTGATCGCTTGATCTGCTGCAATGGCTCGAAAGAACCAAACTATCTTGAGGCTATTCGTGGTCTGCGGCTTGATGGCTGTACCAATGTGATCCCGGTACTCGATGATCTTGCCGAACTAGAGGCGCTGCTCGACACGTCGGCCCCGCTGCGCTTTGGCGTGCGTGAGCGTGCCGCCGGTAATCGTGATGGCCGTCATCCTGGCAATGATCGCTTTGGCTTGACCAGTGCGGAGATCGAGGTTGCCGCTGAGCGGATCGCCAACAGCCAGCACGATCTTGTGCTCTACCATGCGATGGTTGGGAGCCAGATCGAGGACGAGGCGCATTTCCTGGCGACGCTGCGCGAGTCGGTGGCTGGCTATTGTCGGTTGCGCCGTCGGGTGCCGAGTCTGCGCTATTTCAATTTCGGTGGTGGCATCCCAACCGCTGGCTATCGTCTCGATTTTGCGTTTGATTATGCCGGTTTTCTCACGCGTTTGATGCATGAAATCAAGGCGACCTGTGCCGCCTACGATGTTCCACCGCCCGATCTGATTGGTGAGTTTGGCCGCTATACGGTGGCAACGCACAGTGTCTACCTGCTCGAAGTTGGGGCCGTCAAAGCTGGTCAGCCGGGTGAGCCTGACTGGTACCTGATCAACGGAAGCATGATGGTGACCTTGCCCGATGCATTGCTGGTCGAAGGTCAGGAGTTTGTCATCTTTCCCTTGACCGATTGGGATCGCCCGGTGCGCCCGGTGCGCCTGGCTGGGCGGCGTACTTGCGATAGCGACGATGTCTACCCGCGACCCGACGCTCCCCCGTTGATGTTGCCCGACACCGGGGCGGGCCTAGTGCTTGCCATTTGTGGTGTCGGTGCCTATCAGCAGATGATCTCGGGGCGTGGCGGGGCGCATCATTGCCTCAGCCCCGAGCCGGGGCGGGTCATTATCAGCGAGCTTGATGGGCGCTTGCAGACCCGGTATGTCCCGCAGCAGGATCAGGCGTCAATCATGGAGTTGCTTGGCTATCAACCCCAACGCTTCCCCGTTCCGCTAGAGATCGAGCGTCGTACGCCGGTTCCCGTCATGGCACGGCGGCGTCTGGCGCAACGCCCGTCACGTCAGGCGCGTGCGAGCGCCCAGATGGAATAAGCATCCTTGTGCGTCTAGATCCGAACAATCAAAAGGCCGCCCCCAAGGGGGCGGCCTTTTTGGTTGAGCTACGACTCAATTCCGTACTGTTTGACGTTGGGGTTGCTGGTCAAAAGCGAGCCAGAGCATAATCGCCAGGAGGAGCCAATGGATCTGGTCGCGGATCACCAGCAGGATTGCTACTACCTGACGCGAGGCAGGCAACGCATCGTAGAGCCGTTGCAACCCGATCAGTGGTGCGTAGCGCAACTGATCAAACATCGCGATCAGCCCGAGTTCAGCCCCAACCGTACCATAAAACTGCCAGGCAACCCCCAGCGACAGGCCAACCGCCGCTGCCGTCAACACCAGCACGAGCATGCTATACCACGACTGCGGACGCGGCGGTGCTGGCACAGCCGGAGCGGGCACCTGGTTGCCAGGCACCAGCGCCAGCAGGCGTGCTGAGACCTCGGGAGGCGTTTCCCAGTGCAACTCTTGACGTAACACCGCATCGAGGCGGTCGTCAGGGTCACGGGAAGGAGTTTTCATCAGATCGTTCATCTGTTCACCTCTATGCACCGCCAAACATCAAACGCACCGGCACCGCACCTGTTCGCGGGCCATCGGCATCATGGCGCGGCTGGCGTGGCACAGCCTGGGCAGGAGGGGGTTGCTCTTCTGCTTCCAGGATGGCGGCCAGACGATCCTTGCCCCGGCGAATATGGCTCTTGACGGTGTTGAGCGGAATATCGAGGATCTCGGAAATATCAGCATACTTCAGATCATCGAAATAGTAGAGCGTTAAGACCAGGCGATAGTGTTCTTCAAGTTGATCAAGCGCACGCCGTACCTGGCTGCGCACCTCTTGCGAATCAAGGGCTTGCTCGGGACTCGTCCAGCGGTCATCATCAGCCACACTTGCCAATTGGTCAGCCTCGTCTTCTTCGAGTGCGGGTGGGGTCAGAGGTACCTGCCGCCCGCGCCGTCGCAACTCATCGCGGCCCAGATTAACGACGAGCCGGTAGAGCCAGGTGGTAAACCTGCTCTCACCATTATATTGTGGCAGCGCCCGAAACAGCCGGATAAAAGCCTCTTGTGTGAGATCGGCCGCATCCTCGGGATGTTTCAGGACACTCATCGCAATGCTATAGACATAATGTTGCTGAGTCAGCACCAGTTGTGTCAAGGCTTGCGGGTCGCCCTGCTGGGCCTGTGCAATCAACTCACGAGATGGTTCAGCCACCGTACACCTTTCCCTGGCGCGTATGCGCCGTCGCTGATTGTGCTAGAGAGAGTATCGCACAACTATGGCCAACGGGCATCGCTCATGCGACAGAGTGCGGGCCCCAACTTTGGTTGGAGGGTTCCCGTCACAAAGTAGGACGTACGACCTGGGTCAAAAGTTGCAGTCTCTGCTGGTTATGGGACAGGATCGTGCCCACCTGGACCCCAGGGGTGGCAGCGCGAAATGCGTTTGATTGCCATCCAGCCCCCACGTACGGCACCATACTTGCTGATCGCCTCGAGGCCATACTGCGAACAGGTTGGCTGATAGATGCAACTTGGAGGAAGCCACGGTGAAATGGCGAGCTGATAAAAGCGAATCAATTTCAGCAATAACCAGCGGATCATACTATTCAAGCGGCTCCTTGCTAATGGTAAAACGACACGATGGAGCGCCCTGAGCGATGCAACTACACTGTTCCACGGCAAAATGACGCCCACCCGAGACCCAGAACGTCGCCTCTTCAATGATGCCACGGGCAATATAGAAGACCGGCCCTGGTTCG
This sequence comes from Candidatus Chloroploca asiatica, assembly GCF_002532075.1. GTDB lineage: Bacteria > Chloroflexota > Chloroflexia > Chloroflexales > Chloroflexaceae > Chloroploca > Chloroploca asiatica. The sequence goes on along the minus strand of NZ_LYXE01000072.1, from coordinate 52,688 downwards.
GGGCGGTCAAGACAATTCGAGCAGCGGGTGATATGGTAACTAAACTGGCCGCGCTCTTCTTCGACATGGCTTGACTGGTCACTGAAGCGGTCGAACGTCTGGGCCGTGGCATTGAGCACAATCTTCAATTTCATGGTGACCGGCATCAACTTGAGCGCCAGATCAGCCATCCCGAGCAACGGCCCAAACTCTTTAAGGCCCAACGAAAACGCGACGCGCCCGGCCCGTAACTCTAGGCCACGTGCGCCACGCGGCCCATACATGGTGCCAAGCGCCACCGAATAGGCCGCAATAGCCTCGAAGGGGAACTCGCGTTTCAGGTCATTGGGCGGATACGCATCAATATATTGATGGAGATCGGCGAGGCGCAGCAACGCCTTGACCCCGTTTTCGCCCATCACCTCTTCCAATGACAGAAAGCAGAGACGACCGATGCGATTAGGATAATGCATATTACGAAAAGCATCTACCGAGGTCATTGGCGTGCGTGCTCCTTCGCATCACTGGCGTACTGTCTCCCAGATCAGATGGGCTGTCTGTGGAATGATTAGCTTATCAAGCGCGAGCTTGACGGCTGCAGTTGAGCCAGGGAGACAGAAGATCAGCGCCCCCCCATAGACACCCGCGATAGCCCGTGAGAGCATTGCCGCCGCGCCGATATCGTCGTACGAAAGCATGCGAAACAACTCGCCAAACCCTGGCAGACGTTTCTCGAGCAGCGTGTCAATGGCGTCAACCGTACTATCGCGACGGGCAATGCCTGTGCCACCGTTGGTGATGATCAGCTTGCAACCGTCAGCGGCATAGCTGCGTACCAGTGTGATGATCTGGTCAGGTTCATCGGGAACTACGCTATATCTTACCACATCATGCCCTGCCTGAGTGAGTGCCGTGCGAATGGTGCTTCCACTGGTGTCATTGTCAGGTGTGCGCGTATCGCTGATTGTCAGCACCCCACACCGAATCGTTAGCGGGCCTTCGCGCTGTGCCTGGGCTTCATGTTCCTGGTGTCCCATCGTCTCCTCGTTTCTGTTTTGCAACATTGTATCAAGGATGGTACCACAAACACAGGAGGGGCAAAATGCGGCTTTGCCCATGCTATGACCCGTAACTTTTGGCGGGTTGGTACGGTTCACTCACTGTACACTTCGTCTTGGTGGAAGCTCTGTGAAAGCATAGCCCTGATCGCTGGATCGTGCGCTGACGTTCACAGGGCCAGGGAGTTGTTATGTCCATCGCTACCCATTATCAGATGCCCACTGCTTCGCCATCCGTCGTTCTCGAACAGACCATTTATGCCCATCTGTGTGTCTGGCGGCATCAACGTGCTACACGTCGGGGTTGCCCCGAGCAAATGCTGGTTGATGATGCCACTTTGCACCATATCGCCGGCCATCATATGTCACTCGAACTTGCCACAACCTTCTCAGGCGCACGCAAACCTCCGCGCCCTGATAAAGCTTCACTCTGCCTGATTGCCTGAGCCGTCAAAAAGATTATCTTCTCTGCGGGGGATGCCAACGCAGTTGGCATCCCCCGCAGAGAAGATTCCATAACGTATGGTGAAGATCTTCGCCTCTAGATCAACAATGATCCAATGAGGTATACTGTCTATGAGGGCTGTTAGATCCTGGTTGGGGAGTAGCCACCTGTTCGCAGGTTCGATTGTCGTCAAGACAGCGGTGCCCCCGCTCGGCAATCGATTCGTGTTTCAACACGATTGGCAAGACCACCACGATAACAAGGTATCGTGGTGGTTTTTGTGCATGATTCTGCACACCATCACCTGTAGTGATGAGGTTCCCCAATGAAAGTTACGCTCCCTTCTTCACCTGAGCAGCGTGATCCTGCCAATGAAACACTGTCTGCGACGCCACAGGCGGTGGCCTGGTATGCGCTGCCGCCCAAGGTTGCGCTGCAACGGTTGACAAGTGCCTCCACGGGCCTGGATCAGGGCGAAGCTCAGGTTCGTCTGACGCAGTATGGTGCCAATGAATTAATTGAACACGGAGGTAAGCATCCCGCCAGGATCCTGTGGGAACAGTTTACCAATGTGATGGTGCTGATCCTGATTGCTGCGTCGGTGCTTTCGCTCTTCCTTGGCAAATTCCTTGAGGCGGGGGCGATTCTGGCGATTGTGGTGCTCTTTGCGGTGCTCGGCTTTTTTCAAGAGTACCGCGCCGAGAAGGCGATTGCAGCGCTCAAGAAACTTGCTGTGCCCAGTGTGCGTGCCTATCGCAATGGCAAACTGCTTGAGTTGCCCGCACGTGAACTGGTGCCCGGCGATGTGATCGTGCTCGAAGCGGGCAATCTGGTGCCCGCCGATGTGCGCATTATCGAGAGCATTAACCTGCGCATTCAAGAGTCGGCCCTTACTGGTGAGTCGGAACCGGTTGAGAAAGTTACCGAAGCGCTGACCCGCGCCGAGGTGCCCCTCGCGGATCGTCGCAATATGGCCTACCTTGGTACGACGGTGACCTATGGTCGGGGGAGTGCGCTGGTGGTGGCAACGGGTATGCAGACCGAGCTTGGCACGATTGCCGATCTGCTGCAGGCCGTACCTCACGAGGCAACGCCACTTCAGGTGCGCCTCGATATGGTTGGCAAGCAACTGGCCGTTGCGGGCGTGATTGTGGCGGTGCTTATTTTTGGTATTGGCCTCTGGATGGGTGAGCAGGTGACGATCATGCTGCTTACCGCCGTCTCGCTGGCCGTCGCGGTGATCCCCGAGGGTCTGCCGGCTGTGGTCACGTTTACGCTGGCGCTTGGTGCCCAGCGGATGCTCAAACGCAATGCGCTGATTCGCAAGTTGCCTGCGGTGGAGACGCTTGGCTCGGTGACGACGATTTGTTCGGATAAGACCGGGACGCTCACCGAGAACCGGATGACCGTGACAATGGTCGTGCTGCCGGGGATGCTGGTTGAGCTAAAGAATGGTCACCACGGCCCAGTTGCGCTCTTGAATCCTGATGCGGCTATGCAGGAACTGCGCACCCAGAAACCTGTCGGCTCGGCGCTCTTGCTTGCCGGAGCAGCGCTCTGCAATGATGCAACGCTGAGCCTTGATCCCGCTACGGATCAGTATAAACTGGTGGGTGATCCAACTGAGAGCTCGTTGCTGGTGGCGGCTGCCAATGGTCAGTTGCTCAAGCATGATCTTGAGCATGCGATGCCTCGAGTCGCCGAGTTGCCCTTTGATAGCGACCGCAAGCGCATGACCACGGTTCATTACCGCCCCCAGAAGATGATTGAGGCCCACCTTGGTGCGATTTGGGGCGTTGAGGGGTATGCGCCTGAGATGGCCTATATTGCGGTGACCAAAGGGGCTGCCGATGGCTTGCTGGAAATCACAAGTCAGGTCTGGACTGAAGGTGGGCCTGAGCCGCTGACCGAGACGTGGCGTCAGGCGATTTTGACCGATAATGAACGGCTGGCCCGCAATGGGATCCGGGTACTCGGGGTGGCTTTTCGACCTCTCGCTTCGACCGAACGGATCCACGAGGTCGAGCGCGATTTGATCTTCCTCGGTCTTCTTGGCATGATCGACCCACCGCGCGCCGAGGTGCGTGCAGCCGTTGCAACCTGCCGCGAGGCTGGTATTCGGCCAGTGATGATTACCGGTGACCATCCGTTGACCGCGAGCTATATTGCGCGGACGCTTGGCATTGCCACTGACGAAACCGTCGTCACCGGTAGCGAACTGAGCGCGATGAGTGATGCGCAACTTGTGCAAGCGACGGCCTCGACCGCCGTCTTTGCACGGGTCAGCCCCGAGCACAAACTCAGGATTGTCGCCTCACTGCAACGCCAGGGGCACGTTGTTGCGATGACGGGCGACGGAGTCAACGACGCGCCAGCCTTGAAAAAAGCCGATATCGGCGTGGCCATGGGCATCACTGGCACCGATGTCTCCAAAGAAGCGTCGGCGATGGTGCTGCGCGACGACAACTTTGCCACGATCGTTGCTGCCGTCGAAGAAGGTCGAGTGATCTATGATAATCTGCGCCGCTTTGTCAAGTTCGCGGTCGCGGGCAATATCGGCAAAGTGCTGGTGATGCTGCTCTGGCCGTTACTCTTTTTTGTCGTAGGTATGCCAACGCAGTCCGCCGTCGCGCTCTTGCCCCTGCAGTTGCTCTGGCTCAACCTAATGACGGACGGACTGCTCGGCTTGAGCATGGGCATGGAGCCTGCCGAGCGGCATGTGATGCATCGCCCGCCCCACTCTTCGACCGAAGGCATCTTTGCGGGTGGTATGGGTTGGCAGGTGACGTGGGTTGGGGGCGTGATTGGCGTGCTCGCCCTGGGGGTGGGTTTCTGGTATTACCAGGCCGGCCTGGCGCAATGGCAGACGATGATGGTGGTGAGCCTGACCCTCTTGCAGGTTTTTCAAGCCCTGGCGACCCGCTCGAATACCGAGTCTATTCTCACCATCGGGGTCTTCTCGAATCGTGTCATGTGGGGTATCATTATCCTGGTGGTCGGGTTACAGGTGCTCGCCCTCTTTAGCCCACTGGGTCTTTTCCTTGGTTTACTACCCTTGACCCTCAACGACATGCTGATCTGTGTGGGCCTGGGCTTGCTCCTCTTTATTTTGATCGAGGTTGAAAAACTGATCCAACGGAGGCGATCATGAAAAAAGTGGCTTGGAGCGACCTTTCGCCCAAACAACGGGGCATCCTTCTCGCACTCGCGAGTCTTCAGTTGAGCCTGTTGGCGACCGCGCTGGTGGACCTCTTCTTCCGCCCGCCCGAGCAGGTCAACGGCCCGCGCTGGGCGTGGGCACTGGCCTCATTCGTGAGCTTTGTGGGCCCACTGGCGTATCTGCGCTTTGGGCGTAAGCGAGCGGAGTAGGTTCTCGGTTCTTTGACGAGGTTGGGTCGCACGATGGCAGCAACGCTGCCATTGTGCGGCCCAACCTTGTCATGCGTACCCAGCCGCTATTTCCTCACGCAAACCTGGGAAGAAAGTGCGCTCGTTTGGGACACGCATCAGTCGCTGGCTAGCTATACTCAGTGCATACCTTGTTGTGACGCACCTGGAATGCATTGGGGAGACCTATGGCACTGATGGAGATGACCGGCCGACCACGTGTCTGGCTACACCGCTACCTTCCAGCTGAGGCTGTTGGCCTTCTTGCAACCGTGATTGGCACGCTGCTTGCCCTCGAATGGAGTGGCAGTGTTCTGCTTGCGGCACTAGTTGGTACCTGGGCCGAGAGTCTTGGTTTTTATAGTGTCATCTTCTGGCGTGATCTCCGGCGTCGCGGCGGATTGTCATGGCGATCTTTGCGTGCTACGTTCACTGCGATGCTGGTTGAATTTGGCCCTGCGGAACTGTTTGACAGCTTAGTGGTAGGACCTGCGGTACTTGCGCTTGCCCTCGTGATTTTCCCCTCGCCTTTATTCGGCACGATTATTGGTAAACTGGCTGCCGATGCCATCTTCTATCTGTTGACAATTACGAGCTACGAACTGCTCAATCGCCGGTGAGATGCGCATAGTTTGCGGGCCATTGGCCCGCAAACTATGCTTCCTCCCAATATAAGCCTCAAGCACCACAAGCTATGCCCCTAGCATCCGTTACTCACCTGACGTATAATAGATAGCTATAGACGCTGGTGGGGAGGCTCGGATGCGCACGACATCTTCGGTGACAACAGAGGGCCAGGACTTCATTCAAGCTGCTCTGGACGGTCTTTCCGCCCATATTGCTGTCCTGGATCTGAACGGCAATATTGTCGCCGTCAATAAGGCCTGGTGTACCTTCGCCGATGAAAATCCGCCGGTTCCAGTCAACTATGGGCTGGGGGCAAACTACTTTGCGATCTGCGAATCCCGGCCTGATCCGCATATTTACAACCTCACCGATGCATGTGATGAGACGATCCCCCAAGGTATTCGCGAGGTCATCGCAGGTGAACTTGACGAGTTTATCCACGTCTATCCGTGCCATTCGCCCACCGAGTTGCGCTGGTTTCGTTTGCGTGTGACCCGGTTTATTGATGGTAGTCACCTTATTACCGCGCACGAAAATATTACTCAGCAGATCCTGGCTGAACAGGCACGGGAGGATGCGCAGCAAGCGTATCTTGCCTATGTCGAGGCGAGCAGTCTCCAGCTTGCGTTGCGTGAAAATCACTTTCGTGCGTTGATCGAGCACGCGGTTGATGGTATTGTGCTAGTCCAAGAAGATGGTACGTTGATCTTTGCCAGCCCTTCAGCTTGGCGCACCTTTGGCTATGGTGAAGCTGAACCGCTTGACTTCAAACCCATCCAGGCGACGCATCCTGATGATCTGCCCCGTGTCGTTGAGGCACGTACCCAGGCGCTCAACCATCCTGAGCTTCACCCGACCATTGAGTATCGCGCTCAGCACCGTGATGGATCGTGGCGCTGGATCGAGACGACTTTTACCAATCTCCTTGCCGAGCCGAGTGTGGCTGCACTCTTGATTAATTTTCGCGATATCACCGAACGCAAACAGGCTGAGGCGGATCTGTATCATCGGAACCTCCTCCTGCACATCGCGGGACGGATGGCTCGTCTCGGTGGCTGGTCGGTGGATCTGCGCGATAATCGGGTGGTCTGGTCCGACGAGGTTGCTTTCATCCACGAAGAACCCCTTGGGATTTCACCTTCGGTCGATCAGGGCCTCAACTATTACGCCCCCGAATATCGCGAGCGCATTGCCGAAGTCTTCGGGGCCTGCGCCCGCGATGGGACGCCCTACGATGAAGAATTGCAGATTATCACCTCCAAAGGTCGCCGGGTCTGGGTGCGCACTATTGGTGAGGCTGTCCGCGATGCTGATGGTACGATTATCCTGGTGCATGGGGCGTTCCAGGATATCAGCGAGCGCCGGAAGGCCGAGGAACAACAGCGTAACCAGTTGGACGAGTTGCAACGCTGGCATCTGTTGACCCTCGATAATGAAGAGCGCATCATCGCTCTCAAGCGTGAAATCAACTATCTGCTGCAAGATACCGGCAAAGCCCCTCGCTATGCAAGTGTCGATCTCCACTCTGTGGTTGCGCAAGAGCACGAGAAGTATATCCTCTGTCTCTATATTACCGGGATGACGACCCATTCCTTCCGTGCGGTGACCAATATTACAGCGATCTGTGAAGAATATCTCAAGGGACGCTATGAATTAGAGATTATTGATCTCTATCAGCAACCTCAGCTTGCCGAAAAAGAGCGTATCATTGCGGTACCGACGCTGGTGCGTCAGCAACCGCTGCCTGCCTGTCGCATTGTTGGTGATCTCTCTGATACGGCACGTGTGCTCATTGCCCTCGATCTCTAACCCACGGAATCTGAGACTATCATGGAAGATAAGCCCCTCACGAGCACTGATGCCGATTCCGTTGCTCAATTACAACACGAAAATGCCGATCTGCGTGCTCGTCTGCTTGAACTCGAAGAGGTTATTGGCGCGGTTCGTGACCGCAAGGTTGATGCCCTGGTGATGAGTGGAGCCTGGGGCAAGCAGATCTTTACTGCCAGAACAGCCGATCAGACCTACCGCACGCTCATTGAGGCGATGAGTGAGGGTGCCCTCTTGGTGAGTGCGCAAGGCATTGTGATCTATTGCAATCGGCGTTTCGCCGAGATGCTGATGACTCTTCCCGAACGGGTAACGGCTTCACGCCTGCAAGATTGGGTGACTCCTACGAGTCGCAAGTTCTTTCAGTCTCTGCTCTATGGCGGCGGCCGTGGTGAGTTTCTCCTCGAAGGCTATGGCGATGTGAAGTTGCCGGTGTTGCTCTCGTCGAGTGAGGTGCAACTGGCTGATGGCGAGCACCTGTTTTGTGTCATTGCAACGGATCTGACGGAACAACAACGCCATCGACTCTCCCGCGAAGTGGAACATCAGGCGCACGTTGAACTGGAACAGTCCGAACGTGCCCGGCGCACGCTCCTGAGCCTGCTCGAAGACCAGAAGCGCATCCGCTCACGCTACCAGTCGATCTTTCAGTTTGTCCCGGTTTCGATTTGGGAAGAAGATTGGACGTCAGTCATCGCGATGATTAGAGCGTTGCGCCAGGCTGGGGTTACTGATTTCCAGGCCTACTTTGCTCAGCATCCCGACCGTGTCAACGAGGCGCTGCATCAGATTCGTGTCCTTGATGTCAATGATGCAACCCTCAAGATCTTTAAGGCGCAGTCGAAATCGCAGATGCTCAAGTCGATTGCGCCCAAGTTTGCCCTCCCCGAAACCATGCCAGGCTTTGTGCAGCAGTTACTCGCCCTTGCTAATGGCGAGACCGTCTTTGCAACGGAGATGATGCTCTCGACAGCTTCCCTCGAACGCCTCTATGTCTTGCAGACGATGGTCTTTCCTTCGCTCGACAGTGACACTGGCACGGTGCTGGTGAGCTTGATGGATATTACCAGACGCAAACAAGATGAGCAGCGCATTGCCGAAAATGCCCGGCGTAATCAGATTCTTGCCCGCCTGAGTGTGGAAATTTCTGCGCCCATGGCTCTGGAAGAGAAATTGCAGATCCTGACGGATGGGCTCCGTGAGGCCATTGGTGCCCAGATTGCGCTGACGTTTCTCGCTGCCCAGCGCAGTCTGACGCATCCTCTGCTTATGTCATCCTTCGCTCCTGACTATGCACAGTGTCAACAGACAGATCAGGTTGAGCTCGCCACAGTTGTAATGACTCATTTGAAGTCGCATCACCATCTCGTGCGCTTGACGCACGCCGAGCTTGAGCAGTTCTCGACCTTGCGTCAACTAGTTAGCCACACTGCGCCGTGTCCGCTCTTGGATGGCCTGCTTGCTTCTTTGCTGCCTGGCAATAATGGCGCGTCTCTGGGTTGTGTTATGCTCTCGCGTCCTTCTTCAGGTGAGTTTAGCGTTGACGATGAAGCTGTATTGCTCCAGATTAACCAGATGATTGCAGGAGTGGTTGAGCAAGACTGGTTGCTCAAAGTGACCCGCCAGCGCCTCGATGAACTCGAAGCAGTCTATGCGATTGTTCGTTCGCTTCGCGTCGTCCCTACCTACCGTGAGTTGCTCGCTCTCTTTCTGGAAAAATCACGCACGATCTTGGGTTTTACGGCCAGTTTCTTCCTCTGGCGCGATCTCAACGCGCATCAACTCATCCCCATGGCAATGTCAGGTGACTTTGCTGATGTGCCGTTGACTTCCCTTGAACGGGGTGAAGAGGTCGTGGAAACCTTGATCAATGCTGGCGAGATTCTCCTGGTCGAAGATTTTCAGACCGATCCGCGCCTTGCTGCTTCGTTGCGCCACCAGATGCCCGCAGGCTGGCGGGGTGTCTGCGCTGTCGTCGAGTCGAGCAATCTGATTGAGGGTGTGCTTGTCCTTGCAACACCAATTGTCTCTGGCGGATCCTCTTATAGCCCCCATCTCTTTGCGACCTTGCTCGATATTTTTGGCAATTCGTTGCATCGGGTGCGCCTCCAGCAGGATGCGCAGATGCGCGCTGAACACCTTGCACTGATCAATCAACTCGGTCGCGATCTCTCGAGTACGTTTGATCTGCCGACGATCTATGCGACGGTCAGGGCGACCGTCCAGAAACTCTTTCCTGATGTCGAAGCTATTCTGTTGAGTCGCTATGATGCCGAGAGCCGCATCATCATCCCGGCGCATATCTACCATGATGGTCAAACGGAAGATCTCACGCACGTTCCTTCCGTTGCCCTTGAGCCACCTGGTTGGGGTACCCATAGCGAGGCGATCCATACCCGGCGACCGGTGATTCTTCCTCATTATCAAAAGGCTCTCAGGCGCATCCACGCCCCGCTCTCTGATACAGGTGCTGAACTGATCCAGTCAGCCATCTTTGTGCCCATGCTCGCCAAGGATGCCGTTGTTGGTGTGCTGGCGCTGCAGGATCGTCAGGTCAATCGTTTTGGCGAGACCGATGCTGAATTGCTGACCTGGGTTGCCAATACGACGGCAATTGCGCTGCATAATGCGGAACTCTTCCGCGAAACGCTCAAGAAGATCGAGCAGCAGCAAGCCCTGCGCATGATTGATATGGCGATTACATCGAGTATGGATCTCAGCATTACGCTTGATCTCATCCTCAACCGGGTCACGGCGCTGCAAGATGTCGCTGCGGCAACTATGTTGCTGCTCCAGTCCCATTCCCATGAACTGCGCTTTGCGGCAGGATATGGTTTTCGTACCAATGCGGTCAAACATTCGCTCGTCAAGGTTGGGAGCGGACTCTCGGGCACGGCTGCACTCGAGCAGCGCCCTGTGCGTGCCTATAGTGCCGAGGAGATCGGCACGAACTGGGTCGGTGACCGTTTCTACGAGCGTGAAGGCTTTACGCATTACCTGGCGTTGCCGCTGCTCGCCAAAGGTCAGGTGCAAGGCGTGCTCGAGATTTTTGACCGCAAGCCGATCCCCGAAGATCAGAACTGGATGAACTTCCTTGAGGTGATTGCCGGTCAGTCGGCAATTGCTATTGATAATGCGACGATGTTTGAAAATCTGCAACGGGCCAACACGGAACTTGCCCTTGCCTACGATAAGACGATCGAGGGTTGGTCATATGCCCTTGATTTACGTGATAAAGAGACGGAAGGCCATTCGCTGCGGGTCACTGAATTGACCCTGCACCTGGCCCGTGCCGTCGGGATGAGCGATGCGGAACTTGTCCATATTCGCCGGGGTGCGTTGCTCCACGATATTGGCAAAATGGGTATTCCCGATGCGATCTTGCTCAAACCTGGGCCGCTGACCCCCGAAGAGTGGGAGATTATGAAGCGCCACCCGACCTATGCCTATGAGTTGCTCTCGCCCATTACCTATTTGCGCCCGGCCCTCGCTATCCCTTATTGCCACCACGAAAAATGGGACGGCACAGGCTACCCTCGGGGCCTCAAGGGTGAAGCGATCCCGCTGGCAGCACGCCTCTTTGCGATTGTTGATGTCTGGGATGCCCTCCGCTCGGATCGCCCCTACCGCAAGGCATGGCCTGAAGACCGCGTGCGCGAGCATCTCGCGAGCCTCTCAGCCACGCACTTTGATCCGCAGGTCGTCGAGCTCTTCTTCCGGATCCTCAACGAAGAAGCCTGACCTCGGCGGCCCTGCTTTTTAACGCAGAGACTCAGAGGCGCAGAGCTGGTCTACCTCTCTGCGCCTCTGCGTTAAAACCTACGCCTCTTTATCATCCTCCGCAGCCTCTTGCTCAGGCACACTCTTGGGCTGAGACCCAATCACCAGCAGAGGCATCCCGGCGAGGTGCATTCGTTTGGGAAGCAGCCCGGCCTCACGCGGCGGTTCTTGCAGCCGACCATAGAGATAGCTGAAGGTGTCACGGGCCACAGCCCCAACCGGGGCCGACAAGATTGCGCCGATAATGCCAAAGACTTGCGCCCCCACAACCAGCAGGATCATCAGGATTGCCGGATGGAGCCCCACGCTCTCACCGACAATGCGCGGCACCAGGAAATTGTTCTCGAGTTGCTGAATGACCACATAGAGGATCAAGACCGCGATGCCCGTCGTTGGCGAATCGAGAAAACCGAGCAAAATCGCCGGAATCGAGCCAAGAATCGGCCCGATGATCGGAACAAGTTCGGTGACACCGGCAATCACGGCGAGCAGCAGCACATAGGGAACCTCAAAACCCACGAGATTCAGCACCAGCAAACCGACTCCGGCCGCGCTGCCCACGGCTGCCCCGAGCAACAACTGACCACGCAGGTAGCCACTGAAATCATAATCAATAATCGTCAGCACCGTCCAGAAATCGGTACGGATCCACGAGGGCAACCAACGATCAAGCTTATCGCGCCCTTCTTGTTGATCCATCAATACATAAAAGAGCCAGAAGGGGATCAAGAAGAACCCAAGCAAAAACGAGACGGTATTGACAACCGAGAAGACGCTGTCGATCAGGAAATTACCGACATCCTGGACATAACCGATAAAGTTGGTACGTAAGGTGTTGGCCGCCTGGGCCACAATCTCGGTTACCCAGCCTTGCACCTCCTCGCGCATCCCTTCGGGCAGATTCGCGAGCAACTGCTCGTACTCATCAATGAGGGTTGTGACCCAGCGTTGAATAACCTGAATATCGGGGATGGCGCGAATAAGTTGCCCAACCTGATCAACCAGCGGCGGTACCAGGAAGCCAAAGAAGGCTGCCACGAAGCCAAGCACAATCAGATAGACTAGCAGGATGGCGGCCCAACGCGGCATATGGGGGTTGAACTGATTCACCAATGGAAGAAAGAGATACGCAAGGATCGCCCCAAAGATAAAGGGGATCAGGGCTGACATCGCCTGCACGATCATCCATCCAACGATGTAGAGTGCAGCTAGCACGAGCGCCCATCGCGAAACATCGCGGGCTGTAAAGCGAGCTAAAAAAGTTCTCATACCATCCCTGGGGCAGGCTATCTGCGCATGATAGGCCGGGTTTTTACGCTACCGATCCTCGCGTCCACTGAGGACACTAATCGTTAAAACGTGTGCTATCGTTGTCCCCGTATTGACCCAGCTATTGGGTACATCGTCGCGATAGAAGAGCGTATCACCTGTATTGAGCGCATACTCTTCATCACCGAGGGTAAAGTTCAAGACCCCCTCAAGTACCAGCACCATCTGGCTGCCCCGGCTCGAGAAACTCTGTTGCCCACTGCCGGGTCTAGCTTCGATCAAGCGAGCCTCAAGATCACTATTAGGTGGGAGCAGCGCAAAGACTTGGACAGGCGCCTCATCGAGGCTCAGCCTGATGCGCTCACTGGTGCGCATCATTTGCCCAACCTGTTGATTATCTTCACCTTCAAAAAAATGGGTCATCTGCACACTGAAAAACTGTGCTAGTTTGCGCAGATTAGCTACCGAAATATTGACTTTGTCCCGTTCCAGGCGGCTGAGAAATGAAGGCGTCAGCCCGGAACCTTCTGAAACTTCCTGCAGGGTCAGTCCACGCTCCTGGCGGAGCCGACCGATTTTTTGTCCGAGCGACATCGTGTACCGCCTTCCGAGGCTAGTGGATGGTTTTGAAGGGCTTTGGCTGGTACTATGCTTAGGTACCTTTCTAGAGCCTTTATGTATTATACGTAAAGAAAATTGGCCTGTCAAGGATGTGCACACCCCTTCCTGTTTGTGTATTTGGCATCATAATGGCTTTTTCGGGCTCTCTACTTGCATTTTTGCAAAGGGCCTATGCGCATCATCTTGAACTATAGACAATAACGCCTGGTTTTCAAGTCAATACCCAGAAGATACTATGGCGGGTATGCTATAATCAGCATAGCTTCAGGCTGCATCCTTTTTACCCTGCCCAACGTCCTACTCAGTGCGATGTGCAAGCTCAAAGGGGCGTAACCAGTGACCGCTGTGGGTTCCCGATCCTGTTCTGTCTGTGGGACAAGCCTTAGCCCGGGGGCACGCTACTGCACCCGCTGCGGTGCCGTTGTGGGCGATGAACCCGAAGAGATCGCCTTGTCAGGGGGCCGCCGCCTCCACTTAGCTCCTGATACCCTTAGTTTGCCTGAGCTTCTGGCTGTCGTTGAGTCGGGGGTGACGTTCTGGCGGCAACGCCTTGCGTCGACGGATGGGGTCGCGCGTGCAACCGCCGCCGCAGCCATTAAGGATCTCTCGCAGATCCTTGATAGTCTGGCGACCCAGATCGCGCTCGGGCGTGAGACGGTGCAGGTGACTGGGTGTTTGCCCGCCCAGCGTCTCTTCCCGCTCCCATGCGCTATCTGTGGCCGAGGTAATCGCGCCAGCGCTAGGTATTGCATTGCCTGTGGAACCCCGCTGCGGCCTGATCTTCAGACGGTGCCCCGCGTGTCGCCCTTACCACGGTTGCAGATCGCTTCACGTACTGATATCGGGATGGTGCGACCAGTCAATGAAGATACGTTTTATACTGGTGAATTTACGACGGCTGATGATACAATTGGTACGTTGCTGATCGTCGCCGATGGGATGGGTGGGCATCAGGCGGGCGATGTGGCGTCGACTCTGGCGACAACGACCCTGAAAACCTATCTGGTCAAAGCGTTGAGCTATGGTGTGCCCACCACTGATGCTGGCTGGCATGAATTGTTGCAACGGGCAGTTTTGCAGGCGAATCAGATCGTCTACCAGCACGCCCAGACCCATGCTAATCAGCAGGGCATGGGCACAACCATGACCGTTGCGCTAGTTGTCGGTCGGCGCGTGCATCTTGGGCACGTTGGCGATAGTCGTGCCTATCTGATTAATCCGGCTGGGGTGGTCAACGAGGGCTTGCCCTGGGTGCAACTGACGACTGACCATAGCCTGGTGGCTCGCCTGGTTGATATTGGGCAGATCACGCCCGCCCAGGCGCGTATGCATCCGCAACGCAATGTGGTCTATCGTTCGCTTGGTGGTGATCCGACCCTAGAGGTCGATACGCGTAGCCATGCGCTGGCTCCCGGTGATACACTTTTGCTCTGCTCGGATGGCCTGGTCAACCATGTTGAGGATGAAGAACTCGCTCGTATGGTACTCAATGCTTCCTCGGTTGCTCAGGCGTGTGCGCAGTTAGTCGCTCGCGCCAACGAGGGCGGGGGCAAGGATAATATTACGGTTGTGATGGCCCGTGTGGTCTGATCGTGTGGTGAAGTTCCGCGAGGCCTCCAGGAGAAGATGATGAACCAGTCAGCCCCCAATCTGTTTGCCGACCGCTATGTGCTCCCCGAGGGCGATCGCTCTGGTACGATCAGTGTCGTCGATACGATGCCCTGGCAACGCTGCTGGGCCTGTGGCTCGCTCTCTAATGAGGCTGGTGATGCGTTTTGCAATGACTGTGGCGCAGCCCTTGATGAGCGGAGCTATCGGGCCACCCTGACCACGCCCGATGCCCTCATTGGCCCGGCCCTGGTGCCGACGATTGATGCTGAAGAGGTGCGCCTCCTTTTGCCCGAGGTTGTCGCCCAGGTTGCCGAGGATGATCTCGTCCTGACGCTCTTGCACGATCACGGGCCAACGACGCTCGCCGCCCCGCTTGATGAATTTGCGGCGCTTGATCTTGGTATGACGCTCGCCCGGCTGCTCGTCTATTTGCACGACCACGCGCTGGTGCTCGGTTCGCTGGCAATGACCGATCTTGAGGTGATGCCCAGTGGTCGCGTGCGTCTCCGTGATGCTGCCGGTTTGCGTCGGGTTGAGGCTGACCAGGCCTCGGCGGCGGTGCGCACCGATTTGATGGCCCTTGCTGAATTGCTCGAGCAGTTGACGGTCACGCCGCGTACAACCCGACGCTTGAGTGAAGAGGCTGCCGCCGCTGCAGAGGCTGAACAGCCGGGTTTGCCTCTGTTGTTGCGTCAGGTACGTACTGGTGAGTGTACCAATGCGCTCACGCTGCTCACGCGTCTCGAAGCGATGCGGGCTGAACGTGCCTTGCCGGTTTGTTTGCGCCAGATCGTTGGGGCCGCAACGCATGTTGGGATCGTGCGTGACCATAATGAAGATAGTTACCTGACCTTGCAACTCGCCGCAAATAATAATAGCTCCTTCCAGGCTATCGGCCTCTATCTTGTCTCGGATGGCATGGGCGGCCACGCGGCAGGTGAGCTCGCCAGTGGCCTCGCGATGCGGGCTGCGGCGCAACTCGTGATGCAGGCGTACCTGGCCCAGGCGCTTGATCCTGAGCACGGCTATAACCAGGTGGAAGTCGGGGAACTTGTCCGCCGTGCAGTGCTGGCCGCGAATGAGGCGGTGGTCAACGAGGCCCGTGCCCAGGGCAATGATATGGGCGCGACCCTTACGATGGCGCTGGTTGTTGGTGATCGGGTGACCGTCGGCAATGTTGGTGATAGTCGTACCTATCGCTATCACGAGGGGCGCCTCATCAGGATCAGCAAAGACCATTCGCTGGTGCAACGCTTGGTTGATCTTGGTCAGATTGCCGATCAAGATATTTATACCCATCCTCAACGCAATGCCGTGTTGCGTTCGCTCGGCGATCGCCGTGAAGTTGAAGTTGATATCTTTCACGAGCGCGTCCGCGCT
The DNA here is from genome assembly GCF_002532075.1 of Candidatus Chloroploca asiatica. Taxonomy (GTDB): domain Bacteria; phylum Chloroflexota; class Chloroflexia; order Chloroflexales; family Chloroflexaceae; genus Chloroploca; species Chloroploca asiatica. The sequence goes on along the minus strand of NZ_LYXE01000072.1, from coordinate 36,701 downwards.
GGTGATGCCCTGCTCCTCTGCTCTGATGGGCAGTGGGAGATGACCCACGATCCCGAGATGGAACTGTTGCTGGCCGCTGATGATGATCCCCACGTGATCTGTGAGCGCCTGATCGCTGCGGCGAATCGTGCCGGCGGCGAAGATAATATTGCGTCGATTCTTGTCCGTTTTGCTGATATTCCCGGAGGCATATGATGGCTGATGCCGTCACGTTGACATGTACATGGGGGCGGGCGCCCCTACCTGTGACCGGTACGCCCCAGGTAGCCTATCTGCTTGTCGAGGCTACCCCCGCGACCCAACCCTCGGTGCCCGTGCCACTCAATTTCTGTTTTGTGCTTGACCGCTCGGGTTCGATGCAGGGTGCCAAGCTTGAGAGTATGAAGGCCGCTACAAGCCGCGTTATCGAGACGTTGACCCCGGCGGATGTGGTTTCAATTGTCATCTTTGATGATACGGTGCAGACCCTGGTGCCAGCGACGCCCGCAACTGATCCTGCGGCTCTCCTTGCGGCGGTCAATACGATTACCGAGTCGGGTGGTACCGCGATGTCCCTTGGTCTGCAAGCCGGCCAGGCCGAGTTGCAAAAATACCTTGGCCCCGACCGCCTCAGTTATCTCGTGCTCCTCACTGATGGGCAAACCTGGGGTGATGAGGATCTCTGTCGTACTCTTGCCAATGACCTCGGGCAGGCCGGGGTTCGCATAACCGCCTTGGGCCTTGGGGTCGAGTGGAATGAGAAGTTGCTTGATGATCTCGCTGACGCGACTGGCGGGGTCTCTGACTATATCGCTGAACCGGCACAGATTGCAACCTTCTTTCAGCGTGCGCTCCGTAGTGCGCAGGGCACAGCCGCTACGGATGCCCGTCTCTTGCTCCGGCTCGTCAAAGAAGTTGTTCCCCGCGCTGTGCATCGTGCAACCCCAACTATCGCCAATCTTGGTTATCAGCCCATTGGCGAGAGCGAAGTTGCCGTTAAACTCGGCGATCTCGTCCATGGACAGGTCAATAGTGTCGTGCTCGATCTGATGGTTCCCGTACGTTCCGCTGGTACCTTCCGTATTGCCCAGGCCGAATTGCACGCTACCCTTCCCGGTGCATCTGGGCCTGAGGTGGTGAAACAGGATCTGTTGTTGTCCTTCACTACCGAGGCTGCGGCCCCTGTCTATGACCCACGGGTGATGAATCTTGTCGAGAAAGTCACTGCCTTCAAGCTGCAGACCCGGGCGCTCGCTGAGGCAGAGCTTGGCAATCTCTCTGGGGCAACGCAGAAACTTCGTGCTGCCGCAACGCGCTTGCTTGACCTCGGCGAACTAGATCTTGCGGCGAAGACGACCGCTCAGGCCGATCAGCTTGAACAGGGGAGTGGGTTGAGTGCTGAAGGCCAGAAAGAGTTGCGCTATGCGACCCGCCGGTTGACCCAGAAATTGGATGAAGCAGATGTGTGAAGGAGTCATGATGATTACCTGTCCCTCGTGCGGTGCGCTGAATGATCCAGCCAATCGCTTTTGTGACCAGTGTGGCGCTCGTTTGACCAATGATCTGCCGGCCTCGCCTCCGCCCCCCGTGGCGGTGACTGCTGCCCCTGCCCCGGTCTTGACGACGGCACCGGTGTGCCCGAGTTGCGGCGCCTCGGTGTTGCCCGGTGAGGCATTTTGTGACAATTGTGGCGCCGATCTGCAGATGCTCTGGCAGCAACTTGCCGCGGCTTCGGCGCACCCAGGGTCACCTCCTTCGTCCGCTCAGGTTCCCCTTGAGGTTCCCGCTGCCCCTGAGTCACCACCAACGCTGCCCGAACTGACCGTTCCTGCCCCCGTCGAGACCGAGCCGGTGGCCCCTGCGCCCGTGATGGAGGCAGTGCCGATTGTATCTGAACCCGAGGCCGAACTCGTCGCGCCTGAGCCGGTGGCCCCTGCGCCGGTCGAAGCCGAGCCGGTGGCCCCTGCGCTGGTCGAAGCCGAGCCGGTGGCCCCTGCGCCGGTCGAAGCCGAGCCGGTGGCTCCTGCGCCCGTGATGGAGGCAGTGCCGATTGTATCTGAGCCCGAGGCCGAACCAGCGTCTGCCATGCCCATCGTGGCTGAGCCAGTTGCCCCTGCACCAGCGCTAGAGGCCGAGCCAAGCGTAAGCGCGTCCGCGCCGGTCGCCCCTGCGCCAGTGGATGTCGCGAGCTACGAAGCACAGCGCAACGAACTCGAGGCCGAGCTTGCCCGCCAGGCGCAGATCATCATTCAGTTTGAACAGATGCAAGCCACCTTTGGGGCCGATACGCCCGCTGCAGTTCTCGCTGGTCTGGCCGAGGCACGTGAGGCCTATACGCGTATCGAGGCTTCGCTGGCAGCGCTTGTACCTCCCGCACCGACCGTTGACCCTGCGGTGGTCAGTGCCCTGCAGGCAACCGTGGCCCGCCAGCAACAGATCATCAGTCAGTTCGAGCAAATGCAGGCCACGTTTGGGGCAGCAACACCTGCGGCCGTCTCGGCTGGTCTCGCCGAAGCGCGTGAGGTGTTGAGCCGTGCTCAGGATGAATTGAACAAACTCGGCCTTGCTCCAGATGCAGCTCCGGTTGCGGTGGCCCCGGTAGCGCCCCCGGCCCCGGTTGCGGTGGCCCCGGTAGCGCCCCCGGCCCCGGTCGCCCCGCCGGCCCCGGTCGCCCCGCCGCCGCTCGGTCCGCATTTTGTCATCGCTGACGGCGGGCAAATGCTGACCTTGCCCACTGATCGGGCCGAAATCATCGTCGGCCGCGAAGATCCGGTGAGTAGTATCTTTCCCGAGATTGACCTTACCTCATTTGGCGGTGAAACAGGTGGCGTCAGCCGCAAGCATGCACGGATCACGCACAAAGACGGTCAGTGGATGCTGACCGATCTCGATAGCACCAACCACACGCGGATCAATGGCGAGCGCTTGCTCCCCAACGTCCCAACCCCACTCCCCGACCAGGCGAAAGTCCAGTTTGGGAAAGTCGTCGTAACCTTTCACGCCTGATCGTTGACGCTTGATCATGCATGAAAAAAAGCCAGCATAGCTGGCTTTTTTTCATGCATCACTATAACACCGGTAGTTAGCGTTCCAACCCAGCCATCCCACGCTCGGTCACGAGCAACTGTCCACGCGTCCCCTCGGCAAGATCCCAGAGCCAGAGTTCAACCGGGTTGCGCGGAGTGAGCGCAACTGGCCCACGCTGCCCTGTCGGTGCGGTGGTCAGCACATAGGCAAGTTGATCGCCTTGCATCACTGCCTGACCAATGCCACCTGTACGCTGGCCCGCCAGGATCAGTTCGGTACGTTGCGCACCGTTCCATCGGTAGATCTGGTAATCGTGTACCGCCTGACTTGCGCAGAGCGTCGTGAGATAGACCAAATGCCCGCGATCATCCCAGCCAAGGGCTCTCGTCCAGAAAGGCCCATCGCGCACCGGTTCGAGTATCGGCGTGGCCGTTGGTGTCGGTATCGTGGTTGGCGTCACCGTTTGTGTTGGCTCGTCCGTAGCCGTTGGTGTGAGCGTTGGCTCGGCGGTCGTGGTGGTGGTGACTGGCTCGGTGGGGAGACTCGTCGGTGTCACCGTTGGTACTGCGGTACTGGTGGGCCTGATAGTTGGGGTAAGCCTGGGCCCAGGCGTGATATCGATCGAGGTTTCTGTACCGATGATATCAAGGATCGTACCGGCGGCATCGAGCACCACCAGGTCGGCACCACGCTCATCGTTGCGCCATGCTTCAACCGCAAAACGTTTGCCATCAGGGGCCACAAGTGGCTGCCCGAGCGCGCTATAAGGAGTCTCGCCATCATCGCGTACGAGAATGGCTGCCCCAACATCAACGACCGTACCATTGGCGCGCCGCAAAAAGAGCGTACTCCGCCCATCTTGTGAAGTAGCCGCGATCACCATCTCACCGTTATCGAGCCACTGAGGACTCGTGCGACCCCACTCATCCACACCTTCGTGCATGCGCCGTGGGGGCGTATTCGCGGTGGCAGGCACACTATAAATAGCGCGTTGGATCGGCATCGCCCCGGTCTCATCTACGGCAAAGGCAATGCTCTTATCATCAAGGCTAAAAGCCGGATCGGCACAACTGACGCCAATCTGGGCGATGGGGCGCTGATTCGTGCCATCTGCTTCCATCAACCAGAGCGTACTTGGTACAGGGAGCTCGGTCTCGGCAGGATCAAGCCCGGGCAAAGCGCGACAGAACGCCACGAGCGAGCCATCGTGACTGACCGCCAGATGCGTCTCGGTCTCGGGTGAGTCGGTCAAATTGACGGCCCCGGCATTATCGGCCCTGATCGCATCGGTAGCGGCCTCAATTCCGTGCTCGATGCGCCAGATATCGCCATCAAGCAGCATAAAGAGGGGGGCCGCAAGTTTGGCACGGGCAGCATCAACGCCGAGGGCCAACGCATCATTGGCACTGGTCAGCGACGACGTACGGGCGACCGCGATCGTGAGCCTGGTCGGATCGCCACTGAGGTTCAGCCGAAACGGCAGTGGCTCGTTCAACGTGAGTTTCACCACCGCCCCGGTCTCACCATCATCGGCAGGCCCAAGCTGTACTCCGGCAAGCGTCCGTGTAGTGGTCACAACTTCAGTGAGTGCCGCGACCGACTCCTCGAAACGGGCATCCCTGATCCAACCGGGGAGGTAGACCTCAAGCTGATGGAGCGTCTGATCATTGTCGTTGGTACTCACACACGACGCGAGCGCACCAATGGACCTCGTTTCAGCGCCCGGTTCAAAATTCAGCACCACCTCTTCGTAGGCCGGATTGCCACTGATTTCGACGGCCACGAGGCGGGCCGAAAAAAGACCGCGCACATCACCAACGAATTGATCGCAGAAGCCAAACCCGACGAGCGCAGGATTCGGCGTAGGGGTTGGGGGCAACGGCGTACTCGTTGGCAACGGAGTGAGCGTGGGTGGTTGAGTCGGGCTAGGGGTAGGCGTGATCGTCGGCGTACTGGTTGGCGCGGGTGTACTGCTGGCGGTCGGAGTTGGCGAGGGCGTCAGAGCCAGGATCGTCTCGATCCCAGCGATCTCTTCGCGTTCCCCAGCCGTGGTCAAATCACAACTGGCGAGCAGCAACATCAGCATCAGTGGAAGCGCGAGCAGAGCGCGCGAGAAGCGGTTTAGAGTCATTGATCAATCACCAGGAAGCACCACCTTGATCCAGCCGCGGCGCATCGCATAGACGACCGCCTGCGTTCGGTCATTAACGGCAAGCTTGCGCAGGATCGAAGAGACATGGTTTTTAACCGTCTGATTGCTAATATCCAGCCTGGACGCAATTTCTCTGTTTGTATGACCGGCGGCCACCAATTCGATCACTTCAAGCTCTCGGGGCGAAAGTGGCGAATAGATACTCTGCGTATCTTCATCAACAACCATCTGGCGAAACGCAGCAATCACCTGCGCGGCGACTTCGGGCAGTGAGAGCACCAGATCGTTAATCGGATAGCCTCCATTGCGCACCTCGTTGATCAACTCAAGCAAATTGGGCCAGGCAATATTCCGTGGCACATAGGCTGATACCCCGGCCCGGATTGCCTTCACCACCGAACTACCCTCCATTGAGGTGTTAAAGAGGATAATGCCCGTTTGCGGGTGGGTGCGTTTCAGCGCCCGTGACACCTCAAGCCCATTGACCCCGGGCAGATCAACATCCATCAACACCAGATCAGGGTTGCTAAGATCAACAAGCTGGATCGCCTGCTGACCATGCCCTGCTTCCCCAACGATGATGGTATCAGGCAAGGCCATGATGTGATGGCGGAGACCTTCGCGGAAAATTGCATGGGCATGTACAAGTACAATCGAAGTGATACTCAAGAACGGCTCCCTTGCACTGATCAAGAGTGCGCACGAGCACGTAAATCGCGACGAGCTATGCCTAGCGTTACGATGCTACATTTCCCAGAACTGACTCATATAGTATAGCTGATGGATTGTCCTTCGACAACCTAGCGAATGCTCATGGGCATAATAATATGGATATAGCCATCTTGCCCAACCGGCTTAAAGACCCCGGGACTCTGGGGCGATTGGGTCTCGAAGGTGATTTGGGCACTCTTAATGGCCCCGAGCAATTCCGTCAAATACTTGACGTTGAGGGCAATCTGCCCGCCCTCACCCTGAATCATACCATCAATTTCGCCGGTATTATCACCAACTTCGGCGGCATTTGCACTGATGATCACCCGTCCTGGCCCAAGTTCGCCGCCGGGTTCCATCGTCAATTTCACGACGTTCTGACTCGCCGTAGCGAAATACGAGGCAAGTTTGACCGCCTTCGCGAGCTCACTCGTTTCGAGCACCGAACGGGTCGTGTGCTGCTGGGGAATGATGCGCTCGACATCGGGGAAGCGTCCATCAATGAGCCGCGAGACAAGTTCGGTCGTTTCGGTATGGAAGAGCACCTGGCTGCCCCCGGTGGCGACGGTGATACTCACCTGGCCCTGGGTTTCACTGGCGATCCGTGCCAACTCGGCGAGCGTACGGGCAGGCACAATGAATTCGCTCTGGCGCGTGACGGGTTCAGGCAGGGGCACAATCCGTGTTGCTAGGCGGAAGCCATCGGCAGCGGCGAAAAAGAGACGTGTATCGTTCAACCGCACGAGCACACCGGCAAGCACAGGGCGCGACTCATCGGTTGCAGCCGCGAAGACGACCTGGTCAATCGCTTCCCGCAGCACATCAGGGGGCAGCGAGGTGAGGGGCTCTTGCCCGGTGATCGACGGAATCGTCGGAAACTCGTCGGCCTCGATACCCTTGATATTGCTTGTGAAACGGCCACATTCGACCTTGAGTGTCTGCGTACGGGCATCAAGGGTCAATGTCACCCGGTCATTGGGCAGGCTCCCAATCACATCTGCCAGCAATTTTGCTGGCACTGTCACGGCACCTTCTTCCTGGATTTGCGCCCCGATCCAGTGCGTAATGCCAACTTCGAGATTCGTTGCCGCGAGTTTCAGCCGACCTTCGTCGGTGGCAAGCAACACATTAGAGAGGACAGGCAGGGTGCTTTTGCCGGCGACCGCGTGGCTGACTGTGGCGAGGCCACGTTTGAGGTTATCTTGCAGACAGGTCAACTTCATACGACGTGCTTGCCTTTAATATAGAAAAGCTGTTTTCCTCGGGTACAAAACGAACCCGTGGCAAGGAAGGCGCAGGCGCTCCTGGCTTCTTCCTCGATACCTGACCACAGGCGTTGCGATGTAGCTTTATTGTGTGGCCCAATTATAGCATAGAACTGCGTACGTGCTTCGTGGGGATTAGGGCTGCGGCCCTAAAAACCTTCCGTGTGCTGGCGAAAACGGCCAACTTCGTTGGCCGTTTTCGCCAGCACACGTGGCGATTCTTGGGGCCGCAGGCTGCCAAACCCTACCGCACCGCGTGATCCACCACCCGCCCATCGGGGCCGATCAGGCTGATTGCAAAGGCCGCCTGGCCTACTGCGTGGGTCGAGCAGCTCAGGCACGGATCATATGCTCTGATGCCAGCCTCGACCCGATTGAGCAAACCTTCTTCGAGGCGATCCCCGCGCAGGTAATGGCGGGCGATCTGCGCGACGGTCTGGTTCATCGCCAGGTTGTTCTGCCCTGTCGCGATGATCAGGTTCAGATAGGTGATCAGGCCATTCTTGTCGACCTGATAATGATGGAAGAGGCTCCCCCGTGGTGCTTCGCTACATCCGACGGCTTCGAGATGATTGACCCCGGCATCGGCGCGCAATACGCTCGAACCCAGGTCGGGGTCGTCGAGCAACTGAGTAACCAGTTCAAGCGCCGCGAGGATCTCGATCAGCCGTGCATAGTGGTAGTAGAAACTTGCCGTGACCATCCGGTGCCCAGCACGCTGGCGCATCTCGGTCAGTTCTGCGTCGGCGAGCGGTGTCCCTACCTGGTCGCACACGTTGAGGCGCGCCAATGGCCCCACCCGATAAATGCCGTCGGGATAGCCGAGGGGTTGATAATACGGGAATTTTAGGTAGCTCCAGGCTTCCGATGCTTCGCCAAAGAGTTGCTGATAGGCGTCAGCTTTGACCTGGTCGGCCAGGATCTGGCCTTCGGCATCACGCACGCGCAGTTTGCCGCCGTGATGTTCCCAGTTGCCTTCGGGCGTCACCATGCCCGCAAAAAGGCTAGGGAAGAAGCCATAGCTGCGAACTTCTTCGTCACTGGCATCAAGCACGGTCTTGAAGCGAGCCATCGCCTTGCGGGTGACATCCATTGCTTCGGGCAAACGCTGGCGAAAGGCCGCCCGCACCTCTGCACTTATCCCCGAACGGACACCGCCGGGCACCGCCCAGGCGGGGTGGATCTTGCGCCCGCCGAGCGCCTCAATGATCTCCTGCCCAAACTGGCGGAGCCGAATGCCCCCACGGGCAAAGTCTGGTTCAGCCGCAATTAGTCCAAAGATATTGCGTTTCGCCGGATCACTCTCATAGCCAAGAAACAGGTCGGGGCCGCTGAGATGAAAGAAACTGAGCGCGTGCGATTGAATAATCTGGCCGAGATTCATCAGCCGCCGCAACTTATCGGCAGCCGGCGGAATCTCGACAGCCAGTAAGGCGTCGCCTGCCTTGGCCGATGCCAGGATGTGGCTAATTGGGCAGATACCGCAGATGCGGGCCGTAATCGCCGGCATTTCCCAGAAGGGCCGCCCGATGCAAAAGCGCTCAAAGCCACGAAACTCGGTGACGTGAAACTGGGCATCGCGCACCGACCCGTCATTGTCGAGATAGATGCTGATCTTTGCGTGTCCCTCAATACGGGTGACAGGATCGATCACGATTGTCTGTGTCATTGGTCGTTCCTCTATAGGCCTCTGGCGAGGGCCATATGCGTCCAAGTGCGTTGCTTGGGTGTCGCGCTTACCCGAACCCTCCGGCTAGTTCAGGAGGTGTACCTGCCAGCAAGGCTTCGAGCACGGCGCGAATGCGTGGGCCAGAAGGAGGACAACCTGCTAGGAAGAGGTCAACGGGGATGATCATATGGATCGGGACGACCTGATCAAGCAGGATCGGGACAATCCCTGGCGTACTCGGCAGGATCCCGCGTGGATCGCCGTGTTCAATATAGACCTGCTGCAGGATGCTACGCGCCTCGCCGAGCGGGTTGCGCAGCGCGGTCACATTGCCGGTGACGGCGCAATCACCGAGCGCAATGACCATGCGGCTCCGCTCACGGACATCCTGGATCAATTCGAGATGCTCTTCATTGGCAATCGCGCCCTCGACCAGGGCCAGATCGACACCTTCGGGAAAAGTCTTCTGATCGGCAATCGGGCTATAGACCAGTTCGACGTGGGCAGCAAGATCGATCAACCATTCATCAAGATCGAGGAGCGACATATGGCAGCCCGAGCACCCTCCCAACCAGACAGTCGCAAGTTTCAGACGGTTCATATAGGCTCTCCATTTCGGTGTCACCAGCGTTCATTGCGGGCTGCCACAATCGTGGCAATGCGACTGGCATCGCGTTCAAGCTCAGCCACGGTGCTGCCCCGACTAAAGATGGCCCCGGTCGGACATGCCAGGAGGCACTTGCCACAGGAGGTACAACTCGTCGCCTCGCCCCATGGCACATTGAGATCAGTAATCAGCCGTGCATTCGTTCCGCGTCCTGCAATATCCCAGGTATGCACGCCTTCGACCTCGTCGCACGCACGCACACAGCGGGTACAGAGCACACAGCGATTATGGTCAATGCCAAAGCGGGCGTGGCTGATATCAACGCTGCAATCTGGCGAGAGATACTCGTAGCGCACATGGCTCATCCCAACTTCGACGGCCAGTTGTTGCAATTCACAGTGTCCCGAGGCGACGCAGACGGCACAGATATGGTTGCGTTCAGCAAAGAGCAGTTCGACGATCGCTCGGCGGTGAGCCTTGAGGCGGGGCGTATCCGTCTGCACCTCCATTCCCTCGGTGACGGTGGTATGACAGGCGGGTTGCAGTTTGGCCGAGCCAGCGATCTCAACCAGACAGAGCCGACAGGCACCTACTTCAGAGAGGCCATCCAGGTGGCAAAGCGTCGGGATGCTGATCCCGGCCTCACGTGCTGCTTCCAGCACCGTCTCATTCGAGCGGGCACTGATCAGCGTTCCATTAATTGTCAAGGTTCTTGCGGCCATGCCATCATTCCTTTGGCGCTAGGCGGCGGGGGCGGTCTCAACACCCTTTGCGCCTTTGCGCCTTTGCGTCAAATCATCAAAAAACTCACTTCACACCCTACTCAGCGACTGGTCAAATTGATCGTCACCCGTTTGCGTAGCAGCCGTTCATACTCTTCACGAAAATAACGCAGCGTACTCTGCACGGGATTAGGCGCAGACTGGCCCAGGCCACAGAGACTCGTCTCGCGCAGCAGGTGGCAGAGTTGTTCCAGGGTCGCCAGATCGGCTGCTGTGGCTTGCCCAGCACTGATTTTGCTCAGCAGGCGATACATTTGTACCGTCCCTGTGCGACATGGAACGCACTTGCCGCATGACTCATCCATGCAAAATTCCATGTAAAAACGGGCAATTTCCACCATGTTGGTCGTGGCATCCATCACGACCATGCCCCCCGAGCCCATAATCGAGCCAACCTCGGCGAGCGACTCGTAATCAACGGGCGTATCAAAGAGGGCTTCGGGAATACATCCCCCCGAGGGGCCGCCGGTCTGCACCCCTTTGACCGGGGTTCCATCGGGGGTACCGCCGCCGAGCTCTTCGACAATCTCGCGGATGGTCATACCCATCGGCACCTCGATCAAGCCGGTATTGCGGACCTTGCCAGTCAGGGCAAAGACCTTAGTGCCTTTGCTGCGTTCTGTCCCAATGCCGGCGTACCAATCGGCGCCATTGGTGATAATCGGGGCAATATTGCCAAAGGTCTCGACATTATTGATCAGCGTGGGATAGCCCCAGAGGCCGTGTTCAGCGGGATACGGAGGCCGGGGCCGCGGTTGGCCGCGGCGGCCTTCGATACTCGCGATCAGGGCCGTCTCTTCACCACAGACAAACGCGCCGGCCCCAACCCGAATATCAACCCGGAAGTTGAAACTCGTATCAAAGATCTGGCTCCCGAGCAGATCATGTTTTCTCGCCTGGGCAATGGCCTTCTGCAGGCGCGCAATTGCGAGCGGATACTCACCGCGCACATAGAGGTAACCCTGATCGGCGCCGACCGCATAGGCCGCAATACTCATCCCTTCAAGGATAAGATGCGGGTCGCTTTCGAGGATACTGCGATCCATAAAAGCCCCGGGATCGCCCTCATCGCCATTGCAGATGACAAATTTGCGTTCACCGGGACTCTTCGCGACCGTCGCCCATTTCAGGCCCGTTGGATAGCCGGCCCCGCCTCGTCCGCGCAGACCACTGCGGGTGATCGCATCAATCACCTCAGCCGGGCTCATCTCGTGGAGCACATGATAGAGCGCCTGATAGCCACCGACCGCAATATACTCTTCGATCCGTTCGGGATCGATCACGCCGCCATTACGCCGCACAATATGCAATTGACGGGCAAAAAACGGATGGGCGTGGTCGCCCTGTTTGACGTTACATGGCCCGCCATCAAGTGAAGCAATAATTTCGGGGGCCTGTTCAGGGCGCACATGTTCAAAGAGCACCCCATCAGCTTCGACACTCACCATCGGCCCCTGGCCGCAAAAGCCCATACACCCGACGCCAACGATGTCAACCCGCTCACTCTGTCCTGCCGCCTCAACCGCCGCTTGCAACTGATGAAAGAGCTCAAGCGCCCCCGAAGCCTGGCATCCCGAGGAGGTACAGCAGTGGATCCGAATCGCCTTCCGGCGGCTTCGCTCCTGCTCGGCCATGATCTGAAGATCTTGAAATTCCATCACACCCCCTCAATCCTCATCGAGCAACGCACGCACCCGTGCTCGCATCACTTCGGGATCGGCATGGCCGGCCACATTGCCATCCACGATCACCGCAGGCGCAATGCCGCACGCCCCGAGGCAGCGAGCGGTCAACAGCGAAAGCTTGCCATCGGCGGAGGTTGACCCGGCCCGCAGGCCACTCTCGGTTTCGAGCGTCGCGAGCAGCTCCATCGCCCCTTTGACATAACAGGCTGTCCCAAGACAGACGGTACAGCTGTGCTCGCCTTGCGGGGTCAGGCTAAAGAAGTGGTAAAACGTCGCCACCCCATAGACGCGACTGGGAGGAAGGTGGAGGCTATGGGCAATCGCCAGTAACCGATCTTCGGTCAGGTGCCCATACAATTCTTGCGCTTTATGCAAAACCTCGATCAACGCATCGGCGCGGTACTGGTGGCGTTTCATGGTCGCCTCAAGGATCTTGAGGCGTTTGTCATTCGCCTGGTCAGCGGGTGACCTTGGGGGAGAGGCAGTAGCCATACGTAGCCCCTATCTCGTCAACAATGACGCTCATATTGTCTCATGGTAGCATCCTGGCTCATCCTAATCAGAGAAGAAAACCTTACGTAGTGTTGAGCGATCATTACCCTTTGACCCGAGCCTGCGTGGTAGACTTTTCGCGGGCTATCATGATATGAAATGTCATGGGATTGTTTTCATGGTGAAAGGTTCTGTTATGCACACAACATACGCGCCGGCAGGTGTTGTGCGCATCGGCCCTAACTCGATTATCCAGACGGTGGGGGCGCTCAACGAGTTGTATGGTGCCGAGGCTGCCCGGGCGATCCTGGAGCGGATTGGGCACAGCGCGTTGAACGAGCAATTGCCGACCGACATGGTTGATGAGCAAGCGTTTATGGCGCTGATCAACGCCTTGCGTACCGATCTCGGTCTTGAGGCGACTGGCAAGGTGCTTGCCCGTTCAGGCGAACGCACTGCCGACTATTTGCTCGCCAACCGTATTCCTGCGCCGATCCGGATCCTTTTACCATGGTTGCCCGCTTCATTCGGCCTGCGCATCTTTTTGAAGGCGATCGCTGGTCATGCCTGGACATTCGCCGGGAGCGGCCGTTTTAGCTACGTTGTGGGGCGGCGCGGCGCTACTATTTGTCTGGCCGACAGCCCCGAGTGTCGTGGCATCGCAACCGATGCCCCGTTGTGCCACTACTACACCCACTGTTTTCAAACTCTCTTGCGTCCCTTGATCAACCCGCAGCTCATGGTTCGTGAAACGGCATGTGGCGCGATGGGTGCTGATGCGTGTACGTTCGAGGTGACCATCCCCTGACAAGGGGCGTTCGCCGGAGGCACTGGCCTCCGTTCTCGCAGGTTTTTGTAGTACAGAGTCTGTTGTCAGTCGCAGGGCCATCACGGCCCCATCAACAAGGGAGACCGCTATGCGGATCATGATGATCCAGCCCAATTACCACGCGGGCGGAGCTGAAATTGCCGGTAGTTGGCCGCCGAGCTGGGTCGCCTACATCGGCGGGGCGCTCAAAACGGCCGGATTCGACAATGTTCGTTTCATTGACGCCATGACGCTTGATATTCCCAATGATCAATTGCGGGTCATCATCGAGCGCAACCGGCCTGACGTGATTCTGGCAACAGCGATCACCCCAATGATCATCAAGGCCCAGGAAACCCTGAAGATGGCGCGTGAGTTGTTGCCCAACACCAAGCTCATCCTCGGTGGTGTCCATCCAACCTTCATGTATGCTCAGGTCTTGTCTGAGGCACCGTGGATTGACTACATCGTGCGTGGTGAGGGTGAAGAGATCATTGTTGAGTTGCTCAAGAGCATTGAGGCTGGGAGTGATCTCAAAGATCGGGCGACGATCCAGGGCATTGCCTATCTCGAGAACGAGAAGGTTGTGGCGACGCCTGCACGTGATCCGATTGCTGATCTTGATACCCTGACGCCTGACTGGAGCCTGCTCGAGTGGGACAAGTACATTTATGTTCCGATGAATGTGCGGGTCGCCGTGCCCAACTTTGCCCGTGGGTGCCCCTTTACCTGTCGTTTCTGCTCGCAGTGGAAGTTCTGGCGCAAATATCGTTCGCGCAGCCCGCTCAAGTTTGTTGATGAGGTCGAGACGCTGGTTCGCGATTACAACGTGGGCTTCTTTATTCTTGCCGATGAAGAGCCGACCCTCAACCGCAAGAAATTTACGGCGCTCTGCGAAGAATTGGCGCGTCGCAAGCTGCCCGTGCTCTGGGGGATCAATACCCGTGTGACCGACATTATGCGTGACGAAGCCCTGCTGCCCCTCTGGCGCAAGGCCGGGTTGATGCATATCTCGCTTGGCACCGAGGCTGCCGCCCAGATGAACCTTGACCGCTTCCGCAAGCAGACGACGATTGAGCAGAACAAGCGGGCGATCAAGATGATCCAGTCCCACGGGATGGTTGCCGAAGCGCAGTTCATCATGGGCATGGAGAACGAGACCCCTGAGACGATCGAAGAGACCTACCGCCTCTCGCAGGACTGGAAGCCCGACATGGCGAACTGGAATATGTATACGCCGTGGCCATTTGCCGAACTCTTCGAGGAACTGGGTGATAAGGTCGAGGTTCGTGACTATAGCAAGTACAACTTTGTCACCCCGATCATGAAGCCCGAGGCAATGGATCGTGAAGATGTGCTCAAGGGTGTGTTGCGCAACTATGCTCGGTTTTATATGCGCAAGGCCTTCTTTGAATACCCCTTCATCAAAGATCCCGTCAAGCGCAAATATATGCTCGGTTGTCTGCGTGCCTTTATGAAGACGACCGTCACCAAGCGCTTCTATGACCTCGGACGTGTCCATATGAATGGGACACAGATGGAAGTCGACCTGGCCTTTGATGAGTCGCGTGTCTTTACGATGGAGCAGTTGAGTACGCTGAAGGAAGATCACCCCGAATTGGTGGCCGATATCACCTTCGGTGGGGCTATTCCTCGTGGCTTTGACCCCGAAGAAATCCGTCACCAGTCTGAGAATACCCTCAATACCCCTCTGCGTGACGAGAATAAGCAGGTTGGATGTTAGGTTCTTGGTGGCCCCCACGACCAGTTGTGCTGGTCGTGGGGGCTGTGTGGCGCTGGTTGCCTGTTCCTCATTCACGCCCCTTGACATCCCTGTAATGCTCTCTTAACTCTTAGGATGCATCTTACCACCCTACAGCTGTGCCTGTGGGGTTATACTGCATGGGACAGGGGATGTGTCGTTTTGTTCACAGCGGGAAGAGGTTCGATAGACAGGGTCTTGTAGGATCTGTTGACAGGACTATGTTTAAGAGGGAGGTAACCATGGCGTACAGAAAGTTGCCCAATCCCTTTGCCAATGTTCGCTACCTTGTCGAGGTTGATGGTGTTCCACGGGGTGTCTTTGGCTCTTGCAGTGGTCTTGAAGTTGAGCATCGCCATGTCGAGTTCTACTTTGGCCCTGATGCCATTGATCTCTTCGATGTCTACTCTCCCAATCACGAGGAGCGAGTGATACTGGCTGAGGGAATCGCGCTCGATGACATGCTGCCGGAATGGGAACATGCGAATGCCGAAGGTCATGTCGAGCGCCACGATGGTTCGATTGTTGCGATTGATGAGTTTGGTCGCCCCTGCGCACGCTGGCGCTTCCACGGGGCGTGGCCCGAGCATCTCGAGAGTGGGGGTGCTGTGGGTGATCGGCGTCGCCGGATTGAAAGTGTCGAGTTGATTTGCGACGATATTCGGATGAACTAGGACGATATGCCCCTGACAAGTGAGGAGACCTGTCATCACGGTGGGTTTGGATGGCAGGTCTTTTGCATGCCTTCGCTCTGCTTCGGGACAGAAAAGACGGCAACCAATTGGTTGCCGTCTTTTTTCGTTGTGGTGCGGTCAGGCAAGCACGACTCAAGCTGACTCAGGGCTCAGTTCACTGAGCATATCTTCGGGGTGCTGGCGAATCTCCAGGCTGCGTGCTTCGATCTCTTTGCGGAGATCGCGACGGAGCTTGGCCGCTGCCCAGCGGCGACGCTGTTCGGCATTTTCGATGGGCACGGATGGAATGGGGCGTGGATTGCCCTCTTCATCAACCGACACCATGTTGAAATAGCAGGTCAGCACGTGGCGAATGGAACGCTCGGTGATATTTTCCGAAACAACCCGAATCCCGATCTCCATCGACGTTTTGCCGGTGTAATTGACCGAGGCAATGAAGGTGACCAGTTCCCCAACATGAACTCGTTCGTGAAACACCACCTGGTCAACTGAGACCGTGACAACGTACGATCCTGCATAGCGCGAGGCACAGGCAAAAGCAACTTGATCGAGTAGCTTGAGCAGATGCCCACCGTGGACGTTGCCTGAGAAGTTTGCCGTATCCGGTGTCATAAGCACCGTCATCTCGAGGGTGCGAAATTGCCCGGCGACACTGTTCGGGCTCTGCATACGAGCGCTCCTTGGCTTGGCTCTGGAAGATGCGACCATACAGAAGGGTTTGATGTTGCCCTTCCCCTTTAGTATAGATCGACTGGTTACAGTCTACTTTCAGAGGTGCGGCGTTCGAGGGCAAAGAGCAAAATGGCGACATCAGAAGGGTTGATGCCTGCGAGACGACTCGCTTGCCCAAGCGTTGCTGGACGGAACCGTAGCAAGACCTGGCGCGCTTCGTTGCGAAGCCCGTTGAGCCCGTGGTAATCAAAGGTGTCAGGGATGCGCCGGTTTTCCATTTTATGCATCCGTTCGACTTCACGTTGTTGCCGTTCGATGTAGCCTCCATATTTGCATGTGACTTCGACCAGTTCCTCGATCTCCCGTGCTGCCTCAGGCAGATCCAGCGCGGTGCGCAATTGCGGATAGCTGACATGAGGCCGGGCAAGCACGTCGGCGGCACTGGCCGGATTGTTCAGGGTTCCAATCCCTGCGGCGGTGAGTCGGGCATTGGTGTCAGCAGATGGGAAAATCCGGCGCTCGCTGAGCGTTGTGTAGAGGGCTTCAGCGGCGGCGCGGCGGCGTTCAACGGCGGCGGCGCGGGCAGCGTCGATCAGCCCCAGTTCGTGGGCCAGCGGGCTCAGCCGCAGATCGGCGTTATCCTGACGCAACAACAGACGATGTTCGGCCCGACTCGTAAACATGCGATAGGGTTCGTGGATCTCTTTGGTGACGAGGTCATCAATGAGCACCCCGATGTAGGCCTGGTCACGGCGCAGGATAAGTGCTGGGGCCTGCTGTGCGAAACGAGCCGCATTGATCCCCGCCATCAGACCCTGTGCAGCCGCCTCTTCGTAGCCGGTGGTACCATTGATCTGCCCCGCCAGAAAGAGTCCGGCAAGGCGCCGCGTTTGAAGATCGGCCCCGACCTCGCCGGTACTCACGGCATCATACTCAATTGCATAGCCAATGCGCATCAACTCTACCTTGCGTAGGGCCGGAATAGTGCGCAACATGGCCCACTGCACATCTTCGGGTAACGAGGTATTGCACCCCTGCACATAGACTTCGTGGGTCTTCCAGCCTTCAGGCTCAAGAAAGAACCCGTGACGTTCTTTGTCGGCAAAACGGACGATCTTGTCTTCAATGCTGGGGCAATAGCGCGGGCCAACGCCTTCGATGACCCCGCTAAAGAGGGGCGCACGGTCGAGATTCGCGCGGATCAGGCGATGAAAGTCCGCCCCGGTATAGACCTGATAACACGGGAGTTGGGGCCGCCACCCTTCGCGCAGGGCAGCAGGATAGATGGCGGCTGGCTCGCCGTGGTACGCTGGGGCGGGAGGGGCTTCGAGATCGGCATAATAGTGCCCAAAATAGTAGGGTACGCGGCTGC
This sequence comes from Candidatus Chloroploca asiatica, assembly GCF_002532075.1. Lineage (GTDB taxonomy): Bacteria > Chloroflexota > Chloroflexia > Chloroflexales > Chloroflexaceae > Chloroploca > Chloroploca asiatica. The sequence continues at coordinate 19,023 of NZ_LYXE01000072.1, read as the reverse complement.
CGTGCTGGATCTCGGTCTGGCTAAAATCAATGGTGCGGGCATCGATCCGTGGAGGTGTGCCGGTTTTGAGGCGTACCAGCGGAAAGCCGAGTGAGGCGAGATCATTGCCGAGCGCCATGGCCGGTGCTTCGCCTGCACGCCCGGCCCCCCATGCCGCCTGGCCCGTGACAGCACGGCCACGCAGAAAGGTTCCGGTGGTCAGCACGAGCGCCCGTGCCTGGTACTGCCAGCCGGTGTGGGTGACAACGGTAAAACGTGCCGCTCTGGGATCGGTCGGGTCAGTGGGCTGCAGGGGGATAATCTGCTCGACCATCGCCTGGCGCAGATCAAGCCCGGGCATGCGTTCAAGCGTCTCTTTCATCACCTGGGCATAGAGCCGCTTGTCGCACTGCGCACGTAGTGACTGCACGGCTGGCCCTTTGCTCTCGTTGAGCAGGCGAATCTGAATGGCCGTCTGGTCGGTCACACGGGCAATCAGCCCGCCCATGGCATCAAGCTCGCGCACGAGATGACCTTTGGCTGGCCCGCCGATGCTTGGATTGCACGACATATGGGCCAGTTTATCGAGATCAATCGTGAGGAGCAGGGTGCGGCAGCCGAGGCGTGCCGCTGCATTGGCCGCTTCACACCCGGCGTGACCGGCACCGATGACAATGACATCATATAAGTGTTGCATAGTTACTATGGTATAATCGCCACGACCGGATAAGTGTATCACCGTCTGCTGAAACCGGTGAGGAGCGATGGCTTGCCTTCTATTCTGATTATAGACGATGATGTGACTTTGTTGACGCGCCTGAGCATCCAGCTTGAACTTGCTGATTTTGAAGTTATCAACAGCAGTGATCTGGTCTATGGCGAGCAACTCTTTCATAAACACAAGCCCGATCTGGTGATGATCGAGGTTCGTTCGGGGAACGAGGCTGGCTGGGACGTACTTGAACGGCTGGGTGGCCGTGCCCAAGTGATTGTGCTCAGTGCTGCTTCGCGTGAAGAGGATGTGGTTCGTGCCTTTACGTTGGGTGCGGTTGATTATGTGAGCAAACCCTACCGGTCCGCCGAACTGGTGGCACGGTTGCGTGCGCGTGTGGCCGCCGTAGCGACGAAGACTCGCTCAGTTGGGATGGCTCCCCCAGATACGGTTGCGCCTGCCCAGGCTCCAGCCCCAGGTGCGACGGGGAAGATGAGCAGTGGTGCAAGTGCGGCTGCTGGTTCTGTTGCGACAACCCCGCCTCCTCTCGTTGAGCCGGCGTCTGTTGCTACGTCAAAGCGCGAACCGTCGATGACCTCCCCAGCGGCTTCGGTTGCGACAACGCCTACCCAGCCTGCGAGTGCGCCAGCGTTGGTGCGCCCAGCCTCGGTTGATGCGCCACCGGTTGCCCCCGGCCCACAACGCACCCCTCCTGATGAGGATCGCGTCTTTATGACGGAAGCCGAAGAGATGGCGATGCTCCGCATGCCGCCTGCTGCTTCGGGTGGATCCAAAACGACCCTTGCCCCTGATCTTGATGAGCACGCGGGCATCGGAGCACGGATCCGACACGAGCGTCAGCGTCGGCATTTGACCCTGGTGCAGATCGAGAACGAACTCAAAATCCGGATGTCCTATCTGCAGGCGATTGAAGACGAGAAGTTCACGCTCTTGCCGCGTGGCCCGGCTGCATTGCAGATGTTCCGTTTGTACCTGAGCTACCTGGGGCTTGAGACGCCAGAAATCATGGACGAGTTTCGGCGTTTGCACTATGTTGAAATCAGCGAACCGCCGCCGGCTCTCGGGGGCATCGCTATGCCGCGTACGATCTCGCGTCGCTTCATCGTCATGCTGGCAATCGTGCTGGCTCTTGTTGTAGGTTTGACGCTGATCTTTGTTTTTGATCCCGGCTTCTTTGCCCGCCTACCCGAGTTTTTTGTCTATCTCTGGCAAGAACTGGTAGCCTTGTGGCCGGGCGGTACCTAGTGCGATTGCAGCTTTGCGCCTTTGCGCCTTTGCGTCAAAACAACCGCCTTCTTTGCAAGGTATTGTGCCGAGACTTGGGTTCCCGCGTGCGCGGGAACGACATGGTTTTCTAGTGGCGGGCGAGGATCAACAGGGCAATATCATCGGATTGTGCGGCGTTGCCGGCGAAGGTCGTCACCGCATCCAGAATGTGCTCTTGCAGTTGATGGGCGTCGGTGGTGGTGCGGGCAACGGTGAGCAACCGTCTGGTTTCAAACATCTCTTCGTGCTCGTTCTGGGCTTCGGTGATGCCATCGGTATAAATGACGAGCACATCACCCTGCGCAAGGGTGAGGTCGCGGGTTGCCCAGGCGCGTTCGTGATCAATGCCGAGAGGAACGCCGGTATTGGTCAGGGTGGCAAGTGAGCCATCGTGACGCAGCAAAAAAGGCGGATTGTGGCCGGCATTCGCGTAGCGCAAGGCTCCGGTTGCCGGGTCGAGGATGCCGTAAAAGACCGTCACAAACATGGTGCTGTCAGTATCAATCAGGATGCGTTCGTTGGCGGCACGCAAGACCGACGAGGGATCATCGCGATACTCAAACGCATACGTACGAAGCAGCGTCCGTGAGAGCGCCATAAAGAGGGCGGCCCCGGTACCTTTGTCGGCGACATCAGCGATAATGAGCCCGAGACAGCCGCCGGGAAGCAGCAGGAGATCGTAGAAGTCGCCGGAGGTCTCGCGGGCAGGGCGGAGGGTTGCGGCGAGTTGCCAGCCGGGAATGTCGGGGATGCTTGTGGGCAAAAAGCTGGCCTGGATCTGCCCGGCCATCGCCAGTTCTTGATCAAACCGATGGAGCCGCAGCGTGCGGCGGTGTTCGTCAACCCGATGGATCGCCGAAACAATCGTTGCGCCCAGGGTTTGTAGGGCGGGCAACATACTTTCGGGATCGCCTTCGAGCGTGCCGAGTTCAAGAAAGATCATGCCGATGGCTGGTTCGTTCTCGACGGCACGGATCGGCACGGTGACGCGTACAAAGCGGCCTTCGGCCCCGGGCCAGGGTGGGGTTTCATGCGGTTGCCAGATCCGCTCGACCGGATGCGCTGCGAGCCAGGCGAGCAAGTTCGGATCAACTGGCTCATCGGCAGGCCGTCGCAGCAAGATCTGACCATCAAAGAGCCCAATGCAGATCCGCCGCTCGCGGAACATGCCGGCAACGTGCTGTGCAAGTAACGTGGGGAGTGCAGCAAGCTCGGGCGGGCTGGACAAAATACTGCGCCCGAGCGCTTCGAGGCGCGCCAGTTCTTCGCGGCGCTGATCGCTTGCGGCGACCGATTTGCTGAGCCAGTGGGCGATCAGGTTGATCATCACGACACTTGTACACCAGAAGAGATAGCCGATCAGGGCATAGGCGCTGTAGACAACCGCCCCGAGCAGGGCAAACGGCAGCGGGGGCAGGATCGTCAACCCAATAAAACGAGTGAGGTACTGCATGCCCATGCGCCGTCCTGCGGTTTGCTTGAGCACGATCTGCAGGAGAAAGAGCATGGCAAAACAACCGAGCAACACCGCGCTAAAGACAAGCAAAGCCCCGAGCATCGCGCCAAGCGTTGTCAGGCCAAGATCGTTCGGGGGGCGGCTACCCCCGAGCATCGTGAACGCATAGTAGCAACTCAGGTAGCTCAGCCCGAGGGTACTTTGCGAGACGAGCGAATTGCGGATTACATTCCAGCGCTGGACAAAGAGACGATACTGCCAGAGACGGTGGGCGAGCTCGAAGAGATGGGCGAGCAACAGCATCCAGATCAGGCCGGGGCCGACAATCAGCAGCGTTGCCAGGCCGATCAAGACACTCAGATTGCCACTGATCATCTCGGTCTCGCCATCAGGCTGGCGGAGAATCCAGAAGAAACTCAACTGATTGATAATGACGATAAAGATGATCCCGCTGAGCATCAGCAGCCAGTTGGCCCGCACGTCAGCGCGATCAGTGGCGAGGGTGAGCCAGCCAAGCATACACGCAAAGAGCACCATCCCATAGAGGGTGCCTACCACCTCGCGTTGCAAGATGGTAAAATCGCGGAGTGGCAGGTTGACGGCCTGTGGCCAGAGACGAACAATGATCCTGGACAGGCGGTTGGGAGGATCTGCCTGTGTCATCGTGCGTTGGGCTCACTCAAAGCGCTGGCTATCCCATTCGAGCTCGATATCACCAATATAGACCATATCGCCCTCGTGGAGGCCAGCCTCAAGGAGGGCCTGACTGATCCCGGTCGCCTCAAAGACGCGTTGTACGCGATCAACGGCCTCGATCTGGTCAAAATTGGTCATCTTGAGCAGCCGTTCGATCTTGATGCCGCGCACGCGCCAGCCATCGCCTTCGGGTTCAACCGAGAAGGCATTCTCTTCGACCTCAGGTATCGGCCAGGTGAGGGGTGGCTCATCGGGTTCAACCGGTTCCAGATGAGAGACTGGCATAGCCCGCAGGTGGGTTGCTACGCGGCGTAACAGGTGGTCAACGCCCTGCTGTGTTGCCGCTGAGATCGCAAAACAATCTTCGGGGTCAAGGCCAAGCTCGTGCTGCAGACGGGCGAGATTTGCGCGGGCCTCGGGCAGATCAACCTTATTGAAGGCAACGACCTGGGGGCGTTGGGCCAGTTCAGGCTCATAGAGCCGCAATTCTTCGTTGATCTGATGGAAATCGGTGACTGGATCGCGCCCGTCGACCCCGGCGGCATCAATGATATGAATAAGCACGCGGGTACGCTCGACGTGGCGCAAAAAAGCGTGCCCCAGGCCGACACCTGCGTGGGCACCCTCGATCAAACCGGGGATATCGGCAACCACAAAACGATCATATTCCCCCACATCAACCATGCCGAGATTGGGTTGGAGCGTCGTAAAAGGGTAATTCGCAATCTTGGGGCGAGCGGCACTGATGACCGAGAGCAGCGTTGACTTGCCGGCATTGGGAAAGCCAACGAGACCAACATCCGCAATGAGCTTCAATTCGAGCTCGATGGTCAGCTTTTGCCCTGGCTCACCGAGTTCAGCGATACGCGGTGCCTGGCGCACCGATGAGGTAAAGTGAACATTGCCAAGGCCCCCGCGCCCACCACGCGCAACAAGCAAGCGCTGCCCGGGGCGTGCGAGGTCAACCTCGTAGGTTTGACCATCGATCATGGCACGGACAACCGTCCCTGGCGGGACATTGATCACCAGATCATTGCCCTGACGCCCATACATCTTATTTTTCTGCCCATTGCCACCTGACTCGGCACGAAACGAGCGCTCGTAACGGAAACTGAGCAACGTATTGAGATTCGGGTCGGCGAACAGATAGATGTGCCCTCCACGGCCACCATCGCCGCCATTGGGCCCACCGCGGGGGACGAATTTTTCACGGCGAAAGGTTGCTGCGCCAGATCCGCCTGTGCCGGCCTGTACCTGGATGGTTGCCTGGTCAAAATAATCAACTGCCATGTTTTTGTTCCACAAAAAGTTCGGTTCATCTGATGAGCAACCGGCACAAAAAAGAAAGGGGCAACAGAGCAGCGGAGATTCACGCCTCTCTGATGCCCCACACTATGCAAGCCAACAACGTGTCTGGTCAGGCCAACAGCCCATCATCGGTGTGGATGTTACACCTTGCTTTCGCGCTCGGCTTTGGTCTCAGTTGTCGTGGTTGGTGCTGCATCATCGTCTTTCACGGCGTTCTTGAACTCACGGATGCTGCCCCCAAGGGCGCTCCCGAGGCCAGCAAGGCGTCCGGCACCAAATATGGCAATCACAATCACCAGAATAACAATTAATTCGCCCCATCCCAGTCCTAACATGATTCACTCCTTTTGCTATCTTTGCCTGAACAACCCTCTGATGAGAGCGCATGGCATAGCAAGGTACCTTGTACGGATGCTTGATGTAGGTTCATTATACCCTAGCCGGGGGGTGTGTCAACTGAAACCGACTCGGCGCATGCGGGCTAGCAATTCGCTTAACAAGAGCGCGGTGGCCCCCCAGACTTTATAGCCTTCGAGGGCAAAAAAGGGCACCCGCATGCGTGTCTGGCCCCGTTCCCAGATCTCCTCCTGGACTATCGCTGGGTCAAAGAGGCATCTGAGCGGCACACTGAAGGCAGCCTCAACCTCGTCGGGGTTAGGATGGAGGTCAGGTTCAACGAGGCTGAGGCCGACCACCGGGGTGAGTCGGCTATTGCTTGGGGGGATATAAAAAGGTGTCAGCGTACCGAGTGGCTCGACATAACTCGTCCTGATGCCCAGTTCCTCCCAGGCTTCGCGGAGGGCGGTTCCGATAGGGCCATCGTCCTCCGGGTCAGTCCGTCCTCCTGGTAGCGAGACCTCGCCGCGATGGGTGGTAAGGCGGGCCGAGCGTACGGTCAGGGGGAGCCAGAGTTCACCCTCACTCGGATAGAGCAAGAGCAGGGCTGCTGAGGCGCGGGGTGTGACACCGGGCGGTGGTTGCATCGGGCGCATTGGTTGACCATCGAGGTCGCGTAGAATCAGCAACTCGTCCATGGTCAGCGCAAACGACCGGCTCATGGCCTGGCGCACGACCTCACGTTGCATCGTTAGCAGAGGTGTTGCAGGGGCAACACCCTGGGATAATTCTGGGCTCATATCTTCCTCAGCCATATCTTCTTATGGTATTGTAACATGCTTGCAGCGGGCTTTTCTGCTAGAGCGGCGTCGCCCTAGGGCGATTGCATTTTCTTCCGTCGCCGTGAACGGCGCGGCTTTTGGTTTGCAAAGGCCACCTGCATGGCCTGAGCGAGTCGGCGCAGGCAGGCTTTGCAGCCCGTCGCCGAGGCGTTCTGGGTTTTACCCATTCCATCGGGCGTACCGGAGTGCCGACTGAAGTCGGCACTCCCTCCTGGTTTCTTCCGCGAAGGAACGACTCTTTTGCTGGCGCACGCTGCCAGCGTAGCTGACAGCAGGTGAATGATATGCAGATCCAGTTTCTTGGTGGTGCGAGTGGCGTGGGTGCGACCTGCCAACTGGTTGCGCTTGGGGGGCGGCATGTGCTGGTTGATGCCGGGGTGCGTATGGATGGCGGCGATCGTTTGCCTGATCTGGCTGCCCTCGATGGAATTCACCTTGATGCTATTTTGGTGACGCACGCCCATGCTGACCATATTGGTGCTTTGCCCCTGGTGGCTGATCGCTTTCCGGGGGTGCCGATCTATGCGACGGCGGCGACCCTGCGCTTGATGGAGGTGATGCTCGGTGATGCTGTGCGGGTGATGGCCCGCCGTGCCGCCGACGAACTTGAGTTGCCTCTGTATGACGATGCGCTGGTTGCCGCGACGTTGCGCCGCCTCCGTCCGCTTGCCATGGGTGAGCAGCGCTTGCCCGAGTTGCCCGATGTACTGATCTATGCGCAGCGTGCTGGCCATATTGCCGGGGCTGTGAGCCTCGGCTTTGAGGCCCAGGATGGGCGTCTGGTGATCAGCGGCGATGTCAGCATCACGCCGCAACGGACGATCCTGGGGGCGGCGACACCTGCACCGCTACGCCCGGATTTGCTGGTGCTCGAGAGTACCTATGGGGCGCGGTTGCATCCTAATCGGGCGATCGAAGAGCGCCGCTTGGCCGAGGCGGTGGCCGAGGTGATCGAACGGGGCGGCCACTGTTTGATTCCGGCCTTTGCGCTCGGGCGGGCGCAAGAGGTGATTCTGATTCTGCGCGCCGCTCAGCGCGATGGCGTGATTCCGCCGTTTCCCATTGCCGTTGATGGACTGGTTCGTTCGGTCTGTGCGGCCTACGCCGCGTTTCCTGATGCGCTTGGCCCCGCGCTCCGTCGTTATGTGTTGGGCGGCGGGCGGCCCTTTTTTAGCAGTCGGATTCAGCCCGTCGAGAATCAGATCCAGCGTGAACGTGTGTTGACCGGGCCGCCCGCTGCGATCATTGCCTCATCGGGGATGCTCACCGGCGGCCCGTCGGTCTGGTATGCCGAGCGCCTCGCCGAGCAGCCGCAGGCGGCGATCTTCTTTAGTGGCTACCTCGACGAGGAGGCACCGGGGCGTCGCTTGCTTGATTTGGCTGATGCGCAGCCTGAGCGGCGCCAGATGACGTTTGGAGCGCGTACGGTGCGGGTGGCCTGCCAGATCGGGCGTTATGGGCTTAGTGCGCATGCCGATGGCGACGAACTGGCTGCGCTGGTGCGTACGCTCAAGCCGCGTACCGTTGCGCTGGTGCATGGCGATCCCGAGGCGCGTGCGGCGCTGGCGGCACGCCTCACTGACCTAGCCGAGTTGGTTTCCCCTCAGGATGGTCAGACGTTGACGGTTGCGCCGTCCGCGCGAGGGGGACGACGTGTGGTGCTTCCCCCTTCGCCCGAACCTGCCGAGTCTGCCCATACCCTGGGCAACGGTGACGCGCTTGAGACCGCCGGACTCGAACGGCTCTGGACGGCGCTGCGTGATGGTTCGGGCATGCAGACGATGAGTGTACGTGAGCTTGCGCGGGTCTGGTATGGCCCAGAGGTTACCAGTGAGCAGGAAGCGCAGGCCGGGGCGATCCTGGAAGCTGGCAGCGCCTATTTTATGCCGTTGCCCCTTGCTCCGGGTTTGTGGCGCTTGCCTGCCCCTGCCGAGGTGCGCCGGGCGCTGGCGGCGGGTGGTGGTCGTCGCACCGGGCCACGGATCAATAGTGCGGGCATCCAGGCGATCATTGATCAGCATCTTGGGTCTGCCCCCGATCTCTACCAGCGCAGCATTGATGCCGAGACCGGGGCGGTGATGCTCCGCTACTTCTTTCCGGTGGTCGCTGCGGAACGTGATGCTGCGGCGATCACGCAGATCGCTGCCGAAGCAGGTGTCCCCGTCACGGTCTGGCCGTATCCGCACCAGGCGCAACTCGCCGCCCTGGCGCTCGAATTGCTCCCTGATGGCTTGCAGGCCGAGCGGAGCCCGGCGATCTACCAGGATGAAGGAAGGGTTGAAGTGCGTTGTCAGGGTAGCGTCGATCCGGCAACCATTGCTGCGGTTGAAGCGGCCTTTCAGCAGCGGACTGGGCTACGTCTGACGCTCAGAGTGCCCGGGGTGCCGCAGGCGGCTGAAGTGCCCGCGGTGGTGGATGAGGCGAGTTTTGCGCCGCCTGAAGGGGCTGTGCCAAGCGAACTCAACTTTGCCCTGAGCACTGCGCGTACCTGGTTTGGCCCCGCGAGCGGTTGCTACAAAGCGAGTGCTGACCAGCAAACGCGGGTCATCACGCTGCGGTTCTATTTTCCCCTGGTTGCTCGTTCATCCTATACAGCACAACTCGCTGAGTTGGCAGCGTTTATCGGCTGGACCGTACGCCTCTGGCCGCAACCTCACCAGGAGGCGCTGATGCGAGCGGCGCGTGAAGCCTTGCCACCAGGCCTGACGGCGCAAAGTTCGCCGGCCTTGCAGAATGCCACCTGCGAGGTGGTTGTGCGGGTTCAGGGCGCGTGTAGCAGGGCTGAATTGACCGAGGCCGTCACGCGTGTGCGTGAACAGACGGGATGGCTCTTGACCGTACGTGGCGCGAATCTTACGGATGCATCCGTATGAGTACTGATGGACAACGTGCGTACATATATTTATACTTAATTATATGACTTTTCATGGCATATACGTAGTCTGCACGGTCACCCCGAACGAACGTGAGGGGTCTTCCATGCAGATCCGTGAAGATTCCTCACTGCGCCTGCGGCTCCGTTCGGAATGACCGTGGAGCCGTTGCGCTCCGACCATAAGGTTTTGTTGCTTAGGAGCGCAGCGAAGCATCTATGAATATTGATTATGAATATTGACGCACTCACCCTCTCGATCACCTTGATCATCGCTAACCTGCTGCAAGTGGTAGCGCTTACTGGTCTCACCTGGGTCAACCAGAGTCGCCCTGGCGTGGGCTGGTGGGCGCTAGGTATGGGGGCGCTCACCCTGGGTTTTGTGACCTACGCCTTGTCTCAGCAGCGCATTCTTGGCACCGTTACTATTTTTGCCAGCAACATCTTTTTTCTGGCAGGCATCACGGGGCTCTACATTGGTGTCGTGCGGTTTTTTGGTGAGCGTGAGCAGCGTGGGTTTCTGCTTGCCTTTTGGGCGAGCTTTCTGCTGGCCCTTGTCGCCCTGATCTATGGTCTTGATAGCCTGGTTGCCCGCCGCATCCTCTTCTCGTTCAGCGTGGTGCTCTTCTCAGGTTTGATCGCCTGGACGTTGTGGCGCAACAGAGGTACGGTCCTACCGAGCGCGTCCTCTTTTCTGGCGTTTATTTTTCTGGCCAATGGCATCTTCTTTGGCTTACGTGGCTTTGAGCCGTTGGTGTACAGCATGGATGCGGCGAGGCTTGAGCTTTCGCCGATGGAAACTGTGACCTATCTGCTCGCGCTTGGCACCACCACCCTCTGGACTTTCGGCTTCATTCTACTGGTCAATCAGCAGTTGCATAATGAAAACCGTGAAGCACGTGAAAACCTGGAGGCCATTTTTAATGCGCGCTTTGAGGCCGTAATCATTACCTATGTAGAAGGCGGGTATGTTGTCAAAATCAATGAAGGTTTTACTGGCCTCACTGGTTTTACCCCAGAGGATGTGATTGGCAAGAATGCGGGTACGATCAAAATCTGGAAGAACCCACAAGATCGCAATCAGATTCTCGATCTGATCCAGACGCAAGGGTTTTGTCAAAATGTTGAGGTAGAACTCTTGCGTAAAGATGGAACTGAATTTACGGCAGTGATTTCGGTCAAGGTCATCTCGTTGCAAGGTGTTCCCCATATGATCACGGTGGCGTATGATATCAGCGAGCGCAAACGGATCGAGCAGGCACTCCAACAGAGCGAGGCACGCTATCGGCTGATCTCAGAAAATACCCAGGATGTGATCTGGCTGATGGATCCATTGAGTGGTCGTTTTAACTACGTGAGTCCGTCGGTGCAGAAGCTACGTGGCTACACCCCCGAAGAGATCATGGTCGAGCCGGTGACGGCAGCCCTGACCGAGGAGTCGCGACGTCTGGTGGAGGAGGAACTGCGCCAGCACCTGGATGCATTTCTGGCCTTGCCTGAAGGAACGATCGCACGGATCAACGAGATTGATCAACCGCACAAAGACGGCCATATCATCCATACTGAGGTCGTGACAACCTACGTACGAAACCAACAGGGTGAGGTCGAAATTCTGGGCGTAACGCGTGATGTCACTGAGCGTAAACGGAGTGAAATGGCGGTACGTGAGACTAACGCCTATCTCGAGAACCTGATCAACTATGCCAATGCGCCGATCATCGTCTGGGATCCACAGTTTCGCGTGACGCGCTTCAATCGCGCCTTTGAAGACCTGACTGGTTGGCGTGAAACCGAGATCAAAGGGCAATTCCTGTCGTTGCTCTTTCCGCTAGACCTTGCCGAACCATCAATGATGCTCATTCGCAAAACGCTGACCGGTGAGCGTTGGGAAACCGTGGAGATCAAGATCCAGCATCGTGATGGGTCGCTGCGGACGGTGCTCTGGAACTCGGCGACGCTGTTTGAGGCGGACGGGGTGACGCCGCTGGCGACGATTGCGCAGGGCCAGGATATCACCGAACGCAAGCGCGTTGAAGAGGCATTGCTGGTTGCCAAGCAGCAGGCCGAAGCAGCCAATCATGCCAAGAGCGTCTTTCTTGCCAATATGAGCCACGAATTGCGCACGCCGCTCAATGCGATTCTCGGGTTTTCGCAATTAATGACGCGTGATCCCAACCTGACCCCGGCGCAGCACGAGAATCTTGATACGATTAACCGTAGTGGTGAGCATCTGTTGCATATCATCAACGACGTGCTCGATATGGCGAAGATCGAGGCTGGTCGCCACTCGTTGCTGGCTGGCCCGGTTGTCGTCAAGCGGCTGCTTGACGACCTGCGGATCCTCTTTCGGCTGCGTGCCGAGAGCAAAGGGTTGGCCCTGAACATCGAGGCGGCACCGACTGTTCCAACGCTGGTGATCACCGACGAGGCCAAATTGCGGCAAATCTTGATCAACCTGCTGGGCAATGCGATCAAATTCACCACCGTTGGTCAGGTGAGCCTGCGGGTACGCACCGCGATCTTACCGGTTCCGCAACTCATCTTCGAGGTGCAGGATACAGGGACTGGCATTGAGCCTGATGATCTGGAGTCGATCTTCAACCCGTTCATTCAGTCATCGACATCCAACAAAATGCGCGAAGGCACTGGGCTTGGCTTGACGATCAGTCATGAGTTTGCGCAGTTGCTGGGCGGAGATTTGATTGCGGCAAGTAGCGGAATTCTGGGTGAAGGCTCGGTCTTTACCCTGACACTGCCGTTGCAGGTGGAAAGTTCCGCAACTGAGTCGGTTGTGCCTCTGCCGAGCCACGCGCGCGCAACTGGGCTTGAGCCCGATCAACCCCACTACCGTATGCTGATCGCCGATGATCGTCCTGAAAATGCACGCTTGCTAGTGGCGCTATTGCAGCAACTTGGCTTTGAAGCCGAGAGTGTGCCAAATGGCGCTGAAGCAGTCGAGCGGTGGCGTGCCTGGCAGCCTCACGTCGTCTGGATGGATCTACGGATGCCGGTGATGGATGGCATTGATGCAACCCAGCATATCCTCCGGGCTTGCGAGGATGATCCGACGCTCTTGCGTCCGGTGATTATTGCCCTTTCGGCGAGTGTCTTTGGCGAGGCTCAGTCGCACATTCTCGCTTCTGGTTGCGATGCTTTCATTGCCAAACCATTTCGTGAGCACGAAATTGTGTCGATGATCGAACAGTATCTGGGTGCCCACTTTTGTTATGAAACCCAGCCAACTAACGGCACCCATCCGTCTGCGGGAGATCGAGCAATGTATAGCCTTGATCCGATCTGGCGTGACCAATTGCGTCAGGCAGCCGTTGAAGCCAATGTTGCCCAGATGCATGCGCTGATCGATCAGATAAAGGTGAACTATCCTGATTTAGCTACGCAGATGGCAACCTGGATCGATGACTTTGCGTATGAAACCTTGCTTGCCTGGCTTGAGATGCCAGGGTCAGAATCACTATGACAACACCAAAGTTACCAACGATCTTGATCGTTGATGATACACCCGCGAACTTGCGCTTGCTTGCGCAACTCCTGGCTGACCATCAGTATGAAGTTCGCCCAGTGACCAAGGGCACGGCAGCGCTGGCAGCGGTACGTGCCTCAGCACCTGATCTTATTTTGCTTGATATTCGTATGCCTGATCTTGATGGTTACAGCGTATGCGAGCAACTTAAAGCTGACGAGGCGACGCGCAGCATTCCGATTATTTTCCTGAGTGCCCTTGGCGATACGGATGATAAGCTCAAAGCGTTTCAGGTGGGTGGGGTTGACTATATTACCAAGCCGTTTCACCCCGAAGAGGTGTTGGCGCGGGTACGCACCCACCTGGCGCTGGAACAAGCGCGCTCAGCCCTCGAAGTTGCCAATCGCGAATTGAAAGAGGCCCTGGTGCGGCAGGAGTATCTTGCGCGCACCGACTGGCTGACGGGGGTGCTCAACCGGAGTCATTTTTTTGCGCTGGCGGTACACAATTTTAATAACGCAGTCCGTTATCACCGTCCGCTCGCGTTGATGATGTTTGATATTGATCACTTCAAACAGGTGAACGACCGCTTTGGGCATCCTGCGGGTGATCTGGTCTTGCAAGAGGTGGCGCGGGCTACGATTGAACAAATGCGGTCGGCTGATGTGATTGGGCGTTATGGCGGTGAAGAATTCATTGTGTTGTTGCCCAATACAGGGCTTGACGCAGCAACGACGACAGCCGAGCGGTTACGTGAGCAGATCAGCCAGCTTGAGGTGGCGACCGAGCGTGGCGTGATCAAGGTGACGGTGAGCATTGGGGTTGCTGAGCATCGGCCGAGTGACGAGTCGATTGAGCACGTGATTGATCGTGTCGATCAGGCCTTGTATGCGGCCAAGGCGCAGGGGCGCAATTGCGTCGTGAGTGGGTAAGCTTGTGTGCGCACGAGGCCGAGCGTCGCTCGGCCTCGTGCGCACACATCGTTTGGTTTGCGTTGAGGCTCAGATGGCGTGGGGGAGGACGGGCCGCCGACGGTAGACGCCGTAGGCTACGACCCCCGCGAGCGCGGCGAGCACGCCCCCGAGCACGAGAGGCGCCCCCGGAGCAACGGCACCGAGCATCCACGTGGCGGGGATAGGCGCAACCATGCGGGCCAGGCTATCGAGTGAGGTGTAGACCCCCAGCACCTGACCGCGTTCGTCGGCCTCGCTGGTGCGGATCAAGAGGCTCTGCAGGCTTGGCCCAATCAGTCCTGAGCCAAGGGCGACAAGCATCAATGAGATGAGCAGGATCGGCCAGATCCAGGCGATCGCCGTGATCATTAACGATGCATAGAGCAAGATCGTTCCGGTGATGATGAGGCGTTCTTCGCCAAAGTGTTTGACGAGGCGTCCGGTAAAGCCTGCTTGCAAAATGACGGTAATTACGCCGACATAGGCAAGCAAGAGGCCGATCTCACGCGGGCCAAAGCTGTAGCGACGTTCACCGTAGAGGGCAAAACAGCTCTGAAAAAAGATGAGGGCCAGCGCACTCAGGAACCCGGTCAGATAGAGAGGCTTTAACACGGGGCGCTGGCTGAGCCTGAAGATCGTCTTGAAGGTTGCAATGGGACCGCCCTGACCACTGCGGCGGCGCTGGGGTGGTTCTGGCAAGACGGTAAGCGTGACGAGCAGCGACACGAAAGCAACGGCCGCCGCCGCAAAAGCAGGCATCGCAAAGCTAAAGGTGGCAAGGATCCCGCCAAAGACTGGCCCGAGGATGAAGCCCAGGCCAAATGCCGCCCCGATCAGCGCCAGGCCACGGGCGCGATTGCTCTCGTCGGTGACGTCGCTGATGTAGGCCTGGGCGACGGTGATATTGCTGGCCATGATGCCGCCGACAAAACGGGCCAGAAAGAGCATCGGCAGCGAGGTTGCCAGGCCAAGCAGCACAAAGCCCAGGACGGTGCCAACCTGGCTCAGGACAAGAATGCGGCGGCGTCCAAACCGATCCGACAGGCTCCCGATGATTGGTGCGCCAACAAACTGCGCGGCGGCATAGGTGACCAGCAGCAAACCAACCTGCACCTCACTTGCCCCGAGGTGTTCGGCATAAAACGGCAGAAGGGGCAGAATAATGCCAAAGCCGAGCATGTCAATAAAGACGACCAGAAAGATCGCCAGCAGGGGTGATTTTTGCATATCAGTGGGTTGTCGCTAACTGTTCGAGCTCGGCAAGCAGGTACTCGACTTCTTCGACGGTGTGATAGTGGGCCAGACCGATGCGCACCATGCCCCCGTGGGCTTCAACGCCGAGGCGCTCACTGAGGCTCAGTGCATAGTAGTTGCCGTCCCAGGCAAAGATGCCGCGGGCGGCCAACGCCTCGGTGATGGCACGTGGAGTATAGCCTTCTAGCCGGAAAGAGACGGTGGGTGTGCGTGCGGCAAAGCGCTCGGGTTCGCGCAGGCCATAAAAGGTGAGCCCGGGAATCTGGAGTAACCCGCTAACCAGGCGCTCGCTCAGCGTGCGTTCGTAGGCCTGGATGCTCTGCATTGCCTCTTGGATGGCGGTGCGTCGATTGGCGCTGTCTGGTTGGGCAAGACTAGCGAGGTAAGCAACGGCAGCCACGGTGCCTGCCAGCCCCTCGTGGTTCTGGGTACCGGTCATCCAGCGTTCGGGCGAGGTGTTGGCGGCGGGGCGCACTTTGTAGGGCTGCAGGCGTTCGAGGTGTTCGGCTTTGCCATAGAGCACCCCGACGTGGGGGCCAAAGAATTTATAGACACTACAGGCGAGGAAATCGCAGTCAAGCGCCTGGACATCAATGGGGCCGTGGGGGGCATAATGCACAGCATCAACAAAGGTGAGTGCCCCGACCTGACGGGCCTGGCGTACGATCGTAGCGACATCATTGATTGTTCCGACGGCATTCGAGGCATAGCCCACAGCGACCAGCCTGGTGCGCGGCGAGAGCAAGGCCGCGAAGCTTGCCATATCGAGGGTACAATCTTCGACATCAACATCGACCTCACGGATGGTCACGCCGCGCTCTTCGAGCGCACGCCAGGGGGCCACATTGGCATCATGGTCGAGGCGGGTCACAATGATTTCATCACCTGGCCCCCAGGTACGCCCGAGGGCGCGACTCAGGGCAAACGTCAGACTCGTCATATTGGCCCCAAAGACCGTCTCGTGGGGGGCACAGCCGAGCAGATCGGCCATGGCTGCGTGGGCAGCGGCAAGCGTCTCATCGGTACGCTGGCTCGTCAGAAACGCCCCGTGGGTATTGGCATTGCGCCGGGTCAAATAGTCACTGATGGCATCAATCACCATCTGGGGCACCTGGGTACCACCGGGCGCATCAAAGAAGACCGCCTGACGACCGGCAACGAGCTCGGACAGGGCAGGAAACAAAGGGCGTACGTGGTGGGGATCAAAAAGGTACATAAGACTTTTGTTACCTCGCGAGCACATTCCTGCAAACACCTTGTTATCAAGCAATGGTATACTATATTTGATTCTATCCTACTGTAACTGTTTTAGCTACAATCAAGTAGAACTATCAACCAAACTTTGGTAAGGAGATCCGTTCATGTCATCATCCCTGGAACTACGACGTTATAAGGCTCCTCGCTGGATCAGCACACCGGCTGGTCAGTGGGCGTATGAAGTTAATGCAGAATGGCGCAAGCAGGCTGATGGCACATTTGCTGTTTCTGAGCGCCGCCTCTTGCTCGAAGAGGCTGAAAAACTGCAGAAGGTGGCTGTTGAGGCGCAGCAAGACTAAACGTAGAGCCCATTGATACGACGAAGAAACCGCCAATTTTGCTGGCGGTTTCTTTGTCGTATCAATGTTTAGCCACCGGGGGCTTTGACCCCGAGGATCACCCGGCTACCGCGAGGAAGCAAGTCGCCATTGCGTACTGGTGGCCCATCGGCAATTTGCGCACTCACGACTTCGTTGTCACGGAAGCGATCATAATCAATGAGCCGATCGCGCCCCTGTTCATCGACGTAGATCAGCGTAAGGCCCGGTGCATCACCGAGAATCTGCTCGGCTTGGTCGCGTTGCAACCCGATCACATTAGGGAAACGCACGACATCGCCCTGGCTCACCGTTAGCACCACAACCTGGCCTTGGGGGATACGGAGACCGGGCCCAGGGGTCTGGCGAATCACAAAGCCCACGTCAATTGTGGTGCTTGGCGTTTCGACGACTTCAACGCCGAGGCCGGCCCCGGTGAGACGTGAACGAGCGTTGGAAGCGGGGGTGCGGATCACATCGGGTACTTCAACAAGTTGCGGGCCAAGACTGACGGTAAACGTCACCCGCTCGCCTGGCATTACCAGGGTGCCTGGGGCGATTTCCTGGCTCACAACCTGCCCGGCAGCGACGGTGGCATCAAAAGTCTCACGGCGAACTGGTTCAAGTTGCAATTGACGCAGCGATGTTTCGGCAGCTTCGGCACTGAGCCCGATCAGATTCGGAATGCCCACGTCGAGTGATACTGTTGGCGTTGGCTCATCCGGCATACTCGTTGGCGTGACAGCTGATGGTACCGTTGGCGTTGGGCGATTGCCTCCTGTGCCCCAAAGACTACCGATGACACCCTGAAACATCCCACTGCTGAAGAGATAGATCATCCCGACGAGCATCCCAAGCACGAGCATACCAACAAGAAAGACTCCACAGCCCGGGCCTTCCTGCCGTGGGGCACGTGCTGGTGTCGAGCGCGGTGCTGGTGGTACCGGGAAACGCCCAGAACTACTGGTGCCTGAGGATGGACGCACTGGCGGGGTGGCGATCGTGGTTTGCGCCAGCGACGGATTCACCGTTGTCTCTTGCTGGGCCGACTGGCTGTAGTTGCTCAGGAGATTGATGAATTCCTGGGCGTCGCGGGGGCGTTGGGCGGGATCCTTCGCCAGTGCGCGCAAGATTAGGGCCTCAAGACCAGGCGGGATCGCCGGATTCAAACGACGTGGCGGAACCGGTGGCTCAGAGACATGTTTCATCGCGACGGCCACCGCGTTATCGCCGCTAAAAGGCAGACGCCCGGTCACCATCTCGTAGAGCACAATGCCAAGCGCATAGATATCAGACTGGATGGTTGCCGGGCGCCCCTGGGCCTGCTCAGGTGACAGGTAATCGACTGTCCCAAACGAGATTCCGGTCTCGGTGAGGGCGGTCGAGAGATGGCTTTTGGCGACGCCAAAATCAGTGACGTGGGCCTGACCATCGTGGGTGACGATCACATTCTGGGGTTTGATATCGCGATGGACCATCCCGGCACGATGTGCGGCCTGGAGACCACGGGCAATCTGGGTGGCGAGATCAATGGCTTTGGCGACTGGCAGCGGTCCTTCGCGCAGAATAATCGTCTTGAGATCCGTGCCATCCACATATTCCATCACAATATAGTGAACATCACCATCCTGGCCGACATCATAGATGTCCACAATATTGGGGTGCGCGAGCATAGCTGCTGCTTGCGCCTCGTGGCGAAAGCGTTCAAGAAAATCCTTTTCACTGAGAAAATGGCGATGCGGGATTTTGATCGCCACGCGTCGATTGAGACGACGATCAAGGCCCAGATAAATACGGGCCATTCCTCCTTCACCGATCTTTTGCTCAAGCTCGTAACGCCCATCAAGGACTTGTGTATGCATATATAATCGTTATTACAACACCCTGAAACCATGTCGAAGCAACAAAACCGGCCTTCAGACCTCACAGGTCTTCAAGACCTGTGAGGTCTGAAGGCCATGTAGTACTCAGGGTGATACAACCCCAGGAAACGTACGTTACAAACTACTGATGCGGGACGCAAAAGTATTGCAATGTACAGGGTCATTATGACACTTTGCGCCAGAGGCGTCAATGCAGATCGCTGAAGGCGCTAGGGCGATTGCATCTTGCGAAACCGGATAAAAAATACGCTCTATTTGGCAGCATGTGCATGCAACTAGCGGCGCAAACGGCTGCACCCGGCAACAACGAGTGCCGCCAGGGCACCCGCCAGGGCACCCGCCAGGGCACCCGCCAGGGCACCCGCCAGGGCACCCGCCAGGGCACCCGCC
>NZ_LYXE01000071.1 GCF_002532075.1 Candidatus Chloroploca asiatica | reverse complement strand
GTCCGTGGTGATGCATTCCAACCGCCGCACGTCCAAGCGCCCGTGACCTTTGCTCACGGTCTCAACCTGATCCCGGTGTTCGTGGTCAGCCGCAATCGCGGGTCGCTCGAAAAACAGCGCGAGATCGTCGCGCAGGTGTGGCTGATTGCCTTTGGCAATCATCAGGTCGTACCCACCCGCTTCGTGGATGGCGCGGGCAAAACTCCGTTGGGTATGCAGGGCATCACTGGTGATGATGGTATCCGTCAGGTCACGGTCGGCGAAGAGCGCGGGGATGGCACTCAATTCATTGCGCTTTTCGCCGACGGCAACCTGCGCGACGGTCGTGCCACTGCCATGTTGCACGAGGCTGACCAGATGCGTCGGGGCCCCACAGGCGGTGGCTCCACGCAGGGTCTTGCCATCGACGGCAAACGCCTGCAACCGCGTGCCGAGTGGTGTCACGACCTCGCTTGGTGCGCCATGTGCGGGGGTCTGCGGTGCGGTCAGGCCTGCGAGGGCCGTTTCCAAGACGGTGACATCCACCAACCGAAGGGTGCGCAAGAGCGTGGACTCACTCGGCATGCGGACGAGCGGTGGGAGTGCGGCGATGAGTTCGTCGGTGTGCAGGCTCAGCCAGTGGGCGATCGCCCGTGCGGTCTGTTGTCCACTGGCGAGGCCGGCGGCAATCAGGGTGAGCAGCAGGGTCCAAGGGTAGCGTTTGCCACGGGCTTTTCGGGGATCGGGAACCACGGCCAGGGCGTCCACCAGCGTGCTCTACTGCGTTCGGTCCATCGTGTCCTCCTGAAGCGTTCGATCATTCCTTCAGAAGGATACACGATGGGCTACCACTTTGACGTAGCCCTA
>NZ_LYXE01000070.1 GCF_002532075.1 Candidatus Chloroploca asiatica | reverse complement strand
CGCAGGTCACGAGGGAAGGGAGCGGGAACCGGCAAATCTAGTTGACACCAGGCGGCAAATCTAGTTGACATTTAACACGCCCCACCGCAACCGGCGGCAGCGCCACCAGCGCGTGAGACCGCCCCGACCACCACCGCACGCAGCAACAAACGCAGCCAGCGCCCCGCAGCGAAGACCACCACGCCGCCAACGCCGGCCGCACCGGTGCGCCTGGAGATCACACCGCCACCAGCGCTACCCGAGCTTCCGCCGCTTCAGCTCGCCGCCGTGTGCGCCGCACTCTGCCAGGCGCTCGCCGCGCAAGCCCACGCTGACCTCCAGGCGCTCCTGGCGAGCCAACCCAACGACCAGACCGAACCCAGCCTCGCCCTCCCTCCCGCACGCCTCGCCGCCGCCGCCCGGCTGCTCAGCGCATCGCCGGCGCTCACCGCCGCGGTGACCCTGCTCGCGCTGGAGGCGCTGGCGTAGCGGGGAGCCACCGCCTTTCAGTGCATGACGAAGGGCCAGTGCCGGGCGGCGCTGGCCCTTTTTTTGGTTGCGCGTGGGATAACGCTAATCTGGTCGTTGGAGACGGTAGGCATCGTGATGCACGCGCACAACCGCGTGCGCATCGTCCAGCGGGGTCGGCGTCAGCAACGCCCTGCGCCGGGAACAACGCCGCCATCAGCGGCGGCGTCGTTCCGTGGACTCGGCGCTCTGTGGAGGCCGCATCAGTGCGTGCTACAATATGCGCAGCAGCACGCCGTCAACAAAAAGGGCCGTCTCTATGAGTACTAAGCGCTATCGCATCAAAACCATGACGCGTGATGAGCTTGATCTTGCGGTTGAGTGGGCCGCGCAAGAGGACAGGTTGGGTGAGCAGGGGAAGTTCGACATCATACGCCAAAGATCCGAGTACACATGCACCCCCTTCACCTAGACGCACGCCGTCACTGCGGGGCCGACTCTCGTGAGCGCGCTGGACAATGCGCCGCATCAGGACGCGATGGCACCGCCGGCACGCTAGCCGTGCCTCACGGGCGCAACACACACGCCGGCTGGTAGTGCCCTTCACTATTCAGTTCATACCATTGGATCGGGCTGCCCGCTTTGAGCCCCCAGCCAATGAGGATGGACACCCCAAGCGGGAGCGCACCAAAGAGGTGAATGGTTGCGCCAGGACGGCTTTGCGTGCTCAGCAAGGCACATACCTGCTGGGCCATCGCAGCCCCTTCTTCCGGCGTCAGTTCAGAGGGCTCGCGATGCAGCGCAAGGAGCAAGCGTTTGCCGATGGGCCGGTGCGCTCCTGCGGCAACCTGGCCTGAGCGTAAATGCAACCATTGGTCAACTGCATCTGTTACCCTCGTCGCTCCCTGGGTGACGGCGAGTTCAACGACGAGATCGTGTCCCTCTTCGTTCACAACAGCTTCCGTGAGCGTCAAAGGTGATGGAACAGCGATGGCCGTGTCGGTGCGCCACACGTGATGGCGATTATCGGTGTAGTGGATCTGGAAACCGGCACGCTGACAAAAAACAGCCCCAAACGCAAGCCCGGCCGCATTCCGCGCAAACGCCCGCAGCGCAAGCACGCTCTTCTGCTCGCGCCGAAACATCCGTACATACCGCTCGAGATCCGGGAAAAGCTGCTGCTCCCATGTCAGCGGCGTCGGATCGCCTGACACAAACGCCTCGATCCAATCGATCAGGATCTCATCAGGGCGTTCATCAACGCCACTGCGGAGTTTCGGATGCGCAGCCAAATAGACAGCGACCCTGCCTTGTTGTGGTGCGGCAATGGTATGCGTGGGCCCATCTGTCGGCACAAAGCCTCGCCAAAAATCATCAACCGCCTGCATCGGGGCACTGCCCTCATCAAAAAAGCGCACCCCGTTAAGCAACGCGTCCAGTGCGCCACGATAGTTGTTGCAGGTGGTGACGATGCTCAAGACATCGGCCCGGCTCTGGGCGTGGCGGGGGATGGCGCTGCGTACGTGGGCCTCAAGAAAGTCGAGCACACTCCCGCGCTGGTGGCTGTCTTGCATTGCAGGGCAGGCCAGCAAAAGCTCAACGAACTGGCCTCGCTCTTGGATCGTCAGTTGACGCATGGCGTGTCCTTGTGGGGTGGCTGCTGGTGACGAAGCATCGCCAGGGGACGCTGCTGGTTGTTCCTCTGGGGTGGCCGCTGGCGATGAAGCATCGCCAGTGAGCGCTGCTGGTTGTCCCTCTGGGGTGGCCGCTGGTGATGAAGCATCGCCAGTGGGCGCTGCTGGTTGTCCCTCTGAGTGGGCCGCTGGCAATGACGCGCCACCGTTGGAATGTCCCTGGTGATCTGGAGGGTTGGCCTCAGGCTGAAGCGTGCCGCCACGGGGAGGCCGTCGTTCATCCGCGACTGGTTGCACCAGATAGAGCGGTCGCTGCTCGCGGGTGCGAAGATAGAGTGTCGGCACATACCAGCTTGCGCCGTCGCTTTCGAGCACATAGAGCGAGCGGCGCGCTTCGGCGACCGCGGCCTGTACCGACTGACCACGGGCGAGTTCACCATAGAAGACCTCGCTAAAACGAGTGGCCGCCGTGACGCGCACCGTCAATTGCATCGCGACCACCGCTTCGGCAACGGCACTCAAGGCCGGGGCCACGCCAGTGAAGACCCCTTGGTGCCGGTCGGCGGTGACCATCGCTGATTGACAGGCATACAGCATGATGAGCCGGATGCCACCCAACAGGGCAGACAGGCGTCCGGCGCTCACCAGTTCATACCTGCTCCCCCGCGCCTCGCTATCGAAGACCAGGGAGCCCTGACCGTGGTCATAGCTGCCGTGGCCGTAGTAGTGAAGAATATCGGGGGTTGGCCCGCGGCGCATGCGATCATCCAGGGTGCGCGCCGTCACGGGCGAGAGTTCGTCCCAGGTCAGCAACCCCTGATCCTGCAGGGTCGTCCAGCTCTGGAGGCGCGCGGCACGTTCGGCATCGCGTACCTCTGGTGGAATGCCGGCGCGTGGCGCGAGCGCCAAGATATGCAGCGTGTGGCTTGCTGGCAAGGGCGGGGAAAGGGCCTCATCCAGATCGAGATAACGCTCGAGCGCATCAAGCTGACGGCCCCCACGTGACAGCAGCAACGCCTGACGCTGATCCCAGAGCGCCTCCCACGGCAACGCCGCCAGTTCCACCGCCTCGGGCGGAAAGCGCAGCACATACGTCAGCGCTTTCCCCTGGCTCCGCGCCGACTCACGAGCCAGGCGCAGGGCGAGTTCCCCGTCACGGTCATCAATCAACGCCGCATACAAGCGCTGCCCAACGCGCCGATGCACCTCGGGCACCACCCGGTCGGCCTCCCAAAGCCCAGCGCGAACCAGGTGCGGCACCTCTTCCGGACTCACATCCGGCCCCACGCCAGGATAACCGGGGCGTTGCGCGGCATCAAGCGCTTTGAGCACGGTGGGCAACACGTCGCTGGCATAGGGCACGACCAACGAACTGGTGCGTGTCCCCCCAGCCACGCTCTCCCACCTGATCCGCGCCCCATCGCGCGTTGGCGTAAAACGCAGCGTCAGTTGATCGGAAGGCTCAGGCATCGTTTGCTTCAGAACTCACCTATGAATGAAGATAGATCGAAAGTATACCATATCAGATCGGTTTGGCCCATCGATGGGGACGTCCATGCTATAATTCTGCTGCTGATTTCTGCCAAGCGCGATCACACGAGGAGCCTCCCCTATGCCCCCACCAGTCCTCACGAACCCGCAACGCAATCACTTGATTGACCTGCTCTGTGCATGCGATGCCATTGCGGATCAGGGCACCCGCGAGCTGATTGTACGTCAGTTGCGTGATGGTATTCGCCAAGGCATTGCCCGTCATCCCGCGCTCAGGGCTGATGTCGCCAATATTGTGCAACGGTGCGTACAGTATCAGGGTGGCCTCGAAGAGTTGGTGCAGGCGATCGATGGGTTTGAGGGTGACTCGTTCCGGATGCAGGCGTTGGTCAGTTGGCTACGCAGTGAAGTGAAGCTCACTATCGATCTCCCTCTTCCTGCACCAGCGCCAGTGGAGCCGAGCGATCCCACCGCGTCGTCACCTGCACCCCGCGGCAATCCCCTGACACAGCCACCCACATCGCCCCCGCCGCCTGGCCCGGTGCGGCAGCGCTGGGCCTTGCTGGTCGGGATCAACGAGTACAATGAGCCAAGCTATGCCACGCTGCGCTATTGCGTCAATGATGTGCGCGCGCTCGCAACGCAGTTGGCTGACGGCGGTTATACCGTGGTCGCTATGCACGATGAGCTTGACCCCAAGAGTCATCGCTTTCCCAGTCGGGAGAACGTGGAAGCAGAGTTGCGGAGCATCTGTGACAGTGCTGCGCACGATGACTTCATCCTGGTCTTTTTTGCCTGTCACGGGCTGCTGCGTGACGGGCAACGCTGGCTGGCGTTGCAAAATACGCGGGCTCGTGTGCCCCAGTCGGCCCTGGCCCTTGCTGAGGTTGAGGCGATACTGCGCGCTAGCAAGGCAAACCGCTGCCTGCTGCTGCTGGATGCATGCCATGTCGGCATTGAGATCGGACGCAGCATGACCGACCCGGACTTTCTGCGCCATAGCTTTGAACTGGCCGAAGGTTTTGCGGTACTCGCCGCCAGCACCTCGCAGCAGATCGCTCGGGAATGGCACGCTGTCCAGCATGGGGTCTTCAGTTACTACCTGCTTGATGGCCTGGAAGGAGCGGCGGATCGCGCCAACAAAGGCTTCGTGACGGTGGACGACCTGAAGAATCATGTCATTGATGGCCTGCGCCGGTGGAATGTAGAACAGGGCATGCCGCTCCAGGAACCCAATGCCCGTATTGAGGGCATTGGCGATATGATCGTGGTGGATCGACGCCCGTGAGGTTCGCCAAGGAGATCGTGATGCGCCACACATGGCTGCTGTGCTTGCTTGGTCTGGGGGTGTGCTGGCTGCTCCTGGCTTCATCAGCGCAGGCCCAGGGTGGCCTGACGGCGACACCAGCGCGCATCAGTGCGGCTGGCGTGACGGGTGAGCGCCTGACGCGCACGACGGTGATCCGTGCCACCATGCCAATCACCGGGCTGCAAGGGCTTGCCACGGATCTGATCAGCGACCAGGGCCAGGCCATTCCTGCACCGCAGATCACCATCCAGACCTCGGCAACCCAGGTGGTGGCTGGCCAGGTGCTGACTGTGACGACCACCTTTGATCTGGGGAGCATCGCCAGCGGTGCGTATCAGGGCGAACTACTGCTCACCTCTGCCAACGATGTCCTGAGTCTCCCCGTGACGGTGCAGGTCAAACACCCCTGGGGCTGGGCGCTCGCGGTGCTCCTGCTCGGCATTGCCGGCGGCGGCGTGCTCACCTATTATCGCCAGCAGGTGCGCCCGTACGACGACATCCTGATTCGTGCCGGGCGACTGCGCAGCCAACTCCGCAACGATCCCGAACTGCTCCCGAGCTTTCGCCAGCAGATCGAGCGTCAATTGATTGATGTCGAAGCCGCGTTGCAAGGGGCTGATCTCGAGCAGGCGAACAGCCAGCTCCGCACCGCCGAAGCGATCTGGCTGCGCTGGCGGCGTGATCGTACCAACTGGCACGCACAGGCGACCTTTATCAAAGAGTTGGAGCAGCGCATCGCCAGCGCGAGCATGCCAACAGACACGGCCTACATCCACACCGTGCAGCAGAATCTCAAGGACGCCACCCGCGACGCCCCGCTGGGCACCCAGGAGCCTGACACGGTGGCAGGTCGCCTGAAGGCGCAGCAGGAGGCCATCGCTGACTATCAAGCCATTTTTGAAGAGATCGACAGCTTGCTGACCCAGAGCCGCCACGATCCCTCGCTCCAGCAACGTCTCCGCGCCCTAGAAACCCGTCTCTTCACGCTCGACCCGAGCGATGCCGCCAATCGCAGCTTGCTGCAAACCGAGCTCGCAAACCTGGCGACCGAGGTTGTTCCACCAGCACCAGCACCCGACGCCACGGATGCGCCCTTTGTCCTCGGCGGCGGACGAGGCGTGCAACCTGGTATTTTTGCCATGCCAACGATGCCCTCGGTTGCCCCGGTCGCCACCTCAGAAGCCCAGGCCCAGCACGCAAGCGGACGCCGCGTAGGGGAACTCTGGCTCAGCTCAGGCTTTCTGCTCGTGCTCCTTGCGCTGGTAGGACTCGGGCAACTCTACGGCAACAACGCCACCTTTGGGGCCAACCTCTGGACCGACTACGCCACCCTCCTCGCCTGGGGCTTTGGCATCGAAGCAAGCCGCTCGGCCATTACGGGGCTGGGCGGGAAGTAGGGGCGCAGCAGCCCTTGGCCCATCCATTGGACAAACGCCCCACCGCATTGCTGCTACGCCCACAGACCTGTCGGCATAGAACCCTGTCTGTTCAAAGAGAGGCCCCTGTCCTAAAAAGGACGGCCCCCTGCGCGAAACCCGCCGCATCGCTCCTTGCCACCCCATGCCCCACCGTGAAAAGGATAATCCCCCCAGACTGACAGTTGAGCGCCGGACAACGCCCCGTTACCCCACATCCCCACAGCATACGCTCGGCAGATCTCCCAAGAACCCCTGCTTTGCGGGGCGTTGGTCGTCACGGCTCCCACCGGGACGCCCGTGGCATCCCCCATCGTCGTCTCGACCCCCTGCTTTGCGGGGCGTTGGTCGTCACCCGCTGCCCACCAACACCCCTGTGGTGACGGTGACGCCGGTCTCGCCCCCCTGCTTTGCGGGGCGTTGGTCGTCACGCCCTGGACGCGCTGCTAGCCTGGGCACTGCCCGTCTCGACCCCCTGCTTTGCGGGGCGTTGGTCGTCACGTGCTGCCATCGGCTTCGCTATCTGGACCGCGTTGGGCTGGTCTCGACCCCCTGCTTTGCGGGGCGTTGGTCGTCACAGCTATATTTGGCGCGCAGGTTTGGAAGCGTTCCAGTCTCGACCCCCTGCTTGAGACTGGTGCAGAATACCTGCAACTGTTCGGGGTGCGAAGGATCGCCGATCTGCGTGCTTGAAAAACCGCTTTTTTGTGGCATGATGACTGTAGTAAAACCGCATCAAGGACACAAAAAAGACGGTTATGCTCCCTATTCTACCACCAATCCTCCGGGCTGGCACGCCCGATCTGCCCGCGGTGCCGCGCTGGCTCCAAGCTTGGATCATCACGTTCCTTGGCCCGATCCTGATCTGGGCGGAGACGACCATCCTCCGTCGGATCTTCACGACGACGGTGCGCGACCATCCGCTGGTGCGCATCGGCCTGGCCTATGATCCCGCGGCCGTGGTCGCGGCCTGTGCCGCGTATCGTCATCCCGAGGGTACGCCTGGGGCGCCGCCGACCTTCACGCTGGAGCAGTTCGTCCGCGCCGAGATCGTCCGCGCCTGGGCCGAGGGCTGTTCCGACCGCGAACTGGCCTGGCATCTCGCCAGCAATCTCGTCGTGCGCTGGTTTGTCGGGTTTATAATGGACCCAAGAATCTGCACACTCACCTGACCAGGGTTCCGTATCATAGGCATATGAAAAAGGTTTACACCGCCGCGTTCAAGGCCCAGATGGTTCTGGAGCTCTTGAAAGAAGCGAAATCCATCAATCAGCTCGCTGCCGAGCACGGGGTTGCCCCCACGGTGCTCCGCGAATGGAAGCAAGCTGCCCTGACCAGCTTGCCTGACCTGTTCGAACGTCGGGACTCGGTGACAGAGCTCCGGGCCGCTCACGCTCGTGAGTTGGAACAACTCTACGCAGAGATTGGGCGCTTAACGACGCATGTCAATTTTTTAAAAAAAAAGTTGCCGAATTGATCCGTGCTGAACGTAGTGCCCTGGTCGAGCACGCTGATGAGGCGCTCCCGCTGGGTACCCAGGCCGCTCTCCTGGGCCTCAGTCGCCGAAGTCTGTACGACCAGCCGGTGCCGCCATCGCCGGAGGAGGTGGCCGTCAAGCACCGCCTTGATGCGTTGTATACCGCCCATCCGTTCTATGGGTCGCGGAAGATGACCGTCATCCTGAACGAGGAAGGGGTGCTGATCAACCGGAAACGGGTGCAACGATAGATGCGCGAGATGGGGCTTGCGGGCATCACCCCTGGCCCCAATCTGAGCAAGCGGGCCGCCCAACACCGCATCTATCCCTACCTGATCCGCGGGGTGACGGCACACACCCCGAACGCGATCTGGGGCTCTGATATCACGTCTATCCGTCTGCAGAGCGGTTGGCTCTCCCTGGTCGCCATCCTCGACTGGTACTCGCGCTCCGTGATCAGTTGGGCCTTGGATGAGACCCTGGAACTGCCCTTCGTGCTCGATGCCGTGGATCGTGCGTTGACGGTGGCAACGCCCACGATCTGGAATAGCGACCAGGGGAGCCATTTCACCAGTCTGCAGCTCACGAGCACATTGGAGGCCGCAGGAGCCAGGATCAGCATGGATGGACGCGGACGCGCCCACGACAACATCTTTACCGAACGACTCTGGCGATCAGTGAAATATGAGGAGGTGTATCTCCACGAGTATGGAAGTCCACGTGAGGCACGTATGAGGATCGCAGAATACATGCACTTTTATAATCACGAACGCCCGCATCAATCGCTGGACTATCGTCGTCCTGCTGAGGTGTATCGGGGAGGATGAACCCACCGAGGGTACGATCGGCGATTTTTTCGGCTGGGGGTTGGTCGGGGCCAAGTCGCCCCGGCCGGGGCGACTTGGCCCCGACCA
>NZ_LYXE01000069.1 GCF_002532075.1 Candidatus Chloroploca asiatica | reverse complement strand
CTGGCCGCGTTGCAGCGGTCGCTGGCAGCCGCCATCGACCGCCTCCTGTTCCGTCGCTGACTTTGCATCAGCCCTGGAAGGCATCGCACCAGCATAAGCGCGTGTGCACAGAATGTGGTACAATAAGTCGAACAGCGCGTTACGAGGGGATATGGCACCTATGACCACCCCGAGCGGCGGCGGTATTAAACGAAGTTCCTGGCTCACCTTTCGGCGGCGTTTACTGCTGGTGCGTACGTTGTTACGTGGCCCTGCTAAAAGCGCAACGCTAATCGAAGCGATCAACGCTGAACTCGGAAGTCAGGGCTACCCTGAGGCAGCATCAGCAGCCCTCAAGCACGACTTTGATGCCCTCAAAGGCGAGTATGGTTGTGCGATCCGCTATGACCGGATGACCCGTCAGTACCATCTGGTGGATCTCGGTGAACTTGCGCTGCTTGATCTTCCTGACCCGTGCATGGAGGCCTTAGCCTTCCTTGAGGCAAGTTTCCCTGAAGCGAGTGGCTTGTCTGAACACGCGAATCTGCGCGATCTGCTGGAACGAGTGGTGCTTTTACTGCCACCCGCTCGCCAGCAACAGCATCGGCGGCGCCGTAGTGCGTTGCGTTTGAGTGTTGGTGGTGCGGCTGCGTCGATTCATCCACAGACCCTGGCCTTGGTCAAGCAGGCGATTGAAGAACGGCGCGAGTTGAGTTTTGCGTATCTTGGTATCTTTGATCTTGCGCTTCCCCGTCGCCACCACGTGGCGCCATATGGGATTACCTTTCGCCCCGAAGGTCACGGATACCTTGATGCAACCCTGCTTGACGTTGTTCCCCGCGGTGCTGAGACCCGCCATGCGGCGATTGATTATCGGCTTGACCGGATTGTGACTGGGACAGTGGAGGTTCTGCCCACAATGCTGCCACAGGTACGCATGATGCCACCTTCGTATGACCTGCGCTACCAGTTGCTCCCTCAGGTGGCTCGACGCCGCGATGTGGCTGTCGCTTTTCCCGAGGCCCAGATTGACTATCGCGACGATGGCAGCGCCGAGGTGACGGCGCGTGTGACAAATCTCTGGCAGACCCGACAGATACTGCTGCGCTATGGCGATGCATGTATCGTGTATGAACCACCCGAACTGGTGGAACTCTTTCGGCAGACGGCACGTGGCCTCGCTCGTATCTATGAGTGATGAGGCGTTGCTGAGATACGTTGTCGTCGCTGTGATCTGATCACCTGCCCAGGCCTGTGCCTCCCTCGCTCCTCTGTCGAGCCGAGGGTAGTCGGGTGTGAGGTCTGGATCGTGTAGGATCGCTCTATACCTGTAAGGCTTGAGAACGAATGACCGCGATTTTTCATGGCACCTGGTTGGTGGCTGAACGGCTGTTTTTTTTCTGGGGTGAGCAGGCAACCCCTTCGGTGCGGCGTAGTCGGCGGGCACGGGTGCAGATGCATCCGTTTCAACTGGTGACTGATGCGCTATACGAACAAGTGGCGTCGTTACCTTCGTGCGCAACACTGCCTCCGGATCGTGATCGGATCATCTGGTTGCCAACGCTTGGCCGGATGCCGTTACCGCTGCGTGAATTGCGCAATGCTGGCGTTGAGGCCCCAGAAGGGCAGCCGCGACTGGCGTCCTGGCGTATTCGTGGCTTACTCTTGACGCCGGTTCAGGCGCTTGAATTGTTACTCGAACTGGCCCATCGTCACGATCTCGGGGCCGATCTTCAGGCATGGCGTGCGGGTGCGTTGCTGGCGATGGAAGTCGTCGCCGGCCAGCAGATCTTGCCTGCCCTAGTGCGTGAGGGACCGCGTGTGCGGGCCTTCTGGCAGCCGCGCCCCGTGCCGGCAACAGCGGCGAAGGTTGCGGCACTTGCCCGCGCTTTGCCACCGCTCTGTCGGGCATTTGTGGATCGCGTCGAGGCCGCCCCCGCACCGCGTGCCCTGGTTGACTCGTTTCTCGCAACGATGGCTGATGCCGCTATTCGCGATCTCGCCGCCGCCGACGCGGCTACCGCTCAGAAACTGGAGAGCTGGCGGCAGGCTCCCATGACCCCAGGTACGGCGTGGATGACGGCCTTGCTTGGCCCCGATCCCGTGCTGAAACTGGCTGGACCACCCGCCGAGGAGTTGCTTAAGGCTTGGCAAGAGTGGGTCGGCCCTGAGCATGTGGCTGGTGATGAGATCTTTCGGATTACGTTCCGCCTCGAGCCGCCTGCCGATCCGGTGGCACCATGGTCGCTCAAGTATCTGCTGCAGGCTGTGGATGATCCGAGTTTGCTTGTGTCAGCTACGCAGATCTGGCGTGAACGCGGTCAGGAATTCACCTTTCTTGATCGGCGCTTTGCGCAACCTCAAGAGCGTTTGCTGCGCGGGCTTGGGTTTGCGGCACGTTTTGTACCCGCGATCGAGCGTAGTCTCCATAGCAAGGCGCCCGAAGCGGCGAATCTGACGATCAA
This sequence comes from Candidatus Chloroploca asiatica, assembly GCF_002532075.1. GTDB lineage: Bacteria > Chloroflexota > Chloroflexia > Chloroflexales > Chloroflexaceae > Chloroploca > Chloroploca asiatica. Next base: position 83,306 of record NZ_LYXE01000069.1, on the reverse strand, counting down.
TGAGGCGTTTGCGTTCCTAAAGGATGCGGCCCCGTTGCTCGAACAGAGTGGCTTTGGGATGCTCGTGCCGGCTTGGTGGGGCGGCGCGGGACGCCTGCGTGCGCGTGCCCGAACAACGCCTACCGAGGGTAAACGACGCAAAGCCGAGCGTTCTGAGCTGCCCGGGCACCTGAGTTTCGAGAGCATGGTCAGTTTTCGTTGGGAATTGAGTGTAGGCGACCATCCGATCGATCGCGCCGAGTTTGAGCAACTGGTGGCCTTGAAACAGCCCCTGGTGCAGGTGCGTGGCGAGTGGATTGTGCTCGATCCTGAACAGGCCCGCCAGGCCTTGACCCTCTTTGAACAGGGTGGGCAGATGACGGTCGCCGAGGCGCTGCGCATGGGGCTCGGTGGCGCGACTGAGCCATTACCGGGCGGGGTGGCCTTTGGAGGACTAGAGGCTGATGGTGCCCTCGGTGAACTGTTACGCGATCTGTCGAGTTCTCAGCAATTGGAAGAGTTGCCCCAGCCTGATGACCTGCACGGTGAGTTACGCCCGTACCAGCGCCGCGGGTTTTCGTGGTTGAGTTTTATGCGCCGCTATAGCCTCGGCGCGTGCCTCGCCGATGATATGGGCCTGGGCAAGACGTTGCAGACGATCGCGCTCTTGCTGCACGAACGGGCAACACGCCCTGCTGGCGGCCCAACCCTGCTCATCTGCCCAACCTCGGTGGTAGGCAACTGGCAGCGTGAAGTGGCCCGTTTTGCTCCTGCGCTGCGGGTACTTGTCCATCAGGGGGTGGGCCGTCTACGGGGGAAAGAACTGGCCGCCGCCGTTGCCGACTATGATCTCGTTGTGACAAGCTATCAGTTGTTGACCCGCGATCGTGAGAGTCTGACGCCAATCAGATGGCGTCTGGCGGTGCTTGATGAGGCGCAGAATATCAAAAATAGCGATACCCGTCAGGCGCAGGCAGCACGGGCGTTGCGTGCCGAGACGCGCATTGCGCTGACCGGGACGCCGGTGGAAAATCGGCTCACTGAACTCTGGAGCATCATGGCGTTTCTTAATCCTGGCTATCTGGGGGGTGAGACCGAGTTTCGCCGTACCTTTGCCCGCCCGATTGAACGGACTGGCGACGCGCAGGTTGCTGAACGCCTGCGTCGCCTGACCGGACCCTTTATTTTGCGCCGCCTCAAGAGTGACCCGACGATTATTAGCGATCTGCCCGATAAGATTGAAATGAAGATCTATGTGCCGCTCACCCGTGAACAGGCAACACTCTATGAGGCGACGGTACGCGATGCGCTTGAACAGATTGAACTGGCTGACAGTGAAGGCGAACAGGCGCGTCGCCGCGGCCTGGTGCTCGCGATGTTGACCCGGCTCAAACAGATCTGCAATCATCCGTCCCACTTTTTGAAAGATGGATCGGCGTTGGAGGGACGCTCGGGCAAATTGATGCGCCTCGAAGAGATGTTAGAGGAGGTTCTCGCCGCCGATGATCGGGCGCTGATCTTTACCCAGTTTGCCGAAATGGGCCACCTGTTGACCGCCCATCTTGCTGAACAGTTGCACACCCAGACCCTCTTTCTTCACGGTGGCACCCCTGCCCGTGAACGTGATGCGATGGTGCGTCGGTTTCAGGCCGCTGAAGGGCCGCCCATCTTGCTCCTCTCGCTGAAAGCAGGTGGCACCGGGCTCAATCTGACCCACGCCAACCACGTCTTTCATTTTGATCGCTGGTGGAACCCGGCCGTCGAAGATCAGGCTACTGACCGTGCGTTTCGCATCGGTCAGATTCGGAATGTTCAAGTCCACAAGTTTGTCTGTAGTGGCACGCTCGAAGAGAAGATTGATGCCATGATCGAAAGCAAGCGAAACCTTGTTGCGCAGGTGCTTGGCACCGGTGAGAGCTGGCTCACCGAGTTGAATACCGATCAGTTGCGTGAACTGGTTGCGCTTCGGCAGGAAGAAGTGAGTGATGCATAGGGAGTTATGTCGTTATGCCTAGACCCCGTCGTCGAACGCAAGCCCGAGCCGCTGATACACCTGAAGATCGGAAGGAACATCAGCAGCCGCATGCGCAAAATGAACAAAAGAAACATCAAAAACAAGCCGTGAAGCAAGCTCGTCAGGCGCATCCGGCTGATGCGGCCCAACCGGTGGCTGAAGGTGAACCTCAGCACCGTTCGCGCCGTCGTCGCCGTCGTCGGCCTCGTTCGCCCGAGGCTCAGATCGGTCGCAACGATGATACGGCCACGCAGGTGAAGGCCAGGCCGGGTGATACGACGGTTGGTGCGCCTGCTGCCACACAGGCTGAGCAGGAACGTACAGGTTCACGTCGCCAACGCCGTTCACCCCGTCGACGGAGCAAGCAGGCGCACGACGAGAGCACCCCCTCACGGGCATCCAGCCCGTCACAGCGTGAGAAGACCCACTCAACAGGCAAGCAAGGCCTCCCTGCTGAACGCGCTGACTCACCGGCCAGGAGGGAGGGACACGAACGCACAGCGCGGGTTGGAACAACGCGTTCGACCCGTCAGGGACGGCGCCCTGACCGTAGCTCAGGCGGAAGCCGTGGTGATCTGCGGCCTGCACGGACGACGCGGATCAGGCCTGATCATCGCATTGTATCACGGGGAGACGCTCGCCCTCGCTTGCCCGCCGATGGCATTATTGCGCGGAGCCAGCACGGTGATTTTGGCGAGTCGTGGTGGGCCAAGCGCTGGATTGATGTGCTTGAAAGTTTCGGGTATGGCAATCGTCTGATCCGTGGGCAAGACTACGCCCGTGAGCGTGCCGTCTTGAACATTGATGTGAGCCTAGGGTATGTCACGGCGCGGGTGCAGGGTTCACGGGCAACGCCATATCGTGTCTCGATCTCAGTCTTGCCGTTGAGTGATGCGCAGTGGGATCGGGTCATTGACTCAATGGCCGATCAAGCGATCTTCACAGCGCGTCTGTTGGCGGGCGAAATGCCGCGCGAGATCGAACAGGCTTTTGCCAATGCACGGGTTTCCCTCTTTCCCCAGAGCGCACATGATCTGCAGACCAGTTGCTCGTGCCCTGATTATGCGAAGCCGTGCAAGCACATTGCGGCCGTCTACTATTTGCTCGGCGAGCGTTTTGACGAAGACCCTTTTCTCGTCTTCACGCTGCGTGGGCGGAGCAAAGAGCGGATTATCGAGGATTTACGGGCGCGGCGTGCCGATACGGCCACCGAGATGCATCTGCCCGATACCCCAACCGAGCGGGTGCCAGCCCTGGAAGATCTGATGGAGAGCTTTGATGTGTGCGGCCCCGAATTTGTGGGGGTGGCCCCGCATATTGTTGCACCAGGTGTCGCCTCGACCATGCTCCGGCGATACGGACCGTCGCCGGCCGAGACGACCAATGATCTGCATATGACCTATCTGCTGATGACCCGTGCGGTGCTCGAGCGCCTCTTTGCCGACGAATAGTGGCAACCGTCGTTCAATCCTCGAGCTCGTAGAGCAGATCAAGCAAGGCGTCGGCGGCCTCGTCAATCGCGGCCTCATCGCCACTGGTCGCAACGCGCTCGAGGTCGGCAACGGCTTTGGCAAGATCGGTATGCTCAGGATTGGCTTCCAGCGCGGTGCGGGCCTTTTCGAGCAGACTAAAGGCCTCTTCGCTAAGCACAAAGCCATCGTCCTCGTCTTCGAAATTTTCAAGGAGTGCGGTGATCTCACGGGCCTCCAGCTCTTCGAGGCCAACGCGGGCACCCGCGATCTCAGCCGGGCTCAGACGTGCGTGGGCGGCACGCACATTGGCGTTGATCTTTTTGCCACTGCCGCGATCAACCGCCGAGACGTGCAAGATCCCATTGATATCAAAGTCGAACTGCACCGTAATGCGTGGCACTTCACCCGGAATTTCGGGACGCAGATCTTCAAACATAAACTCGCCGAGCAGGGTATTTTTCGAGGCAGTGGCGTGTTCACCCTGATAGATCTTAAGGTTGATCGCCGTCTGGGCGGGATGCATCGCACTATAGATCTCTGAGCGCGAGGTTGGCACGGTGGTATTGCGGGGAATGATCACACTGTAGATGTCAGTGACAAGCTGGCCCATCATATACTCGGCGATTTCAATGCCGAGCGAATGTGAGGTGACATCAACCAGGATCGCATCAAGCGGTTCACCCGCGATGATCGCCGCCTGCACTGCCGCGCCAAGCGCCACGGCCTCGTCGGGGTTGATCGCGACCGCCGGCTCGATGCCAGTATGACTGCGTACCATCTCCCACACAAGAGGAATGCGGGTACTACCGCCAACAAAGAGCACTTTATCGAGTTGTTCGGCACGGATCTGGGCATCTTTCAGCGCATCATCAAGCGATTGAATCGTACCCTCGATCAACGCGCTGATCACCTCTTCAAACTCGCTGCGCTGGATCTCCGTCTCAAGATGCAACGCCTTGCCGTCCACCGTCATCAAGTACTCGACTTCCACCTTGACAAATGGGCGGCTCGAGAGCTCAATCTTCGTCTCTTCGGCAACCCGTAGGAGTCGTGCCATCGCCCGTGCATCCTGGCGCACATCAACCTCGTGGGTAGCGACAAAACGCTCGATTAGCAGATCGCGGAGGCGCTCATCAAAGTCATCGCCGCCAAGCTGGGTATTGCCGTGACTCGAGCGCACCTCGATCACCCCACTATCGAGTTCGATGATCGACACATCGAAGGTGCCCCCACCGAGATCATAGACGGCAACCATCTGACGCTCATCATTGCGGTCAAGCCCATACGCAAGCGCGGCAGCGGTCGGCTCGTTGATAATGCGTTCAACCGTAAAACCAGCAATCTCGCCAGCTTCGCGGGTCGCCTGGCGTGCTGCATCCGAGAAATAGGCCGGGACAGTAATCACCGCCCGTTCGACCGGTGCCCCGAGCTGGCTCTCGGCCACACGTTTCATTTCACGGAGGAGCAAGGCTGAAATCTGTTGCGGGTTATAATGACGGCTACCGAGCTCGACCTGGATATCCTGGCCCATCTGGCGTTTGATCGACCGGATCGTGCGCTCGGGATAGAGCACATACTGATTCCGGGCGGGAGTACCGACAAGGAGTTGCTCATCTGGTCCGAGTCCAACTACTGAGGGCAGAATGCGTTCCTCGTCATGTGCGAGGATCACAGGTGTGCCCTCACGCACGAGTGCGACAGCCGAAAAGGTTGTCCCAAGATCGATACCAACAATGATGCTCATACGCTCCTCTTACCTCATCAGGTTCACGAAGAATATTCATCGGCTACCGCGACTTCGGCATGTCGCAGAACGCGCGTGCCTATCAGCAGACCGCGCCGGATCTCTTGCAGCACCATTCCAGCAGGAGCGGTGCGCGAGGAAATTACCTCAACAACGATATGGTGATGCGGATCAAACGGTCGCCCCTCGGCAAGGATCGGTGTAACATCTTCGCTTGCCATGGCATCAAGGAGGCGTCGGCGTACAATCACTAGCCCTTGCAGCCACGACTCAAGCGTTTCACGGAGTGGCATGGGCGGAATAACCAGATCGACACACTCAACCGGGGCTTCGAGCAGGGACGACAAGAGCGTCTCAGGACTTTCGACGCGGTGCGCCTGATGCAGGATGGTATGGGCGGTACGAATCGCCTCATCGAGGCCATCGAGCACCGGAAAAAACGAACGCACCACGGTCAACCTGGCTTCGCTCACCGTCGCGGCGAGACGTTCTCGTTCAGCGGCCCATTCCTGTTCACGTTGTTCTGCTACGGCGCGTAGTTCATTCAGCGTTGCTTCAGAGCGCTTCGCCTGGGTCTCGGCAAGCGCATTGGCCTTGAGTTGTTCACGACCAGCGCGGCTCATCTGTTTTTCGAGGGCCGCGAGCGCAGTTGCCATGGCATCAAGACGTGAGGCAAGTAGGGCGACAGACTGATCAGTCAACTCGGCATCACTCATGACAGTTTGATGACCTCATAATCTTCACGCCAATCGGTACGGTGCAGTTCAGTCAAGAGTTCCAGCGCCAGGAGGAGATCCTGCTGGCTGACGTCGAGCACTGGTGCAGGTGGGCGACGGCGGCTGCTCGAAGCCTGCCAGGGTTGCAGCAGTTGCATATCGGTCTCGAGGCGCTGCTCGGGATCACGGAGTTGCTCGTAGGCAGACCGAATCCGTTTGAACTGCTCGGGATGGCGTTCCGGCGGATACTCGCGCACCAGGGCAAAATAGGCCCGTTTAATCTCGGCGGCACTGGCCTCGACGTTCAACCCGAGGGTCATATATGGATTGTTATAAGCTTCGCTCATACTTTTTGCTTATGGGTAAGACAGGCGGTTACGCTTTGTGCTGGCAAAAAAGCCAGCCTAGCTGGCTTTTTTGCCAGCGCAAGAGAGCTTCCCGGGGGCCGCAGGAACAGAGTTTAGTAATCAGGCATATCCAACTCATCGAGCATATCAAGCATCGCTTCAGGATCAAATTGATCGTCCAGCATCATATCGAGCATCGGGGTTCCAACCATTGATCGCATGCTTTGCGCTTGTTGTTCGAGATCGTAGCGTTTCTGGCGCCGCGCGATTTGTTCGGCCTTGCGCAACGTCGCCTTGGCGGTCTTGAGATCGCCGAGTTGGCCCTGTACCATCCCAAGGCCAATCAAGAGATCAGGATCATCTGGCGAAAGTTTCAACGCGGCTTCAAAGTAGGTGAGGGCGAGCTTGGGGAGCAGACGACTCAACTTGATACCTGCGAGGCGCAAGAAGATGACATCAGTTGGATTCAGCGCAACACCCTTTGCAACCAATTCTTGCCCGAGCAGAACCCAGGGATCATTTTCGTCGAGAGGCGGCGGCCTTTGAGCGAGTCGATCGAAGGAAGGCGGTGGCAGCGCTGCCCGGATCATCATCTCGCCAAGTTGCCCATAGTCGGCGGCATCTGGTTTGAACTCCCGCTCAAAGCGCTCGATCAACGCGCGGGCATCGTCAATAAGCTTCGCATGCGCCCATGTTTCGATGCTCTGCATCCAGACATTGAGATCAGTATTCGTGATTTCCAACGTGCGCTCGATCAGGCGGCGTGCCTCATCAAACTCTCTGGTCGGCAGACACATGCGGGCCTGATTGAGTGGAAAGATGGGGTTGTCTGGTTGGAGTTTCTCGCCCCGGACAAACGCTTCCCTGGCCCGGTCGTACCTGCCCCACGAGGACCAATCCACGCCATGCGCGAGAAATAAGCCTGCCGCCCCACGGCGCAGATCCTCGCGCTGCGGATGTTGTGCGACAACTTTGAGCATAATCGCTTCCGACTCACCATACTGCATCCTTGTACTCAACGTCGTCGCATACCGATAGAGCGCATCGGGATGGTTGGGGTCGAGTTCAAGTACTCGTTTGACCTCATTTTCAGCGGCGCGATCTTGCTCATTGGCCAGCAGGGCATCAGCTAGTTCGATACGTAGCGCAAGATTATTGGGTTCTGCTTTGATCATCTGACGGAAGACCGTCACGGCTTCATCAGGCCGTCCGGCGCTGCGATAGCAGGTAATGACCCGTTTGCGCACCCAGGCCTGACGAGCGGCTTCCGTATCGACCTCATTCGAACCGCTACCCCGATTGCCTTTGGTACGCAGCAACGCCCGCCAAATCTCGGCAGCGCTTTCCCAGTCTTCGATCTTTTCATAGGCCAGAGCCAGATTGTGCAAAAGTGGCGCTGGCGAACCGAGCTTTGAGGAGGTGGTGCGACTCAGAATCTGGCGCGCCAGGCTCCACAACGAGACCGCTTCGGCCCAATTGCCTGCTGCCGCTGCGCGGTGCGCCCCGCGGTCAAGCGTACTGATCCGCACCTCATCGAACGCCGGACTGCCCCGCAATTCAGCCGCGGCACGACTCGTCGCGATCGCGCCATCCAGATCATCCTGTTCCAACTGAGCAACCAGGGTTGGATAGAGGGCCGCAATCTCATTGATCGCCAGATGCTCAACAGTAAGCTCGGCCTTGGCAACCTGAGCCCAGTGTTTCACGGCCTCTTCGGTTTGCCCGGCTTGAGCTGCGGCGACCCCGCGGTAATAGCGACGTAGCGCATGTAACTTGGCCGCAGGCAGGCTGCGTTCATCTTGCAGCAATTCAGCGGCGGCTGGATCACCTGTCGTAATCAGCGCAAGCGCCGCCCACAGCCGCCCGAGCGGCGTGCCATCATCGGCAACCGACTGCTTGTGGAGCAAGGCCACAACTGGTGCGGCCCATTGCCGGACAGCGTCGGTCAACGCGGGGATCGTATTCAGGTCAGTGGTTGGATCTTGCTGAAGGATCGCCAGCGCCAGCAGGCGTCCAGTACGAACCTGCGCCGGTTTTTTGGCGAGAACAGCACCATACGCTTCAGCTGCGGCCTGGAAATCACCCTGGAGGTGCAACATCCGGCCCAGGTGAAACTGGTAGCGGCTATTGTCGGGTGCCAGTTCATGTGCCTGGCGGAGATCGGCAACGGGATCAGCGCTTTTGTTGGTGATCGCCCGGCGAAAATAGGCCTCGGCCAGAGCACAAACCACCGCAGGATCATGCGGAGCAAGCGGTGTCCAGAACTGGATCGCCTGGTCAAACCGCTGACTCTGAAAAGAGCGCAGACCCTGCGACCGTAGATCGCCCCCGGCTGAAGCTGCTCGTTGTTGTTTTACCCGCTTTGCTTTACCCATACATCGTTCATTCTATCTCACATATATCTTATCCAGCCACAGTTTGCGAGCAACGACCACCTTTGCTCAGATCCGCAGGAAACGATACTCGGCCACCGGCACGAATTGTTGCACCTCGGCCTGGTAGAGCAACTGGCTAATCTGGATGAACTGCTCATCAATGGTAATCAGATTGCACGAATTCTGACCTTTTTCGTGCCCATGTCCACGGCCCGACATCGTTGTGCCACTCTGGCAGATGATCGTGCCATGCTCAAGATGGGGCATCATAGTACGGGTATGGCCGACATAGCCAGCGTGCAGGTGCCCGGTCAACAACAAACCGACGCGATGCTCATCAAGCACTTGCATCGCGGACGCGGCCCCACGCATCACCCGATCTTTGCGTGCGCCTGGTAGATTCGCAACGGGATGGTGCCAGACAACAACTTTATAGACCTCGGGGCCATAACGGGCCAGGATGCGCCGCAGGTTTGCCCGCTGCGTGCGACTCAGGCGTCCGCCATCACTGGTCAACCCGTGGGCCGTATTGGCCCCCACCACCACCAGACCTGGCAACTCAAAGACTGGATTGAGTTCTGTGGTGACATAGCGGCGATAACGTCCAAGTGGATTGAAGAGCCGCAGGTGAAGATGAAAGAGCGGGACATCGTGATTGCCAGGTACAACAAGCTGTGGCTGAGGCAACGCCTCACGCAGGGCACAGGCAGCGCGCCACTGGGCAACAAAATCAGCCCGTTGGACAAAATCCCCCGAGACAACCACAAGATCTGGTTTGATCGTGTGCGCCTGAGCAACAAGCGTATCGGCAACAGTCTGACGGAAGGGCGGGCCGGTATGGAGATCAGAAACGTGCAAAATCCGATACGCCACAGACTACTCCTCGGTGGTAGGTACGACGACGGCTGCCCGGGCTTTTTCGCGGGCCAGCCCGATCAAGGCACGTCCAATTAAAATAGCTTCAACCGCGAGGGCCGCCACAAAGACATAGCGAACCACAAAGGCTACAGTTTCCATACCAATGCTCCCGCAGGATAACGCGAATCGAAAGGACACAAAGTACCCCAATTGTAACATGGTTTGTTGAGCTTACCACCCTTCAGTTGTGCAATTGCACGGTTACGGGGAGATTCTTGCGTTAACGTAATTCCCAATACGATCCGGCGGGGGTTTTGGTAATCTCGATCTGGGCAGGGAAGCGGTCTTTTAATTCGTCAATATGGGTAATGACGATAATGCGACGGAAATCGTCCTGGACGCTTGTGATGGCTTCAACCATGCGTTCGCGGCCTTCGGCATCGAGGGTACCAAAGCCTTCGTCGATCACCAGGGTTTCGAGGCGTGCGCCGGCCCGATGCGCCAGCAGCCGCGAGAGGGCAATGCGGATGGCAAAATTGGCGCGCATGGCCTCGCCCCCACTAAAGGCATCGTAAACCCGCGTCCCGAGGGCGTCGGCGAGCTTGATTTCAAGGGTTTCAACCGTGTCACCCTTTTTGGTGTCCCGCTGCATCTCAAAGCTGAGGTGCATCTGGCCGTTGGTCATTCGGGCGAGCAGTCGGTTGGCTTCGTCTTCAATTTGGGGAATCGCCGTCTCGATCAGCATCGCCTGGACACCTTTTTTGCCAAAGGCTTCGGCCAATTCAGCAAAGAGGCTCTGCCGTTCGCCAAGGGCCTGCTCGGTTGCGCGTTGGTGAACCAGTTGCGCGGCAGCGGCTTCGGCCTGTTTGAGGTAGCCCCGCTTTTCGCCCAGATCGTGCTGGGCTACCGTCAGATCGCGACGGGCGCTGGTTACGCTTGTCTGGAGTTCGACAGCACGTGCCGTGACAATGGGCAATTCACGTAACGCCTCGGCAAGCAGCGCATCCTCACCGATCAGTTGCTCGATTTGGCTCGCATCACGCGCACGGAGTTCTTCGGTCTGCTGGCGGAGCATCGTATCACGGGCGAGCGATTCTTCGGCGACGGCGAGGCGGCGGGCGTCTTCCTCCCAATGGCGCAAGACCCGGCTCTGTTCGCGAGCATCGTTGTGAGCCTCGGGGCTATAGCCAAGGGCATCGCGCTCGTTCGTGATCTGGCGCCCTTCGTGGCGTATCCCGTGAGCAAAATCGCCTTGCTCGATCTGGCGTGCAAGTTCAGCGGCCTCGGCTTCAAGCTCAGGCAGGCTCGCGAGGTCGCGGGAAAGTTCTTCGAAACTGGTATGGCGTGCGTTGATTTCCCCATGCAGGCGGCTACGAACCTGCAGTTGTTGTTCAAGCTCTTGCAATTCTTTGGCTAGTTGCTGACGTTGCGCTGTCATCGCTGCCGCATCGCCGAGAGCGTGCATCGCTTGCTCGACGTCGTTGCGTTCCTGTTGGATCGCCGAGGCATAGGTGCCAGCCGTCAGTTGCACCTCAAAGTCGGCGCATGCCTGCTGATGGGTCGTACGCTCTTCGTGCCAGCGCTCGGCCTGGGCCACTTGTTGGGCCAGGCTGTCGGCGCGGGCTGCGATTGTGCGCAGCCTATCCAGTTGATCTTCAAGGCGTGCCACGTCGTCGCGCAGGCTTTGCATTTGGTGATCGGCGGCTGTTGCGGCCTGGCCTGCTGCCGCGTACTGCTCACGCAACAGCTTGAGTTCATCCTCGTAGTGCGTATGCACCCGCGCAAGACCCGCCGTGCCCAGGTTGCTCTGACAGACAGGGCAGACCTCGGTGCCGTCCTGTAGCATTTCTTGGGTCTTTTTGAGCTTATCGGCGGCAGCTTTGAGGCGCGTCCGTTCAGCGCGCTGCTCACTCGCGTGATCAGCGGCGGCCCGTTCCTCCTGGCGCATCTGGCTCAGGGTTGCCTCAAGCGTTGCCACCTGGGCGGCGGCCTCCTGGGCAGCCACCAGATCGTTGCGCCAGCGGGCTTCGTCGCGCAACTGCTTGTCGAGGCGCGCCACCAAGCGGGCCTGCTCATCACGTGCCCCAGTGAGGCGTTCGGTCTCGCGCACAAAGGCACTCTGCAGATCGTTGGCACGCAGTTGCAACTCGCGCAACTGGTTAAGCGTAGCATCGACCGTCTCGCGCACGGCGAGCCGGGCCTGCTTCGCCGCTTCGAGCGGGGCGAGCGCCTCAAACTCAAGCGTCAGGCGGGCAAGATCGGCTTCAAGTTCACGCTGGCGGGCGGCACGCTGACGGAGGCCATCGCGTCGTTCCGCAGCGCGTTCGGCGCGGCTCCGCAACGCATGAGTGGCCTCACGCAATTCTTGCTGCAACTCTTTCCGCCGATCCTCCAACTGTTGCCACTGCTCGCGGAGCCCATCAAGGCGTTCGACCTCATCACGAGAGGCAGCAAGTTCAGCCAGACCAGCGAGAATCGCTTCGCGCTGTGCAAGCAGCGTCTCGGCGCTTTGAATAGCCGTATGCAAGCGGGTCAGCGTCGTCTCGCGCTCGTGCTGTGCAGCGCGTAGCTCTTCGAGGCGACGGAGCACCTCTTTGCGGCGTTCGGCCTGTTGTTCAAGCACACGACGCCGCTCGGTCGCCCGTTGATACTCAAGCTCAACCTGTTGCACCCGTTCTTCGATGGCCTGCACGCGGCGTTCAGCATGCTCAACCTCAAGTTGCCAGAAGGGGGCTCGTTCAGCCTCAAGGTTCAACTGTTCAATGCTGCCCCTGAGTGACATCAACTGATCAGCGAGCGCCCGCGCCCGCTCTTTGGCGCGCCCTTCGAGCACCGCATACTCGCCGAGATCGAGAATCTCGGCGAGCACCTGCTTGCGTTCGGCGGGGGTACGAGCGGTAAACTCATCAGCGCGGCCCTGCAACAAAAACGACGCATTGATAAACGTCTGGTACGACATCCGCAGCAAACCCTCGATGAGCGCCTGGGTCTCACGCACACTCGTCTCAGCGATGGGACGCCAGCCCTGGGGCCCGGTGACCTGCAGGTCAAGCTGGGTTTTGCCCGAGGTCTGCCCGCCACGCTTCCCGGTGCCACCACGCTGGCGGCGACGGCTCACCCGATAGCGCTGGTCGCCAAGCAGAAATTCGAGTTCGACACTCATCTCGCTACAGCCCTGAGCGATCAGATCATCATCAGGCATCCGTGCCGTGCCCCAGAGCGCCCAGGTTATTGCATCGAGCAGAGTCGACTTCCCGGCCCCATTTTCACCAGTGAGACAAACGACGTGCAAACCATCGAAATCGAGGGCAGGGGGGCCTGCCGTGGCACCATTTGCACGATAGCACATGAAATTATTCAGGGTCAGTCGAGTTGGAATCACGTCTTTTCTGGCTTCCCCTCTGCCGTCAACCAACGTGCGGTGCTTGATGCAACCTGGCGGCTCTCGCCAACGCGATATGAATGATACCACGAGTAGGGGCACGGCGGTGCCGTGCCCCTACGGCACCGCCGTGCCCCTCGCTTTATCCACCACCCCGCAAGGCCGTTGACGAGATATCCAGCCGAAAGAGATCCTCAGGAATCTGTGTGAAGAGATCCGCCCATTCTTCGGGCAGATGCAGATCATCCAGGGTCGCAAACCGGCCGGCACTGAGCCGCCCGGCCACCAGGAAGTGGCACCCTGCCGCGCGCACCGAGCGCAACGCTTCGGCCATGCCCAGGTCGCCACCATAGTACCGCGGTGCAAGCAGACGTACCGCAGTATCGTAGCCAAGAATGAAGGTTCGCCCTGGGTAGAGCCGCGCTTTTTCGGTGAAGAGGGGTGATCGTGACAAGACCAGGGTGGAACGCCCAATAAATTGCCTTGCCCGCCGTTCGATCTCGCTCAGCGCCAGTGCGCCTTTATCGGCATTGACGACCGCAAGCTCAAAGCTAACTGGTAGACCTGTCAGCCGCGTAGCCGCCACCGCCATGCCCTCGTGGCCCGCGTGCAATGGGTTGAAAGCCCCCGAGAGGATCGCTCCCTCGGGTGGCACATCAGACCGAGCTACTCCAGATGGTTCAATCGTGACCATCTGAAACGATTCAGCTAGCAGATCAGTGATAAACGCTGTGAGCATAGCTATACATACCAATTACGCCTGAAGATGCCGCATCGTCATACTGAGAGCCCGTCAGACCTCACAGGTCTTGAAGAGCTGTGAGGTCTCAGTTCGGAGGGGTGTATCGCCTCTTGATCCGCTTGACCTATTTCCTAAATCCTGGCCTAAGCGCAATACTTTTCAAATAAGCTCACGCGAAGGCGCGAAGGGTTCGCTCACGTACGCTAAAAACTTTGCGCCTTTGCGTCAAAACAATCGCCTTCTTTGCAAGGTATTGGGCCTAAGCGTCCGGTTTAGGCCGAAAGATCGGTGAGACGGGCTTGCAGCGTCGCCAGCGTCACCCGGGCCGTCGCCAACCCCTCACGTTCCCGTTCGACAATCGCAGCCGGTGCGCGGGCGACAAAGCCCTCGTTCGAGAGTTTCGCCTCGCGGCGCGCAACATCCGCTTCGGCAGCAGCCAGTTCCTTCTGGAGCCGGGCCCGCTCGGCGTCGAGATCAATCATACCGGCCAGGGGAAGGTAACACTCCACCGACCCCAGCACAATCGTTGCCGCCTGACGCGGCTTGACGTCGAGGCGCTCAACAATCGTCAGGTCATCAGCACGCACCCGTCCGAGCCGCGCAATCAGTGGCCCTTGCGCCCGCAACACCTCGGTCTGCGCAGCGCCAGCAATAATCGCCGTTACCCATTTCGCCGCTTCAACTTTGTACTCGCTACGAGCGTTGCGGATCGCCACAATCAACTCACGCACCAGCGCCCACTGCTGCTCGGCTGCTTCATCACGCAACTCGGGCATCGGCATCGGATACGCGGCCAGCATCACTGTACGTGGTACCTCGGTATAGTGGCTTCGGGTTGGCATCGTGCTCGTCACATATTGCCACAACTCTTCGGTGACAAAAGGCATCAGCGGGTGCAACAGCCGCAGCGAACCCTCGAGGATTCCATAAAGCACGATGCTCGTTGTCTGCTTGCTCGCCGCATCGTGATCCAGCTGTACCTTGGCAAGCTCGACATACCAATCGGCAAAATCACTCCAGAGGAAATCCTGAATCTGCCGCCCCGCTTCACCAAGACTATACGCCTCAAGCAGCCGATCCACCTCGGCCACCAGACGCGCATATGCCGAAAGAATCCAGCGATCAGCGAGCGTCAACTGAGGGCGAAGCGTCGCGATCACCCGTGCAAAATCACCATCAGCCTGCGCCAGAGGCTCGCGCAGCGCATCCATGTCGAGCCGGCTCAACACAAAGCGCGTAATATTCCAGAGCTTGTTGGCAAAGTTGCGTGCCGCCTCGATGCGCTGCGGGTTTAGGTTCAGATCCTGCCCCGGCGTGCCGCTGGTCGCCAACGTAAACCGCAACGCATCCGTTCCCTGGGTATCCATCACCTCCAATGGATTGACGGCGTTACCAAAGCTCTTCGACATCTTGCGGCCATGCTCATCGCGCACCAGACCATGCAGATAGATCGTATGGAATGGCTCCTGACCCGTCAGGTAACATCCCATCATCATCATCCGCGCCACCCAGAAGAAGATGATGTCATAGCCCGTCTCCATGACGCTCGTCGGGTAAAAGCGCTGCAAATCAGCCGTCGCTTCGGGCCAACCAAGCGTACTAAACGGCCAGAGCCCCGAGCTAAACCAGGTGTCGAGCACATCAGGATCTTGCACACCCTCAGTGGGCGGAGCCTCATCAGGCCCGGGCACCACAATACTCCCGTCGGGCAGATACCAGACTGGAATGCGATGCCCCCACCAGAGTTGGCGACTGATGCACCAGTCCTCGATATTGTCGAGCCAATTGAAATAGATCTTCTCAAAGCGGTCGGGGATAATGCGTGTCCGACCTTCGCGCACACTCGCCAGGGCCAGCGCGGCAAGGGGCTTGGTTCGCACGAACCACTGTTCGCTCAGCAGCGGCTCGATCACCTCGCCACCACGCTGGCTAATGCCGACACTCATACTATGTGGCTCGGTCTTGACCAGCAAGCCCTCGCGCTCAAGATCGGCGAGCATCGCCTTGCGTGCCGCAAAGCGCTCGAGGCCAGCATAGGGACCACCCGCTTCGTTGATCGTGGCATCTTTATTCATGATGTTGATCAACGGCAACTGATGGCGCTTGCCCACCTCATAGTCATTCTTATCATGGGCCGGCGTAATTTTCACCGCCCCCGAGCCGAACTCCTTATCCACATAGTGATCGGCAATGATCGGGATCGTCCTACCCAACGCTGGCAGCAGCACCTCGCGCCCAATCAGCGCCGCATAGCGCTCATCGTCAGGGGCCACCGCGACCGCCGTATCACCGAGGATCGTCTCGGGGCGCGTCGTCGCGACCGTAATCCACTCGACCGCACCAGAAGCCCAGGTGCCACTGCCCCAGGCACCCTGCGGCGCCGACCACTCAGGCGACAGCACAGGATAGCGCACATACCAGATCGAGACATTGCGCTGCTCGTACTCGACCTCAAGATCGCTCACCGCCGTCTGCAACGCCGGCGACCAGTTGACCAGATAGGTATCACGGTAGATCAAGCCATCGTCATAGAGCCGCTTGAAGGCCGTATGTACCGCATACGAAAGGCCCTCGTCAAGCGTAAACCGCTCACGCGTCCAATCGCAGGAAGCCCCAAGCCGCCGCAGTTGCTGACTGATCTCGCCCCCATAGCGCGCTTTCCACGCCCAGGTACGCCGCAAAAACTCCTCGCGGCCAACCTCCTGGCGTGATGTCCCCTCACTCCGCAACAATTTCTCAACCTGGCTCTGCGTCGCAATCCCGGCATGATCCACCCCCGGAACCCAGAGCGTCTGATATCCTTGCATCCGCCGCCAGCGGATCATCAGATCCTCGATCGTCACAAACATCGCGTGACCAAGATGCAACTCACCGGTCACATTGGGCGGCGGAATCGCAATCACAAACGGTGGGCCGGGCGCATCATCGCGGGGCGCAAAAAAACCGCCCTGCTCCCACCAGGCATAGAGTTGTTGCTCGACCTGCTGGTGTTCGTAGGCTTTGGCCATCTCGGTAGGACGTTGCGGGGCACTCGCCTGGGCTTCCTGGGTCATAAACGCTTCCTCAATCAATGCTGGATCCGAAACTATGAGCCTGCACTATTATACACAGAGAACAGACTTGCTTCGCCCCGTTCATACAAGACAGATCGAGGCGCGAAGGCTTGATATACCTCTATACGGAGCTTTGCGCCTTTGCGCCTTTGCGTCAAAATCCTCTCAGCGTCGCTTGAGCGCGGCCTGCAAGAGTCGCCAGAGCGAGCGGTGACGTGGCATCACCTCAAAGACCTTGCCTGAAACACCGTTTGTCGCTGAAGAGGCCATCTTGAGGGCGAGCAGCGCCGTCTCTTCGGTGGTTGTGCCAAAGATCTCTTTGATCCGGGGAAACGCCTGCAGGGCCTCGGCAGCCTCGCCAAGCGCCTCCCACTCATTCGTCATATCGGTAGGCACAATGCCGGGGGCCAGCACATTAAAAGAGAGCCCCGACTGCTTGGCGTGCTCGCGCGCCAAGCTTTCGGTCAGACGCACCACCCCGGCTTTGGAAACACTGTAGGCACCGAGAAAACGCTGCGCCCGCTTGAACCCACCTCCGGTGACATTAATCACCTTGCCATAGTTGCGTTCGAGCATATGCGGTAACACCGTCACACACCCATAATAGGTGCCCATCAAATTCACCTGAATGACCCGTTCCCAATCGGCTTGCGGCACATCAAGCGTGCGGCCAAATGGCCCCGAGATAGCGGCATTGTTCACCCAGATATCAACCTGGCGATACATCGAGAGCGCATGGACAAAGAGTTGTTCGACCTGTTTACGATCGGCTACATCGCACGCCATCCCGGTCGCATCAATGCCTTCGGCCCGTAACTGCTCGACCGTCGCCACAACGGCTTCGGGGCGTGAAGAAGAGACCACCACCCGGGCACCAGCCGTGCCAAAACATTCAGCCATTGCCCGCCCAATGCCACGCGTACTGCCGGTAATCACCGCCACCCGACCACGTAGAGAAATCGTTTTGCGCCCCATCACAGACTCCAGGCATAGAGAGAATTACGTACCGGTTTCTTTGCGCGGACGGATAATAAGTGTTTCACCCTGACGCGACGCGCGGATCGCGGTAATGCCACGCAACCCTTCTGGCATCAGTAAGTGACGCCGATATGGTCCGGCACGAATAATAAGTTCATCACCACTCAACGTCAGCCCGAGCAATTCGCGGGGGAGACCGGGGAGATCCAATGCAACCTGCGGATCAGGCAGCCCGGTCAGACGAATGGGGGCCGCTGGGGGGGCGCCAGGCAAGGGCGAGTCACCATTATACATACGACTCCCCAGGGTCATCAGGGCCGCAAGATTATCGGGGGTTCCGAAGATCGGCAGGCCATACACCGGGCGACCCTGCCAAATGGTACCGGCCTCTTGGATGACCGCTTGCTGTTCGGCCACCATTGGTTCCAGTTCAGCGACGCCAGTCGGCATCAGCGGCGCAGCCACCAGCGACTCGACCGCCAACCCAAAGAGTTGCAACGCCGGAATATTAAGCCGCGCCTCGGCCAAACCTGAACGATCAGGCGGCAAAACATAGCGCACCCGCGAAAACTGGGAACTGACCATCTCGTCGCGCAAGCGCTCGAGTTGTACCCGTGCATCCTGGATCCGCCCAAGCCAGTCAGTTGAAATCGGTAAAAGCGCCGTAGGGATGATCGCCCGCGCCACCGATGCACTCGAACGCCCTGGCCCACGATCCAACCCGATCAACAAACGCACAAACCAGCGAAAGGTATCCGGTGCCCCCAACGACCGTAGCAACGTCTCGGGAGGGCCGGCATCCGCACAAACCACATCATAGTCGTTCTTATACTTCTGGAGACCGGTGACAGCGAGAAAGAGATCACTCCCAGGAATAACCGGGAGTTCATCACCGGTGATCGTCGGATTCCCCCCCGAACGAATAGCCCCCCAGACTTTGCTGAGATCTTCCAACGGATCAATACACCAGAGATCAAGGTTTGGGCCAAGTGGGTGTGGTTCCACAGCGGAAGTAACCCCCAACAGCGAGGCAACTGGATGTGCCGGGCCGACGCTGGCAAGCAGCACCCGTGAGCCAGCCTGCGCCGCTGCAGCAGCCGTGACTGCCGCAGCGCGCGCGGTGACTCCGACGGGTCCAGTAAAAATTAGTGTTTGCATGCATTCCCTCTGGGCCAGAAAACAATCGCTACTCGGCAAGTGTAGCATACTTGTCGATCCTTCAGGCTGCTATAATACGTGCAGAGGCGCGGCAGCGCAGCCTGTGATCAACTTCATCCATCACGAACATAGCTTGCCGCAGCAACCAGCACCTGGTGTGCGGCCTCAGGATACCCGTCTATTGTATCAGGTCATACGAGCCTATCTGACAGGAGGCATACATTGACAGCTTCATTGGATCACCAGTCCCTTGGCACCTTTCTTGACACCCTCGCCTCACGCGCCCCCACTCCGGGCGGGGGCAGCGTTGCGGCCCTCAATGGGGCAATGGCCGCTGGCTTGATCAGCATGGTCTGCGCCCTCACCATTGGCAAACCGCAGTACGCTGCACTCGAAGACGATCTGCGTGGTATCCACGACCGGGCCGAGACCCTGCGGCGTGAATTGCAACACCTCGCCGATCAGGATATCGAGGTCTTCGAACGGCTCTCGGCGGCCTATCGTTTGCCCCGTACCACCGAAGCCGACGCCGCAGTGCGCCGAGCCGCCATCCAGCAAGTCACCCGTCAGGCCGCCGACATCCCCTTGCGCACAGCCCAGGCCGCAGCAGCGCTCATCCCGCTCTGTACCGCCCTAGCCCCACAGGTTGGGCGCCTAATAGTCAGCGATATCGGCGTCGCCATCCTGATTACCAAAGCGACGATTCAGAGCGCGATCCTCAATGTCGAGATTAACCTTGCGGGGCTCGACGACCAGCAGTATGTGCGTGAAACACGGGCAAGCATTGAAGACCTTGTGGCAAACCTCAATGAAAAGACCGAGGAGATTGTCGCAATTGTGCGCGATCGCATCAATGGATAAGGATACGGCATGACCCCCATCATTCTGGACGGACGCAGCCTGGCGCAAGAATTGCGCCAGGAGGCAGAACTGGAACTTGTCGAACTGCAACACCGCCTCGGTCGCCCCGCTGGGATGGCCGTCATTCAGGTCGGCAATGATCCTGCCTCATCACGGTATGTCCGTACGATTAGCAAACTCTGTCATACCCTGGGCGCTTCGTTCCGCCTCGAACAACTCGCCGCCGACGCCGCGCAGGACGATCTTCTCCGGGTTATTGCGACCCTGAATAGTGCCGATGAAGTGGATGGCATTATGATCCAGATGCCGCTCCCGCCTCATCTTGATACCACCAGCGCAATCCTGGCTCTTGATTACCGCAAAGATGTGGACGGCGTCCATCCGATCAATGCCGGTCTCCTCGCTCAGGGTCGCCCCGGCATTGTGCCCAATACCCCCGCCGGAGGCATCGAACTGCTGCGACGCAATGGCATTGAACTCCGCGGGAAACGCGCTGCCGTGGTTGGGCGTAGCCCGGTGGTTGGGCGCCCGATGGCCCAGTTGTTGACTACCGCTGATGCTACCGTTACCATCTGCCATTCTCGTACCACCAACCTTGGGGACGTCTTGCGTACCTGCGAGATCGTTTGTGTTGCCGCAGGACGGCCCCGCTTGATTACCGCCGAAATGATCAGCCCCGGTACCGTCGTCGTTGACTTTGGCACGAATGTTGATGCAGAGGGTCAGTTGATTGGCGATGTTGACTTTGCCGGTGTCGCTGAACGCGCACGTGCAATCACACCCGTACCCGGTGGAACCGGCCCTGTGACCAATAGTATGTTGATCAAAAACATCATCACGGCAGCGCGTACACGGCTGGTGCAATAGTGAAGATCCTGGTACTCGGATCCGATGGGCGCGCCCATGCCCTGGTCTGGAAACTCTTTCACCATACCAGCGCCGAGGTGATGGTTGCACCAGGGAATGGTGGTGCCTCGTTGCTCGCGCCTGTGGTCGAGCTCGAGCCGACCGATGCCGTTGCGATCGCCCGCTGGGCTTTTGGCGTACCGATCGACCTCATTGTGCCAGCCGATACGACGGCCCTCGCAGCCGGGTTGGTTGATGAGGTTGTTGCGATGCATATCGGGGTGTGTGGGCCGGCTCTACGGGCAACGCGTCTCGAAACAAGCCGTTGCTTTGCCCGTGCGTTGCTCGAACGCCACGGGTTGCCGCTCGCCGCTGGGCGCGTCTGTGAGGATCTGGCAACGGCTGAAAAATATCTGGCCGCCCACGCCCTGCCAGTTGTGATCAGAGCCGATCGCCCCGAAGATGGCGATGGCGTCTATACCGACCGCTACGCGGCGCTCGAAGGCCTCCGGGCAAGCTATGCCAATCGCCCGGTCGTCGGGCCAGAGGCCGGGGTCGTGATTGAAAGCTATCTGCCTGGGCCAACCTTTAGCTTTACGGTACTCACCGACGGCAGCACCGCCGTGCCCCTCTTGCCCGTCCACACGTATGATCACCTCGGGCCAGAACCAGCAAGCCCGCATGCACCGGGGATGGGGGCCGCAACTGGCAATTCTACCTATGCCCAGAAACTCGGCGACTACCTCCATACCCGCATCATGCAACCATTGGTTGCCGCTCTCACCCGCGACCAGATCCCCTACTGGGGCTTTCTCGGCATTGATGGGATTATTACCCAGAAGGGGCCGATCATCATCGGTCTTCGCTGCAGCCTGCGTGATATGGAAGCCCAGACCGTTTTGCCACGCCTCGAAGACGATCTCGAACCACTGATCGAGGCCACCATTGCCCGTCGCCTCGACCAGATCGCCCCGCTCCACTGGAAAGACGAAGCAAGTGTCGCTCTGGCCCTTGTGACCATGGGCTACCCTCATCACTACCCACCCGGCGCACCGATCGACGGGTTGAGCGAGCTTGATGAAGGCATCCTCGTCTTTCATGACCAGACCCACCACCCCGCCGGTCTACAGTATGCGCCCGCTCAGCCCCACCGCGGCCTCGGAACTTTATTTACAGGCCCTCATTCTGGTTCCAGCGGACGGCCAACGATCACCGGGGGGCATGTGCTTACCGTCGTCGCGATGGGGGCGACCCTCGCTGGCGCCCGTGGACGCGCCTTGCTCAACGCCGAACGCATCACCTTTCCGGGACGTACCTACCGTGAAGATATCGGCCTCCATCTTTTTCAGGCTTGACTCTCATGACGCAGTGTGTTATACTCTGTTTATAACGCAGTGCGTTAAAGTCTGCAAACGAAAAATGAGTGTGGTATGATACCATACAACAGGTTGCAGGGCTTGTTTATAGACACAGAAGATTGGGAGGAAAATCATGGCCGTAACACCTGATGAAGTCGAGGTTAACGTTCGCGAAATCGAAGAGCAGCCCGAAGCTGAAAAGCAGATGGTGCCCATCTTTGACGTTGTTCGCCGCATGATCCTGGCGGGCTTTGGGGCTTTTGCCCTGACACGTGACGAAGCCGAGCAATTCCTGAACCGCCTGGTTGAGCGGGGTGAGATCGCGCAGAAAGATGCGCAGCATCTGATCGAAGAGACGGTCGGTAAATTCCGTCAGGTCGCGCAACCACCAACCGTGCAGGTCGAAAACAGCGTGCAGAACCTGTCCACCCAGGTGGAGACGGGCCTCGAGCAGATGCTGAACCGGATGAATATCCCTTCCAAGCGCGATATTGACGAACTGAGCGCCAAGATCGCCCAACTCGCCGCTCGCGTCGAGGAACTTCGACGTGCAGATCCGGCCCCGGCAGCCAACAAGCCCCGTGGGGTCAAGGCTGCTGATGGCAAAGCCGACGAATAGTCCTGTCATCCCCCTGCGCTGATGAGCGCAGCAGGTCGATACAGTTCGACTTGCTGCGCTCATCTGTATCGTCAACGCTGAAGCACACGAATTGACACAGCGTGTTATAATAGACGTACCGCGCTGAAAGAGATCCGAGTGCTATGAATGTGATAAAAAAATACGCGAATCGCAAACTTTACCATACCAACCGCAAGCAGTACATTACGCTTGATGGCATTGCCAAGTTGGTACAAGAGGGCGAGCCTGTCCGAGTACTTGATAATGAGACGGGCGAGGATATTACTTCGGTCATTCTGGCCCAAGTGGTACTTCAGTCGCGTGGGCGCAATGGCACCCAACTGCCCACCCAACTCTTAACCGGGTTGATCCAGGTTGGCGGCGATACGATCTCTAGTTTGCGACGTTCACTCGCAACGTCGCTCGGCGGGGCCGAGGTTCTTGATGGCGAAATTGAACGTCGGATTGATTATCTGGTGGTTACAGGGGCGTTGACCGCCGAAGAGAGTCAGCGCTGGCGACATTTGTTGACCGGAAATCATTTCAATCAACCTGCCGAAAATTCTATTGATGCCATGCCGAGCCGCAATGACGTGGCTCGCTTACACGAACAGGTTGATGCGCTCTCTCTGATTATTGAGCAGTTAGCAAATCAACGCGAGCACGAGGTCTAAGTCGTTTGGGTCATCGTCTGGTGCGGCCCAGAGCCGTACCTACATTCCTAGATGGGGCATCTATGCAACGCAGCAAGACCGCCCTTGTGCTGGCGGGTGGTGGAGTCGCCGGGGCAGCGTACGAAATCGGTGCGATGTGCGCAATTGATCAACTCCTTGATCAAGTGTCGGTGAATGAGTTCGATATCTATGTTGGTACCAGTGCAGGTGGGCTGATCGCGTCTTGTCTCGCGAATAATATCTCTCCTCGCACGCTTCTCTCTGTCCTCAATAGTTCGCTGCTTGGCATTGACCAACTCGCACCACAGCATCTCTTTTCACTCGATGTGCCGGGGATGTTCAAGCGGATCCAACGGTTGCCTGGGGCTATCGGTACGATGCTCCGTCGTATGCTGGCTGAAGGTGAGACCTTTACGCTGCTCGATACGGTTGAGTATCTCGCCTCTGGCTTGCCAACCGGGCTCTATGATACGCATATGCTCGAAAAGTATCTGCGCTCCGCGCTCGCGCAGCCAGGTCGAAGCAATCGCTTTGCCGATCTCCCCCATCAACTCGCGATTGTGGCGACCGATCTCGATACCGGTGAACGTGCGGTCTTTGGCAAACCACCCCTGCACAATGTCCCAATCTCGCAGGCGGTCTGTGCTTCTGCGGCCATCCCCCTCTTCTATCGCCCTGTCTTGATCAATAATCACTACTATATTGACGGGGGCATTCGTGGTACCGCAAGCCTTGATGTCGCCATCGAGTCAGGTGCCGAGTTGATCGTGTGTATCAACCCAATGGTGCCGTTTGATAACCACAACCATAAACCCGGTGCCGGGCTCAATGATGAGGGTATTCACCGCGTGGGGAGCCAGGTCTTCCGTACCTTCATCCACGCTGGTCTTCATTACCATATGAAGCAGGTGCGCCGTCGCCATCCTGAGGTCGATATTGTGCTGATCGAGCCGACCCGTGATGACCAGGTGATGTTTGGCGATAGCACGATGCGCTATCATACCCGCCTGAAGATCGCGCAACACGGCTATGAAACGGTCGCGCGCCACCTCAACGAGCACTATACCTACTACAAGGCAATGATGGGACGCCACGGGGTGCAGATCAGCAATAAACGCATTACCCACGATTTGCGCAATCTTGCCTCAGTGGGCAATGATGTGCGCAATGTCCACGCGGCACTCGCTGCCGATGGGTCACTCCATAGCGCTCCGGCCGGGCTGGCCCATACCCTCGCTGAACTCGACCGCCTCATTACGCGCCTCGAGCAACAACCTGCTCGGCCTGCCCATCAGGTGAGGTAATGCCGCTCGACCCGAAGACGCGACAAAGAACCGGCTAGTTGCGCTAGCCGGTTCTTTGTCGTGTCTTCAGGCCACCTTTTAACTAGCGTTTGCGCAAGAGGAGCATCCCCCCTGCGACGATCAACAACACTGGGAAGATCAAGGACATATTGATCCCCAGTTGCTCAAGGAAGATCAAGCTCCCAATGCCCAGCAAAATGGTTCCGAGTAAACGCCAACTCCGTTTGCGCCGTGCCCCCCCCTCGGGCACCAGATCGGTACCATAGGGCTGGGCAGGATCGGCACCGACCGGAGCATCAGGATCAAGCATCTGGCCTGTGTATGGGTCAAAACGGTAGACTGGTGCATCAGGTGCAGCCGCAAAACCGGCCTCACCCCCGAGCCGCGTCCGCACTCCCTCTTGGCGCTGCCCAACCAGAACCTCTCGCGCTATGGTGCCTCGAACCTGTTGCTGCTCATCAAGGTAGCCATAGGTTGTTGAAGCCTGGTGCTGCTTCTGTGCAACCGTTGCCGCTGCACCCTTGGGCATAATCACCCAGAGGACAAGATAGATCGGGAGGCCAAAGCCGCTCGTTAGCGTCACGACAACAAACAGTAACCGGACAATCACCGGGTCAATGGCAAAGTATTCAGCGAGACCACCGCAGACCCCCGCCACCATCGACTCGCTGGTGCTACGGGTAAGGCGCGCTTGCATAATAAGTTGCTCCTTCTCAGATCACAAGGCGGTCAATCTGCCGCTTCTACCCCTTTGACGCTGCAACACTCAGGCTTGTTGCACCTGATACCAATAAGAATTGAGCACTCTGCATCGGTCGTGCGGCCAACGCACCTTGGAAGGTCTTGCCCGGCCATCTACCATCCAAAAGCTACCATCTGAAATGGTAAGAGTGACCGTACATGTCACAGGTGTCTTCTATACTACATCCAAAGCCCCACCCAAAGGAGTATCAATGTCATCACAGGCTCGCAAATCGTGGCCCACGCTCCCCACCGGGCAACCCTTCAACTGGCTTGGCAAGCAACTCTTGCTTGTGCCCGAAGCGGTGCTCTTGCTCGTGGTGCTCCTCTTCCACGTCTTGCTTGGCGGTAGCCTACTCACTGCCTTGATTGGCCTTGCCCTTGTACTCTATCTCGTGTTACGCCTAAGTCTCCTGGGGATGGCACGCCAGGCCGTCACGACAGCCAGCTATGCACGCGCCGAACAGGTGCTCGCATGGCTGCTACGCCTCTATCCATACTCGGCCGATGCATATGCCTTGCAAGGGGCGACCTTGCTGGCACGAGGCCAGAGCGAAGCCGCGATCATGGCCTTTCAGCGGGCGATCGCTCTCTTTCCTGCACATCCCGAATTGCACGCAACGCTGAGCGCCGCGCTCCTCGATACAGGTCTCTTCCACGAAGCACGCCAGGCCGCAACCCAGGCCCTTGAGCTTAATCCACGTTCGGCAAGTGCCTATCTGCAACTCGCCGGCATCGAGGAACAACTGGGCAAACCCATCGCAACCATCGAAATGCTCTTGCGCTCAGGGCTAGCCGTGCATCCATTGCCTCCCGATGAAGCCGCTTTGCGCTGTGCGCTGATAGGTCTCTTACTCAATCAGCAGCGCAGCCAAGAGGCCAGACAGATGCTCACCTTGATTGAGCCCTTGTTGCCAGCTTGTCCTGCCCCGCAACGTGCCGACATCCATTTCTATCTGGGGACGCTGCTCAACGCCATTGACGCGCCCGAGCAGGCCCGCCTCCATTTCGAGCAGAGTACGCAGATCGACCCGCGTGGTCGTCACGCTGCCGATGCCTGGCGCGCTGGCAGACAGTAAGCTCAAGCGCACTGCGGTATGATAACGATGACAATGCAGTGCGCTTGTGATCTGCTCAGGGTGCTAGTTCGAACGGGCTAAAATCGAGGGGGTTGCGATTGATCCACGCACCATTGACCTTTTCCCAAACCTGATAATCAAGGTGCGGACCCGACGACATCCCAGTTGATCCCATCGTGCCAATAAGATCGCCTCGGGCAACAACCTGCCCGTTACTCACCGTAAAAGTAGCCAGATGAGCATACCCTGTGCGATACGCATCATTGACGATCCAGACATGATTGCCAGCGGGATAACTATTTGGCGTGACGGTGACAACCCCATCGTGGGTTGCATAAATTGGATGGTTCCAACTCCCCTGGGGATCAGCCATGCCATTGCCAGTGCTGTCGATCGCCAGATCAATCGCCCCCCAGACGTGCGCCGGGGCATGTGTGCCAACGCCATACCCCTGCGTCATCACAGTACTGGTTGCTCGCAGCGGGTTGCCATAGGGACGCTGCGCATCTGGTTGACCACGCCCCTGCTGAGGTTCAGCGACTGCGCGCAAGCTATTGTCGTTGACCGAGGCGAGTGCATTCGTCATGACCGCCGGGGCAAGGCCCTGCCAGCGCGTATACTGCACTGGCTCGTCGTCAGTGCGCAACCACAAGGCCAGGATACCAAGCGAGATCACCAACAAGAAGATCAACGGGCGTCGCCGGCTCTGAGCATAGTGGGCACTCATAGCTACTGTACCCCCTGGGTACGCCAGCGATCAACGAGCTTTTGGACGACGTTGACATAGCCGTTGACATCATTTTCAAAGGAAGGTGCATAGACAGGAATAATATCGGCGACCGTTTGATGCCCTCGCCCCTGTAGATACTCAACATCAATCAGACGGTACCAATCGGCAATGCCATCGTTCCACGAAGGATAATCACGAAACCGACCATAACAGGTTGGATACCCGGCACAGATAATGTTGCCAACATTATGCGTCGTCGAGCCATCAGGCTTGAGCCCGGCCCAACCCTGAGCAGTCCCAGCACCACTCTCGTGAATGAAAAAGGCAACCGCAAAAGCCGGATCAATGCCACGCTGCTGCCCCAGATCAAACCATACGGCACCTGTGCCAGTGGCGGGTGAACCGTACAAAGCCAGGATGGCGTCAATTTGCTGTGGTGTCAGGCTCGGCGCGGCACGCAAGGCATAATCACCCGGAGGACGAACATCACTCAAAAAGACTGCACTGAGGCTATTAGTAACCTGTGGCTGCCCCTCAGAAAATACTTGTGTGCTCCAATTACTGATCAAACCGCCGTTACCGTCAGGACGCATCAGCACTAGTACCAATAGGCTGAGCAGAGCCACGCCCCCAAGGATGAGCCACTGCTTGAAACCACTGATTGATGGAGCAGAAGGCAGTGACGCAAGATGCATCCCCGTCCGAAAATGTGAGCGAGCCGTCTGATGTTCAAAGCGGATCGCCTCTTCGGTAAGCTCATCAAGACGCTGCTGCGAGCACTGTAGTGGTTCGCTTGCTACAGCATACATGTCATGATCGCCAGGCAATTCATCAAGCGGGGTGGGACGGGGACGTATGGGTAACGGCAGATCATCGCCGTTAAGCCAGTCAATCGAAGAACGACGCATCCGTTGCACCGGCTGTGAAGCAAGAGGGGCCACCCTAGACGTACTGCGACGTCTGACTGGATCTTCGTCAAATCTGTTCACAGCCCCTGCTCCTGCATCATTTGTTGCTGCTCTTCTAGTGTTGGGAGACGGAAACCCTCGGCACGATTCAAGTAGATCACGTGCTCATTCCTTACCGTGGCAAGGAGGTCAAGGCGACCATCACGATCAAGGTCATATAGCGATAATATCACAGGCGTCAAATCTTCGCGTGCCCCAAAAAGGTACGGGCCAGGCAAACTCTGCACGTGAGTCGCATCTCCTCCCGGTAAAGCGAGAATAACAACCTGACGGTCGAGATTCAACCCGATGAACCGGGTTGGCCGACCAGCATCTTCCGCTGGATGCCCAACAAAGCCTTCAATATGGGTGGTACGAGGACGACCATAACGCACATCATCAAGACGCTCTTTTGTCCACCCAACGGCCGCATCAATGACGACGTAACTTGCCATCGCGACCAGCAGGAGGGTGACAATGTAGGCAACAAGGCTGATGCTGCCTGGCAAACGGCTGACGGCGGTAGAATTACTGCGACCGACCTGTTCGCGTGCTGCTGCCATAGATGCCCCCGCTTTCCTCATATCACACGTAGTAGTCTGTAACGTACGTTTTCTGCTTTGCTGCCGAAGGGAGTGCCGGCTGAAGCCGGCTTCAGCCGGCACTCCAGAAGCGCATCAGGAAACTTCGTTGACAGACAACTTCGTGGTGCCCGAATAAGAACAAAGGTTCTTTAAAGATGATGGGCATATGATATCAGAACGTACGTTCGGTGTCAAGCAGATAAATCGAGGATAGCCATGGTTTCAACATGCGGGGTATGGGGAAACATATCGTAGCCCTGCATGCGTTCTACCCGATAGCGGCGCGTGAGCACCTGCAAATCCTCGATCTGGGTCAGCGGATTACAAGAGACATACACTATCCGTGCCGGAGCCAGGCGCAAGAGTTCAGCACACACCTCGGGGCCCAGGCCCGTACGCGGCGGGTCGGCGACCACAAGGTCGAGCTGTGACGCCTCGGACGATTGCAAAAAGGGTAAAACCTCCTGGGCAAAAGCCTGTACATTCGTAACGCCGTGGGCTTCGGCATTCCGCGCCGCCAGCACCGCACTCTCTGCGACCGCCTCGACACACATCACGTTGGCCGCGTGCGACGCCAGGTGCAAGGCAAGTGTCCCAACGCCACCATAGAGATCGCCAACCGTGGGCAGTGCTTGCCCAGGGACAGCCGCAGCGATAACGGCATCACGCACATCATCAAGCAACCGTTCGAGCAAATGGACATTGTTTTGAAAAAAGGTATTCGGTCCAATCGCCAGTTCCGTCGCCCCGGCACGCATCAAGAGGGTCTCGCTGCCCCAGCTACGTACCGGTGTTCCAAACGAAAGATCGGTTCGACTCGCATTGAGCAACCAGTGAAAGCCAACCACCCCTGGCTGCGCCAGCGCAATCTGAGCTAGCGCGTGCATTGCCGGTTCGTACTGCGCCCCTTCAGCCGTCACGACAGCGAGCAACAGGGTATCAGATGGGCTCCGTCGTACCACGACATAGCGCAAAAAACCTTCGTGCGTACGCAGGTTGTAGTCGGGCAAGCCGAGTTCAGTCGCACTGATCCAGATCGTTTTAGCCGCAGCAAAGGCAGCCGGAGGAATCAGGTGACAAGTCTCAAGCTCAACAATATAGTTAAATTTGCCACGCGCACGCAGCCCAAAACGGCCTTTGGTGGCAACATAATCCATGCGTGTACGGTACGCATATGGGTCGGGTGATGCCACAACCTCAAGTGGTTGCGCAGGCAAGCAAGGTGCGAGTTGTTCCGCCGATGCAAAAAGCCTGTTCAACGCCTCAGCTTTGGCCGCCACCTGGTCGCTATACCGACGATCCTGGAAGGCACAGCCACCACACATCGTTGTATGAGGGCAGCGCGGCTCTTGTTCCTCACCTGCTCGTGCAAGGCTCGTCACCAGTGACCGAAACTCTTTGGAACGCATGCGCATTATCTCCTATTCGGCATATCCTTCGTCTTCAACAACACGGCGCATACGAGTCAGTAGCTGTGTCCGGCGCACGGCATCAAGCGTCGCCCGCTCAAGCGGTGTATAGAACCAGGTTGTGTCAGCGCACGTCAGCGACCCGCGTTCCAGATCAAGCCGGACAAGACGTGCTTCAGTCAGCAGCGTGCTTGCCTCGGGAAGGGCAAGGATCGGGAGCCCATAGATGCTCGCGATTGTGGCAACCTCAGGGGCAACTGCGGCACAGATCACTGCGGCAAACCCGACGGATTGCAGGGCAATGACGGCCATCTCGTGGCCTGGCCCGGCGTTCATCGTGCCCGCAACCACCAGCACATCACCCTCAACCACTCGTTCCGTCAGCGCAGGATCAACCGCAGCCAGGCAATGTGCAGCAAGTAAGGCCGGATCGCCACTGGCCGCAATCGCCTGATCAATAATCTGGTGCGGCCACAGATCCCCCTGGACACAACGGGTATAGCCGGTGAGCACCATAGCGCCTCAATTGAGCGGCCGTGCATTCATGCGCTCATCGAGCGCACGACGCACGGCATCAAGCTCAGCCGGCAACTCAATGGGCGGATTCGCATACTGACCGACAACATCACGCAGGGTGTGTTCGTGATAATCTACCTTGAAACGGCTAAACTTCAGACCGTGCGCCGTTGAGACGACCACGACCTGATCGGCGGGGTGGATAATGCCCCGATCAATGAGCTTGATCGTTGCCGCAAGCGCAACCCCTGTATGCGGACACGCATACGCCCCGGTGCGGTCAGCTCGGGCCGCTGCATCAGCCAACTCTTGCTCACTCGCCTGCTCAACAATGCCGTTGAAGCGTTGGAGCATCGTAATCGCCCGGTTAATGCTGATCGGGTCGCCGATCTGGATCGCCGAAGCGGCCGTAGGGCGCGCCGTGATCGGCTCATAGCGCCAATCATTGCAAAAGGCCCGATAAAGCGGATTGGCATGCTCGGCCTGGGCACAGACAATGCGCGGCAATCTGGTGATCAAACCCAACTCATACATCAGCAACAGGCCCTTGCCAAGGGCAAAGGTATTGCCAAGATTGCCCCCAGGAATGACAATCCAATCCGGCACCTGCCAGTCAAACTGCTGCACAATTTCGATCCCAACCGTCTTCTGACCTTCCACGCGCAATGAGTTGAGTGAGTTAGCCAGATAAATACCACTATTTGGATCGGCCGTCACGTCGCGCACCAGGCGCATACAGCCATCAAAATCAGTATCCAACGAAAGCACCGTCGCACCGTGGGCAATCGGCTGCACTAGTTGCGCCACACTGACTTTGCCCTTGGGCAGGAAGACGATCGTCGGAATACCCGCCGCCGCCCCGTAGGCCGCAAGCGCCGCCGAGGTGTCGCCGGTCGAAGCGCAGGCAATCGCACGGATCGGTTTGCCCTCGCTGATCATCTGACGCACCACGCTGACAAGCACGGTCATGCCGAGATCTTTGAAACTGCCAGTATGACTATTGCCACACATTTTGATCCAGAGGTTTTCGACCCCGATCTCGCGCCCGAAACGCTCGGCCCAGAAGAGGTTTGTGCCACCCTCAAACATGCTCACGATATTTTCATCGTCAACCGTTGGACAAACCCACTCCTTTTTTCCCCACACCCCAGAACCAAACGGCCACGTCGTCCGCATCCAACGCCCCTCAAAGAGGCGCCGCCACTCATCGGCACTCCGCTGGCGCAGGGCATCGAGATCATGGCGTACTTCAAGCAACCCACCCGAACGTGAATAGTAGACAACCTCGGTCAGGGGATAACGCTCATCCGGGTCATCCTGGGCAGCAAACCAGGCACTATACGGGGTCATAATCGTCCACCTGAGGGCATTCGCATACGCGGCAAGCTTCTGTGCAACCATGCCATCCTGTTGCACACCTGGAAAGGTATTATACCATTCCTTATCCTTTCACCTGTGACGAAACAGGGTACAATGATTCAAGGGAAAACATGTCAAGCGTCCACCTCAACAACTCGGGAGTTGATCATGATTGAGGCCTATCAACTAAGTAAGCAGTTTGGCGGCTTCCACGCGGTACGTAGTATTGATCTTGAGGTGCATCCTGGTGAACTGCTTGCCCTGCTCGGACCAAATGGGGCAGGCAAGACGACGACCGTGCGCATGCTCGGGGCTATCTTGCGCCCGTCGAGCGGGTATGCCCGGATCTGCGGCCTTGATGTCGTCACACAAGCCCAAACCGTACGCGGCAAAGTCGGCCTCCTCACCGAATATCCGGGTCTCTATGGGCGTATGGCCGCCCTCGAGTATCTCGATTTTTTTGGCGGCCTACTCGGGCTCGATCCACGTCAACGCAGTGCGCGCGCCAATCTCTTGTTGCAGCAGTTTGGCCTATGGGAAGCCCGCCACCGGCGTCTCGACGGCTATTCCAAAGGCATGAAGCAGAAGATTGCCCTCGTCCGTGCCTTGATCCACGATCCGCCGGTGCTCTTTCTCGATGAACCAACGACCGCCATGGATCCGCAGAGCGCCCGCACCGTGCGCGATGCCATCGGTGAGTTGCGCCAGGCTGACCGCTCGATCCTGTTGACGACGCACAATCTGGCCGAGGCCGAAACGCTGGCTGACCGCGTTGCGATCATTCGCGGCGGGCAAATCATTGCGCTCGGCACCTTTGCCGAACTGAGCCGCCAGTTGCTCGGCGAGCCGCTCTTCGAACTGGTGCTTGCTGCGCCTTACACAGGTGCCGAGGCTGAACCACTGCTTACCGATCTCGTCACCGTCGAAGCCACCAACGCAACACGTCTGCGCTTCCGTAGCGCCCAACCCAACCAGGTCAATCCGGTCATCCTGAGCCGCCTGACCGCACGCGGGATGCCCGTCGTGGCCCTCGCTGAAGTGACCCGTAGCCTTGAGGATGTCTATTTGCGCATCGTCGCGGATGATTCTTCGTTTGGCCGCACCATCCCCGAAGCGACTGAAACGATCATGACCAACTTGAATCCAGAGCTTGACTCGGCAAAACTATGAAGACCAACCATATGCTCGCTATTACGCGACGTGAAGTGCGCGAAACCCTGGGCGATTGGCGCGTCGTTTTACCGATGCTGCTCTTGACCCTGATTTTGCCCCAATTGCTCGTCGCAGCCTCATCGCAGGTGATCCGTTTTGTTGATGATCCCGATCTCGCTGAACGCCTCGTGCCGTTTGCGGCCCTACTGGTCGGATTTGTCCCTGCGAGCTTTTCGTTGATTACGGCCCTCGAGTCCTTTGTCGGCGAACGTGAACGCAATACGCTCGAGTCGCTGCTTGCGATGCCCCTCTCAGATAATGAACTCTATCTGGGCAAGCTCGGTTCGTCACTCTTGACGCCGCTGCTTTCGAGTTTGATCGCGATGCTGATCTTTGTTGGCCTCTTGCTTGGCTTTCGCCCCGATCTCTATTTTGGGTCGATGGATCTGTCGCGCTTGGTCTTGCTGTTGCTCCTGGTTACGTGTATGGCCGTGGTGATGGTGACCGGTGCCGTCGTGATTTCGTCACACATCACGACCGTGCGAGCGGCCAACTTGATGTCG
Organism: Candidatus Chloroploca asiatica; assembly: GCF_002532075.1. Taxonomy (GTDB): domain Bacteria; phylum Chloroflexota; class Chloroflexia; order Chloroflexales; family Chloroflexaceae; genus Chloroploca; species Chloroploca asiatica. The sequence continues at coordinate 49,746 of NZ_LYXE01000069.1, read as the reverse complement.
AGTTTTATCCTCATCCCAATGGTGGGGATTATGCAGATTGCTGCCTTTCTGATCATCAACGGTCGGTGGACTGAGTTGTGGCTGGTTGCTGCCGCCCTGGTTGTCCTTAGCGCACTGTTGATCCGCATCGGTATGCGTACCTTCAGCCGCGAAGAACTCCTCTCACGTGAGCATCTCCAGGGCCAGATCAACTGGAGTTTACCGCTGCCAGCCTGGTGGAAAGAACGCCGATCACCTCGCAAGGTGCATCAAGCCAGGTGGTCCCAATCGGCAGTCTGGCTCATTGCCCGCCGTGAACTGAACGAAGTTATCACCGACTGGCGCGTGCTTATTCCGCTCTTCACCTTGATCTTTGGGTTGCCCCTGGGGTTGCTCGCCGGGGTGAATCTGGCGCTCGATTTTGTTGAGGGCGAAGGAAATATCGCTCGCCTGGTTCCTTTTGTTGGCCTGCTCGTCGGGTTTGTTCCCGCCAGTTTTGCCCTCATTACGGCCATCGAGTCCTTTGTCGGCGAACGCGAACGCAACAGTCTCGAGTCGCTCCTGGCAATGCCCGTCTCGGATCGCGAACTCTACCTGGGCAAGTTGATCGCCGCCCTGATCGTGCCCCTCGTTGGCAGTCTGACCGCCATGTTCACCTTTCTCGCGGCCATCCGCCTTGTCTTTCCACGGCTCTATCTGGTGGGGATGCAGCCCGAGACACTGCCCCTGCTGATCCTGATGATCAGTGTGGTGAACCTGCTGATGGTTGCCGGGGCCGTGGTGATTTCGACCAATACGAGCAGCATTCGGGCCGCCACGCTCCTCGCTTCGGCTGTCCTGGTGCCCACCGCCGTGGTGATCCAGCTTCAAGTCCTGCTCTTCATTGCCCAACGCTACGATGTGCTCTGGTATGTGCTCGCCGGTCTCTTTGTGGTTGCACTCGCCTTTATTCGCAGTGGCATGGCCGGTTTTAACCGCGAGGAGATTCTCTCGCGTGAACATGATGACCTCAATCCAAGCCACATTGCGGCGACCTTGCGCAGCTTCTTCCGCGAGCACCAGCCTGCTGGGGTTCCCGTAACAGCGTATCACGGGTTGGCCTTTTCACCACGCCGGTTTTATCGGTACGAATTTCCGGCCCTCTTGCGCGAGCTGCGCTTGCCCATCCTGGCCGTGCTCCTTGTCTCCATCGGCGGAACCTGGCTGGGGCTTAACTTTGCTCCCTCCATCCTCAATGTTAATATCCAAAACCAACTTGGCAATCCTCCGCCTCCCTCGTTCGCATTGGCGGCGTTTGTCTTTGCCAACAACCTGCGCGTCTCGGTGCTCTCGAATATCTTTTCGGTGATCAGTTTCGGTATCTTTGCCCTGATGGTGCCAGGCGTGGCCTTTGGTCAGATCGGCTTTTTTGCCGGTCAACTGGCCCGCGAGGGCGGCAACTGGCTGGCACTCGGCAATGATAGCCCGTTGCAGTTTCTGCTAGCGTATGTGGTGCCCCACGGAATCATCGAATTGCCGACGTTTATCCTGAGCGCAGCGCTGGGCCTGCGGATCGGCGCGGCTTTGCTTTCGCCACCGCCCGGGTTTAGCCCCGCCGACAATCTGCTCTGGGCCCTGGCGAATTTCGCCAAAGTCTGGATGCTCGTGCTCGTGCCGCTGATTGCACTTGGAGCGCTCGTCGAAGGGCTGATCACGCCACGGGTGGTGCTGATGCTCTATGGGGGCTAGGGCGATTGCATCTTCCGCAAGGGCACCCGCAAGGGCACCCGCAAGGGCACCCGCAAGGGGTGCCCGCAAGGGCACCCGCAAGGGGTGCCCCTACACCGGATTCGGGCCCCGCCCCGGTACGGGCACCCCTTGCGGGTGTCCCGTTGTATCCGATTTCGTATGATGCAATCGCCCTACTATGGAGGCTGAGTCAGCTTGCCCTAGTTACACTGAGAAACGCCCGTATAGCGGGCGCTTCTCAGTGTAACCACTAAAGTTTGGAGGCGTGGCGCTCAGCCGATCCTTATTCAAGCACCATAATTGGAATAATACGTCCATCAGTATTGTTCTGATACGACGCATAGCCAGCATAGAGGGCCACTGCGCGCTTCCAGAGGTGGTCGCGCTCTTCGCCTTCGGCCTGACGCGCCCGATAGGTTGTGGTGCGTCCGGCAATATGGACCTGACACGCGGGGTTCGCCTTGAGATTATGGTACCAGGCCGGATGTTTCGTTGAGCCGTAGTTCGAAGCGATCAGCACAATCCGTTCGCCGTCACGCAGATAGACCAGCGGCACAGTGCGCGACTCACCACTGCGTGCTCCCGTGCTCGTTAACATGAGCGTCGGCACGAAAAAATTAAGAAAGAGGATCTGGCCGCCACTGGCTTGATAAAAAAAATGGTCAAGCGGCTGGATCACATTGCGAATAACCTCAACCCCGATGGGTGAGCCGAAAAAGTTGACTGCGCATTCGCGCATGCGTGTTAGTGGATAATTTTGCATATTTTTATGAGACAGGTAAGCCATATTCGTGCGCAACATCACGCAACGTGTGTATCAACTCAATCGTCGCCCCAATTTCAGCTTTGTTAATCGAGACACTCTCGACCACAATACCCAGCGGGATCTGGTTAAGGTAGGGCTGGTCAAGGATGCGCCGCAGCAGATCCCGACACACCGCAATCGAGCGACTCAGCGGGGCTGGATCATCTAAAATTGCCGCTGCCGTGGTATCGGGAATAGCAATACCCAGCCAACGCATAAAATTCATGGTCTGTGGACGACCGACCGGGACAAAGTCGAGCAGCATGCGTTGTGGCTGCGCATTGCGTGCAGCACAGTCACGAACATAATCGCCAAGCAGCCGGATCGTCGGCTCGGCATCATAGACGGCCTGCGAGATAAAGTAGCGGATCCCTCGCTGCGCCTTTTGAATCAGGCGGAGACTCTCGCTCCGTTCAGCCCCGTGACGCTCGGCAATCGCCACCCCACCAAGCACAAAGCCAGCAGGATGGGCCGCGGCAAGCTCGGTCGCCCGCGACAGCGCAATGCTACTCTGCGCAGCTTTGGCACTCGACAGGCCAACCAGCGACAGATAGCGAACCTTATGCTGCTCAGCCGCCCGGTCAAGCCATTCGGGCCAACTCTGCTCGTTTTCGGTGGCAATGCATTTGTAGGTTACGACCGGCTTGTGCGTCAACTGGCGCAACAGGGTGGCATACGGCGGTGAGTCAATCGTTGGGAGAAAAGGGAACGGGCGCGGCTCACTCGTCCGCGCTGATTCGTCCTGGACATCATAGACAACCAGGCCGTCGAGCGGCAGATCCGCAACGCGCTCGGCGAGCCGCGCCGCCGCCCCGAGGACCCGATCAGCCGGGGCATCCGCACGCGGCGGGGTCGTCCCATAGAGCAGCGCAAAACGCTGCGGATCAGCCATCGTTGTTTCAAGTGACATAAACACATCCATCCCTACGGCAAGGCGCAACGGAGCCTGCGGCCCCAACCACATTTGCTGACCGAGCCAACCGCCCGTCATGACGGGCGGTTGGCTCGGTCAGGTATGAATCTAGTCTAGGCTGAAACTGCGCTACCTGTCAAGGCCGTTCTGGTTCGACCAGATGCTCGGCCACAATCATGCGTCGCGTGCGGGTTTCACTCCGCAAGATCAGCGAATTGGTCGTCGCCCGTGGGCCATCAAAATGTACCCCGTCCAACAAAAGGCCATCAGTAATGCCCGTCGCCACAAAAAAGATCTGATTGCTACGCACCAGATCGTCACACATCATTGTACGACGTAGATCGAGACCAGCCTCAACGACGGCCATGCGCTCGTCGACGCTCTGCGGGGCGAGGCGCGCCAGCATCCCGCCGCCAAGGGCCTTGACCGCACATGCGGCCATCACGCCTTCGGCCGCGCCCCCCGACCCCATCAAGGCATCAACCGGACCATCAGGCAAACTCGCAAGCACAGCCCCCGAAATATCACCATCATCGGCAAGCATCACCCGCGCCCCAGCCGCCCGAATCTCGGTAATCAGGTCAGCATGACGAGGCCGCTCCAGCACAAAGATCACCAGATCACGGATCGCTTTGCCTTTGGCCCGGGCAATCAAGCCAATCGTCCAGGCCGCCGGAGCCGTGATGCACTCGGGCACCAAGGCCGGGGCAACGACCCGATTGACGACAATCTTTTCCATATAGACTGCAGCACTGGCGGCCCACATCGTGCCTTGCGGTGCGACGGCCGCGACGGCAACCGCGCCCGGTCGCCCTCGCGCCAGCAGACGGCGTCCATCAATCGCATCAACCACGACATCAACAGGCGCGCCGCGCCCACTGCCAACCCGTTCACCGCCCGGCAAGGCACTCCGCAGCCGCAGCCGTCCACCTTCACAGATCACAATCCGCCCATCGAGATCAATCGCCGCCAGCGCATCACTCATCGCCTGACTCGCCGCGAGTTCAGCTTCCTGGCGGTATCCAAGGCCCATCCAGCGTGCTGCGGCCATCGCCGCCGCCTCGGTGGCTCGCACGAGATCGAGCCCCGTATTGCGATGAAGTTGTGGCTCGCTCATCGATGCTCCTCTCCCTCTAACCCTACGTCTCAACTGCCATCAACAGATTCTGGCCTTCCCAGGTCAAGAGCCCCCCCCCAAGAATGCGTACATTCGCATACCCTTGCTCAGTCAAAGCCAGAGACGCCCGTTCACTCCGACGGCCACTGCGACAAACCAGGATAAGCGGGGCTTCGCGCGGTAGATCCGATGGCTTGATGAGCAGGTCACTCAGCGGAATCGAAATTGCCCCCGGGATATGGCCCAACCGAAACTCACGTGGTTCACGGACATCAACCACCAGAGGGGGCACCTCATTGTGCATCATCTTCCAGAGTTCATGGGCTGCAACCTTTGGAGCCGTCGTACTGCCAAGCGGCAACAACGGAATGGGAGGGGCACCACCCGGCAGGGTACGTTTGGGGAGCGTGTGACACTCACGAAAAGCGCGCCACTCGCACTCATAGATACAAACAGCCGGATCAAGAATTCGATAGAAGATCGTCTCAATCGCCAGATCTTCATCAAGAAAGCGCGCCGCTCCAACCTGATCATAAAACCCGGTCAAACGCATGCGTTCAAGCACCGGATCGCGCACCCGCACAAAATAGATCTCGCCCCCGCGATCCCGCACCACTCGCCGCACATTTTCGAGCATACGAATACCACTGATATCACAGTGTTGCACGCTATGCATGCGCAACAACAAAAACCGTTGACCCGGTGGCGCATCAAGGATGCGAAGGAGTTCCTCTTCGATATGATTGACAGCCCCAAAATAGAGATCGCCCAGCACATCAACCACCGCCAGTTGTGGACACTGCGGACGCTCGGGAAAAGCTGACCAGTGACTGAAGGTCAGGTCAGGCAACACTGCGACCACCCGCGGCATACTGGTGCGCAACAGATAGTAGCCCAACGACATCAATACCCCGATCAAAATGGCAAACTGCAGCGGGAGTACCAGCGTCGCCAGAAACGTGATCACCATAATCACCGCATCGCCAGGCGCTCCACGCCAGATCCGTTTCATCGAACGGAGATCGATCATGCTCCAGGCCGTCACTGCCAGTGCTCCGGCGAGCACAGCCAGCGGAATCTGGCCAATGACATCGCTCAAGACCAGCGCCGCGACCAGCACAAACACACCACTGAACGCATTGCCAAGCGCCGTCATCCCGCCAGACTGATAGCTGAGCGCGGAACGGTTAAACGAACTCGAACAGGGATGCCCACCAAAAAAACCAGCGGCAATATTGGCAATGCCCTGCCCAACAAATTCCTGATTGCTATCAAGACGCTGGCGCGAATGGCTCGCCACCGCTCGCGCAATCGCAACGGCCTCGACCAGACCAATCAGCGCAATGGCAAGAGCGCCATTCGCCAGTTGGCCAATCAGACTGAGATCGAACAGAGGCAGCGACGTAAAGGGCGGCAAACCCTGTGGCAGCGTACCGAGCAGACGCACGCCCTGCCCTTCAAGTTGCAACACCCAGGCACTCAAACTGATCGCCGTCACGCCAACCAGCACCGCCGGCACCACACGTGTGACCCGCGGCCAGAAAATAATCAAGCCAATCGTCGCCACACCAAGGACAAGCGACGGCACATGAACAGCCTCCAGCTGCGACAGCGCCCCGATCACCACACCAAGCGGGCCTTCTGTTACAGGGATCGACAGACGTAACATCGGGCCGATCTGATTGGCCATGATCAACAGCCCAGCGCCCGCCGTAAAACCCACTGCCACCGAGTCAGAAACAAAGTTAACCAGAATCCCGAGGCGCGCAAGCCCCATCAGCAACCTGATCAGCCCGGCAAGCACGGCAAGCAACCCGGCTGCCAGCAGAAACTCGGGCGAACCCGGCAGAAAGAGCGGGGCGAGAATCGACAGGGTCAGAATCGAAGCCGTATTGGTTGGGCCACTATTGAGATGGCTCGACGAACCCCAGAGCGCCCCGACCATCGAGGCAACAAAGGCCGTATAGAGCCCCATCGTTGGAGGAAGACCGGCAAGCAGCGCAAACGCGAGCGCTTGAGGAAGCAACACGAGGCCAACCGTCAACCCGGCAAGCAGATCAGACCGCAGGGCGACAAGAGGATAGCCACGCAAGAGACGCACCGGCTGGCTCAACAACACCGGCATCGTCCGTAAATAAGCCAGCATGAGCCTGTCTCAATAGCAGCGGTGTCTTACACCGCCAAACGCGTCACTGAGGTGGTGAAGGAACCTGCTGGGTCAGACAATGCCAGGCCCCGAGGCCCCATACCAACTCGGTACAATCGAGTCCTACCACCTCACGCTCAGGGAAACACTGTTGCAGGATGGCCTGGGCTCGCTGATCATTGGCATGGTTGAAGAATGGCACCAGCACCACCTGGTTCGCGACATAAAAATTGGCATAACTGGCGGGCAAGCGTTGACCTTCGTACACCACCGGTGGGGGCATCGGCAGCTTCAACACGGTCAAATGATGACCGGCCAGGTCAGTCATATGCTGCAAGCGGGCGAGATTCTCTTGCAACACGTGGTAATTCTCATCAGACGGATCTTCTTCCACGGCTGCGAGCACCACGCCGGGGGCAACAAAGCGGGCGATATCATCAACGTGCCCATCAGTATCATCGCCCACAATGCCCTCACCGAGCCAGAGGATGCGTTGCACCCCAAGGTACGCACACAGTTGCGTCTCGATCTCGGCCTGACTCAGCGTCGGATTGCGGTTCGGATTGAGTAAACACTGCTCACTTGTCAGCAGCAACCCGGTGCCATCCACCTCAATCGAGCCACCTTCGAGCACCATCGGATTCGCAAAGCAGGGCGTATCGAGATAGGCCGCCATCTGACGGGGAATCTCGTTGTCGAGCTCAAACGGCGGATATTTGCCCCCCCACGCATTATAGTTCCAGTCAATCGCGGCCACCTGCGGCTCTTCATCACGCACCACAAAGATCGCCCCGTGGTCACGGCACCAGGCATCATTGGTCGGAAACCGATGAAAAAAGAGCTCACCCGTTGCCCCGGCATCAGCGAGCAACGCCCGCGCATGGGCTTCCATCGCCGCATCATTCACATTGATATGCACCGGCTCAGAGCGCAGCAAAATTGCCACGGCCTGCGCGTAGATCGGCAGAATTGCCTCAAGCTTGCCCGGCCAACTGGCCTCATTGTGCGGCCACGACAGCCATGTCGCCTGATGGAGGGCCCATTCCGGCGGCATCCGGTACCCAAGTTCAACTGGAGTTGCGCGCATAGCTCTCACTCATCAATAAAACGGCGCGTGATGTCGCCATAGGCATCGATCCGGCGGTCACGCAGGAACGGCCAGTGGGTACGCTGCACATCAAGCTTGCCCAGATCAATCGGCACAACCAGTACCGCAGGTGCATCCACTGGCGCAAGCGCCAGGATCGTACCCTGAGGATCACTCACAAAACTCTGCCCCCAAAACTCGATGCCACCCTCGGGATCGCCTTCGTGACCCGTGCGATTCACACTCACCACGTAACATCCATTGGCAACCCCGTGCGAGCGCTGGATCAGCTCCCAACTCTGGTGCTGAGCCTTGCCATGTTCAGCCTTTTCCGAGGGATGCCAGCCAATCGCCGTCGGATAAAAGAGGATATCTGCGCCACGCAGGGCCGTCAAGCGAGCACCCTCGGGATACCACTGATCCCAGCAGATCAGCACCCCAAGCCGCCCAAAACGCGACGGAAAGACCTTGAAACCAAGATCCCCAGGGGTAAAGTAGAACTTCTCATAGAAGAGCGGATCATCGGGGATATGCATCTTGCGATACTTGCCGAGATAGCTCCCATCGGCATCCAGCACCGCAGCGGTATTATGGTAAAGACCTTCGGCTCGCTTTTCAAATAGGCTGACAATCAAAACCACCCCGAGCTCACGGGCCAGTTGACCAAAGCGCTCGGTGGAAGGACCCGGTACCCGCTCGGCTAGTTGGAAATGATCATGATCTTCACGCTGACAAAAATAGAGCGACCGGAAGAGTTCGGGTAAACAGATGATCTGCGCCCCACGGGCAGCCGCTTCACGAATCCCCGCCTCGGCCCGACGATCATTCTCGGCGGCCTCAGCCGTCAGTTGCAACTGTACCACCCCGAGGTGAACCTGCTGAGCGGCCATATCTCTCCTCATCCCTGGTCGATCCTCCCTCAGCATTGTACCATAGAGCAGATCCCACGCCTGCGGCCACCAAAAAATATTTCTTTTCGTGACAGATGCTAGCGTTGCTGGCATCTGTCACGAAAAGAAGCACAGGGTTTTGAAGGCGGCAGCCCTAACGCTCTCGCCCGTGGGGCGCAGCCACCCCACCCGGACACACCCGTTCCAGCCAGATCAGCGCCGCAACCCCCACCGCAGCCATCATCCCCGCGACAAAATAGGCCTCAACCATCGTGGCCCGCGTCAGATAGACCCCCACCATGCCCGCCGCACCACCAAGCAGATAACAGGTCAAGACCGCCTCGCGTCGGGTCAACCCGAGCGCATGCAGGCGGTGCGATAGGTGATCTTTGCCCGCAGTTGTGAATGGGTTGACCCCACGCCGTATGCGTGAGACCACCACGAGGCTCGTATCAAAAAGTGGCACCGCGAGAACGCAGAGCGGCACCATCCATGTAACAACCGGGGTATTACTTGGGAAACGAAGCTTGATCGCCAGTGCCGCCAGCATAAAGCCGAGAAAGAGACTCCCGGTATCACCCATAAAGACGGTTGCCGGGTTGAGGTTGTAGCGTAAAAAGCCGATGCACGCCCCGATTAAGGCCGCCGCCATCGCGCCAACCAGCACCTGCCGTGGTTCGTTCATCGCGGCCAACAAGAGAAAAAAGGTGGCCGCAATCGTGGTGATCCCCCCCGATAGACCATCCATATTATCGAGAAAGTTGATCGCATTTGTAATGATGACCACCCAGAGCAAGGTCACCAACCAATTGAGCCAGATCAGCGGAAAGAGTTGTACCTGTGTCCCACCAAGTAACAAGACGACCCCGGCCATGAGTTGACCCGCCAGTTTCGCCCGCGCACTGAGGCCCCACCGGTCATCGGCCAAACCAAAGAGCGAAACCAGGGTTGCCCCGACCAGGATCGCGATCAACTCGACAATATGCGCCCGATCGCCAAACAAAATCAGCGCCGCCACAAAACTGCCATAGATCGCCAACCCACCCAACAGCGGCACCGGGGTGATATGCAGATCACGCACGCGTGGCACCGCAACGACCCCCGCCCGCAATGCCAGACGCCGAGCCAGCGGGGTTGCTAGCATCGAAAAGGTCAGCGCGACAATGGCGATCAGGGCCGTCTGGATCATGCTACGGTGCTCCCTGCAATTGCTCGAAGTAGGCAATCAGTTGTTGCGCCTCAGCAATCGTGGCTTCGTTCCCTGTTCCCGTCTCGAGCCGTCCGATCAACGCCCGCAACTCGACGACTGCATCGGCATGCCGCGACAGTTCGCTCAACACAATCGCATAGTTGCGAATGTAGTTGAGGTTATTTGGTTCGAGTTCAGCGGCCCGCGCATACACCTCCAACGCCACCTCGGTCTCGCCGCCCCGCACCGACAACAACCCGGCCACAGTGGAAAACAAGGCAAGATCGGTGCGCAAGCTTTGCGCCGCACTGCTCTGCGGGTCAAGCTTCTGGTAGCGCTCCTCCTGGGTTGCGATCACGCGCATGTAGGCATCACGCAACTGCAGGATCAGTTCGGGCTGCCCGGCCAGCGCATTGGCGACATTCTCAATGGAATTGACCGTCTGGCGGGCCGAGATACCGATGGCCTGACTGTACGCATTGGTCGCCGCAACCAGATCTTGATTGCGTGAGAGGGTCAGATCGGCAAGCCTGATATACGTGTCAACATAACGCTGGTCAAGCGCCGCCGAACGCTGAAGCAACTCCTCGGCCCGTGCAAAAGCGGCCTGAGCCTCTTCCGTCTGCCCCTCGGCCACCAACTGATCACCCTTGAGGATCAAGACCCCCGCAAACTCGTTGAGCAGCGTGACATCCTGCGGGGCCAACTCTTCGACCTGATCGTACCAGTTGAGCGCGTTTTCGAGGTGTACCGGGTCATTCGACCAGCGGTACCAGACACTGTTGAGCCGCCCAAGATTGGCAAAATGGTCTTTGTTCAGTGGGCTCCGGTTATGCGCATGCAAGAGCACCGCTTCGGCATAACTCATCAATTCATTCGGGCTGCTCTGCTGCACAAAAGCGGCAATCGCATTGCTCGATTCAAGCCCCAAGAGCACCGTGAGTTGAGGATCGTCGTTGGGGGTTCCCAGTTCAGGGCTTTGCGCACGCACTGTATCAGCAAGCGACATCAGAACCCGCCCAAGGTTCAAGTAGTAGAAATCTTCGCGTGCATTGAGCCGGATCGTTTGCAGGTACTCATTGAGCGCCACGATCAAGCTGTCAGCCGATGAATCAGCTCGTTCACTCAAGCCCTGAGCTTGCTGGAAATGCATATCGGCCCTGATCGGATTGAAGTTAAAGCTGAAAATGGCGATGAGGGTGAGGACGGCAACCATGCTATAAGCAAAGATCGGTCCCGCTCCCGGCATTGTATTGCGTGAACGCGCCGCGTTGCCTCCCCGTGCAACCTGCTGACCACGCACCGGCCCCTTCCGTCGTTTGCCGCTCACCTGTCCACTACGGTGCGCCTGGTCAGCAGAGGCTCCGCCTTCAGGGACAGCAACCGCAGCCACCGTCGGTTCCGGTGGCGCAAGTGAGAGGCGATAGTGTCCCGCCAGAGCTCCGCCCGTCACGGTCATTGCCAGCACCATCCAGAAGTGGGTCAGGGTCGAGACAATGGGAATCCCCGTCAGGCCCTCGACAAACGTCGCGGTAATGGTGCTCAAACAGGCAATGAAGAAGACTTGCCAGCGCCAACTCGCGCTATTCCGGATCAGTTTCCAACTCAAGACAACAAAGCTCACCAGCAAGAATAGATAACTGACCAGGCCCAGCAACCCTCGGGTCACCAGTTCATCAAGCAGCGCCTGGTGGGATCGGTCTGGTGAAGCCCCACGCGCCTCGATATTGGCAAGCGAAGGTGGATAAAACGGGTTAAAAGCGACAAACATGCTCTCGGGGCCCCAGCCAATCACCGCACGCACGGGATCACTCATGATTAACGCGACCGCACCGCCCGCATGCTCATCGCCAATCCAGATCAACCGCCGTACCAGGCCGGTTCCTTCACCGACTTCGAGTAAACGCCCCATGCGCCCGATGTAGGGCACTTGGCGCAGTTGCTCAAACACAGGTGCGTTCGACAGGTTGAACGTGATCAAAAAACCGCCGACCGCCAACGTCAACGTGACCCAACCGATCAAGAGCCCCCGGAAGAGGCGCGCCCGCGCCATCTGCTCGGTCGCCCTAGCGTGACGCAACGCTTGCCACAGCACAAGCGAGAAGAAGACAAAGAGCCCTGCACCGAGACCAATCCACGGGCCACGACTCTGCGAAAAGACAATCGCAACCAGCAGGATCAAGGTCGCCAGGCCGGACGCGGCCCCGTCAAGCAACCGCCCCGCCCGGGTCGGCTCAAGCGGACGACGCGGCAACGTCATTCCCAGGGCATACGCCCCGATCAAGGCAACAAGCGACGCAAAAAACCAGATGCTCCAGTCACTCGCATTCGCCGCCTGCTCACCAGTCAACAGCGTCTGCGCCCCACTGCCCGCGGCGATCGCAAACTGCATTGCAAAGACTAGCAGAAAACCCATCGTAAAGAGACCGGGCCAGAGCGGCATCCGTCGGTCGCCCCGATCAAAATTGGTCGTCAGCAGCCACCAGATCGTCGTCGTCGCCACAATCGAACCCGGCCAGACCCACCAGTAGCGTGCGTCAATAACCCGGATCACGGCCCCAAACTTAATCGTCGCCAGCAAGAGCATCAAACCGGCCAGCACCAGCAGCGCTCGCACCAGGAACCACAACCACTCACGCCCGAGCAACGGCCCCGCCTGAGGCGCCGTTGGGGCGTCACTGAAGGCAACAATCGTCCGGTAGAGCGCGAAGGGCACGACCATGATCATATAAGCGGCCACAAAGATCGAGTTGCCCATCGTCGAGGCAATGCGGGTGAGCACATCGCCGCGCCAGGGCAGGGGATCGAGGCCGAAGTGCTGCAAAAGCCCGTAGCCCGCTACGGCGATCCCCGTCGCAAGCATGATGGTAACCATGCGTTCAAGCTGTTCCCAGTGACGCAACGTCACCAGAATGACCACAAACAGCATGATGTACGAAAGATTCGTGTACGTTCCCTGAAGGCGCTGGTACGACCCCCAAAAACTCATCCAGGGCGTCACCGACGTGATCGTCGTCAGCAAAAAGACCACAGCATACACTGCGGTTGGCACCGCCAAAGGAATGGCCGCAAACCTCCGCCAAAGTGGCGGCACCGACGTGGCCTCTTCAGGCGGGGGATCGGCTGTGGCAGGCTTGCGTTTCTCTCGCGACAACCAGCCATCAAGAAGCCCAATCAGGACGGCGGCGGCCCCAATCAACGCCAGCGAGCGCACCACTGCGATCTTATCGGGCTCGAAATGGCGGGCCGAATAGAGATTAAAATAGAGTGGAATAAGTGTCAGGGCAAGCAACCAACTGGCCTCGGCAATACGTGCCGCCCAGCGGCTGACAGAAGTATTCGCAGTCATAGCGTAGGTACCTGTCGGTTCGCTTTCCAGGCAATGGCCCGCTCGATAATTTCGCGGGCGTTCGCGCGACTATGCTCGCTGGGGCTGCCATCAAGCATCGCCGCGAGTTCATCAATCCGTTGGTGGTCATCAAGACGTTGAACCTGTGTCCGCGTACGTTCAGGGTCAAACTCTTTGCGAATATGGTAATGCGTATCGGCAAACGCCGCGACCTGTGGAAGGTGCGAGATACAGATGACCTGATGATTCTCGGTGATCGCCCAGAGTTTCTGACCGACTACCTGGCCGGCACGCCCGCCGACGCCAACATCAATCTCATCAAAAATAAGGGTTGCGACTTCATCCACCCGTGAGAGAATTGATTTCAGCGCAAGCAGCAAGCGGGCACTCTCGCCACCCGAGGCAATCTTCGCCAGGGGCTTGAGTGGTTCGCCAGGATTCGGCGCAATTTGAAATTCAACCTGATCAATGCCAGTGCGATCAACCGCCACCCGGCGACCCGCCGAAGGTACACCCTGTGGATCAGGCGTCTGTTTGATGCTCACAAAGAAGCGTACCTGCGGCATCGCGAGATCGCCCATCGCGCCTTCGATCCGTCGCGCCAGTTCATCACCAACCTCGCGTCGTCGCTGCGACAAGGTAGTCGCAAGGGTGCCCAATTCCGCCAGCGTTGCTGCCTCTTGTCGTTCAAGTTCGGCAATATGCACCGCGCTATTTTGCAAGCGCTCAATCTCGGTTTCGGCACTGGCCGCCCGTTCAACCAGACTGGCAAGATCGCCGCCATATTTGCGCTGCAAATCACGCAGCACCGTCAACCGATCTTCGAGGGCATCAAGACGGCCTGGATCAGCATCAAGCCCGAGGCGGTACGTACGCAGGGCAGCCGCCAGATCTTCAAGTTGGTAATGCAACTCGCTCGCCGTCGTCGCCATGCTCTCTACCGAAGGATCAAGGCGCGCCAGTTCGGCCAGGTTTCCGGCAACTGTGGCGATCAACTCAATGATTGGACGCCCAGGCGTACGTCCACCTTCGCGCCCGGCATACAGGTCGGCATACGCTTCCGTCGCCAACCCGGTCACCCGCGCCATATTCTGCACCACTTGCCGCTCGCGCAGCAGATCTTCTTCTTCGCCCGGTCGCATCCTGGCGGCAGTCACATCCTCGATCAGAAAACGCAACTCTTCGATCCGCGCCTGGCGCTGGGCCTCGTTACGCCGCAGATCGGCCAACTCATTGCGAAGACCGCGGAGGATCTGCACCTGGGTGGCAACCTGCTCGCGCATGGGCAGCAGTTCCCCAAAACGGTCAAGCATCTCGAGATGCGTTCGCGGATTAAAGAGCGAAAGCCCCTCGTGCTGCCCGTGGATGTCAATCAACCGCCCACCAATCTCACGCAGCACCGCCGTATTGACCGCACGTCCATTGATCCGCGCTACACTCCGCCCTGACTCAGCACTGATCTCACGCACCACGATGACTTGCCCGTCATCCTCATCAAGCAGATCATGCTCACGCAGCAGTGGGGCTAGTTGGGGGCAGTCATCCAGGCTAAAGATACCCTCGATCCGCGCACGCGTACAACCTGCCCGCACAAACGTAAGATCAACCTTTTCGCCCCGTAACATGCCCAGCGCATCAATAATAATTGACTTGCCAGCTCCGGTCTCGCCGGTCAACACTGTAAAACCTTCACCAAGGCGAAGGTGCAGACGATCAATAATGGCAAAATCACGGATCTGCAGCTCAAGTAGCATAGGAAAATAATGGCACGCACAAAAGAGCTATGGATCACCACTAAAAAGCATTGTACCACAATGCCTCTGCTAATGCGTTTCTGCCTCTTTCCAGGTACAAACGCGATTGCGTCCAATGCACTTCGCATGGTAGAGCGCCTGGTCAGCCCGCCAGATCAATTCACCCAGGGTTCTGAGGTCGGGTTCAAGTGTTGCGACCCCAAAGCTCATGGTGATCTGCACTGGCCCACTCAACGTCTCAACGGGTGTGCGTTCGATGGTCTGTCGCAATCGCTCGGCAACCTGCACCGCCTCACTCAAACCGGTCTCTAGACAGACAATGATAAACTCTTCGCCGCCATAGCGGGCAACAATATCGAGTGGGCGTACCTGCTTAAGCGCCTTTGCTACGTACTCCAGTACCTGATCGCCCACAGCATGGCTAAAGACATCATTCACCCGCTTGAAATGGTCAATATCCATAAAGATCGCCGAGAGTTTGCCCCCATAACGCTGCACGCGCCTGAACTCGGTCTCGGCCAGTTCACTGAACCGCCGCCGATTGTAAAGCCTCGTCAGCGGATCAGTTCCAGCCAGCATATAGACTTCGCGGAAGAGCCGCCCATTCTCGAGGGCTATGGCAACTTCATTGGCGAGCACCTGCATCATCGTTACCTGACTCGGCGTATACGTCTCTTCCTGCTGACTTCCAAGCGTCAAAAGCCCGAGGAGATGCTCTTGATGGAGTAACGGGAGACCCATCCAGCTCTTGAAACCTGTCACCATCGGAAGCCCGAGTGACGCCAGGGCCGCTTCATCAAGCGTGAGCGGCATCCGACGCTGCATAATCTCGGCAAATGGGGGCTGTTCAGGACTAAACTCTCCCCCGATCAGTCTGACCTGCCCTTCAACAGGATGGGCAGAAACAAGGCGCAGGGTGCTCTCTTCCAATAAGAAAAGATGCGACTGGTGATGCGGCACGATCTTATCAAGCTGCACTAATACTTGATGCAACATCGCATCCATCTCAACATTCGAGTTGAGATGGGCCATCATCTGACGCAACTCTTCGGTCAAATCACGTTCATTCCGTAACGAAGCTTCCGCTTCGCGCAACATCGAATAGGTGCGCGCATTAGCCAGGGCAAGCCCACACTGATTGGCAATCGCCAACCCCAGGTTGAGGTATTGATTGCGATATTCGGGAAAGGTGATATGCCGTACAACCACCAGGCCAAAAGTCTCATCGTGATAGCGAATCCGCAGATAAAAGCCTTCTTCCTGAGGAATAAGGGCGTGATCACGCTCCATCGAGGCCAGTACCTGCGCAAGTTCAGCGTGGCGTTCAGGCTGATCATGACCATCTTTGGCAAAAACAGCGACAATCTGATGACCCTGGATCTGGGCGTATTCTAAATTGTTACAGCCAAAGAGCATCGCAAACATATGGCGAATCGCGGTAATGGTTGTTTCTTCTGAACGGATCTGCGAGAGATCAACCAGCAGATCAAAGGCCATCGCATATTCGGCAATTTTGCGATTCGCGTCTTGCAAGACGCGTTTCGTCTCGCTTTGCGATGTCTTGAGATACCATTCTAAAATGACTTTCGCCAGGTAGAGCTTGAGATAATCAAGCCCAATTGTCCGCACCCGATACGGCATGTCAAGATAGGCGGCAAACTCTTCTAACCTGGACAGCGCCTCGGGATCAGTTCCAGTATCAAGCAACAACAAGTCTTCGACTGACTCGTGAAAGTAGTCACGGGCCAGCGCTTGATCAAACCCCCATGCATACAGATGCGCACGCCAAGCCCGCAACCACCCCGGTGAAAGCAGGTAAGCCCCGCGCTTCGTTTCGGTGTCGATCAACTCTGGCCCGGCGAGCATGACCAGACAGTGGTTGAGATGGATCAACTGTGTCTGAGCGTCTAGCTTCGCCGGGAGTGCATCGGGTGTTGCCGCACACGCACCAAGTACAATCAGATCCGCCCGTGACGCAGCAACTGGTCGCTCAAAGATCTGATCGGTATACGACAACAATTGAGGACGCCCGCAGGTCAGGGCATACGCTTCAACGGTTACAAAAGGATACCCAAGTTCACCGACAGCTTGTACGACATCCTCATAATAGTGTCGGCACACTCGCAGACAAAGCTTAACGTTCATTACCTACCCAGTCGAGCGGATACCGACCCCAGCGTTGTACCGCTTCGCTGATCACCATCAACGTCGTTTCGGGCACCTGGAAGGGGATTTCGCCATGATTATCGGCGAGAATAAAGCCGCCCCCACGCCCAGCCGCCGCAATTGCCGCCTTGACGGCCGCCTCAGCCTCGGCTTCCGTCCAACGACGCATCTCAATCCCATTCAGATTGCCAAGCAGACTCACCCGCCCCGCGACCTTCTGCTTCATCAGGGCCAGATCTTCCTCGATACTGACCGCAACCGCGAGCGCCCCCGTCTGCGCAAAATCATCAAGCAGCGGCATGCAGCGCCCCGACGCTACATGGGTTGCAACCGGCCCTTTGATCCGTGCAATCACGTCTTTACTCAGGCGATGATCAAAGTCCAGATATTGTTCCCGCGAGACCACCGTGGTTGAGGCGACCGGATCAAAATAGCAGATGGCCGTCGCCCCGGCTTCAAGCTGCGCATTGGCCCAGGCCACCGCAAATTCTGCGTTGATCTGCAAGAGATGCTTGACAACCTCAGGCTGTTCGTACATCCACGTCAGGTACTGCTCGAAGCCCAGTTGCATCACGGGCAATGAGAAGGGGGCAATCACAACCCCAATAATCGGCATCGCCTCCTCACTGCGTGAGCGCATCTGCCTGATCGCATCCAGAACACGCCCAAGGACAGGCGAGGTTTCGACCACTGGGGCTTTGAGGGTGCGAATCGCTTCCGGCTTGCGGATCATGGGCTCGCCAGCATTGGCCGGACCATCATCGCTGAAGATGACCTCGCCCCCCCACGCCTCGACCTCCAATGCCGCATAAAAAAGTGCGTAGAGGCAGTCGTTTTGATACTTGTGCGCCATCCGCAACTGACCTTCAGCCACATACTCGGCATGCGCGAAATAGTCTCGCAGCGACAAGCCCAATTCACGTGCGCCATGCATTGTGACGAGCAGAAAGAGCGGCACCCGATCAGGCTCCTGATGCCCAAGCGTCGTCAAGACCCGCTCTAGTGAAGTCATAGCTGTCATGCGGATGCCTCCAACAAACTCGTCACCAGCCCAACACTATCCGACGCCGTGTAGCCCACCGCATCGGCCCCGACCTCTTGCCAGAGCTGTCGGTCAAACCGGAACGGGGCACCACCAACAATGATTTTTGGTCGCCATCCTGCCGCATCGAGTCGCTCACGCACCGCTTTGACCTGCAACGCCGAGGGCAGCATCAACACTGAAATAAGCAAGATAGCAACCCGTTCACGCACAACCCTGGCAACAAGATTATCGGTATCAATCCGACCATAATCGCTGACGACAAAGCCACCCGAGCGTAACGTCGCATAGACCATCCGCTTGCCCAGCATATGGTAGTCTTCGAGCACCGCAATCGCGATGACAGGTTGTCTTTGCTGCTGGACATTCGCCGCTGGCAAGAGCGTATCAACAATCTCTTCACAGATACGCCCGCTCATATAGACCTGTGCCAGCGGTACGTCACCTTGCTCCCAGCGTTCACCAATCACTTCAAGCGCCGGCACGATGAGTTGCTCAACCATTATGACCGGACTGATCTCGGACACAAGTTCTTCGAGGAGGCGCCGCACTTCGAGGCGATCAATGGCAAGCAAGGCTTCGAGAAATACGTTACGTTGTGCGTCAATGTCTCGTTCTGCCGTCATAAGAACCTCTCTCATTGTCCTTCGCTGGACAGAATGCCTTGTACCATCTCATGGTACAAGCCCAGTGCCCTCACATTGGAAGAGAGACAGTTATCCCCAGGAAAGATCTCTTCACCGGGGCGTCAAAGATAATCGGCCCTGAGGCTGATCGCGTTTGTAACCAGTACTCGCGAGTCAAGGATAATCCGGCTAAAGGCTGATCTTGTTTGTAACCGGGTTTGTTATACTCATCACAGGTCAGGCGTCCGGAGCGACAGACGTGTCCCTGACAGATACCTCTAATAACCCCACTGTCGTCCCCTTATACCCCCAACGGCTGCCATATGGCAGCCGTTTCCACATGAAGGAGGCATATGAGACGGTCCCACTCACCATCCAGACAGCAACCCAGACCACGGCATAACTCCCGACATGCCATGCTTGCCATGGGGATGCTTTTGGCCCTCGGAACGCTTCTTTTGATCGTTATGTTGGTCACGAGGTCGCCGGCAAACCAACCGACCTCCACCGTACCGTTAGCAACCGACGGATGCCGCGGATTGCCCGCCTTTGCCACTACCTTCGCTGCCGAAGCCGGAAGTACACTTGCGCTGGCAACCGATCGCACCGAGCAAGGCCTCGTTCTGCTCACTGACTCAACCGTCTATCAGCATCCAACCTGGGATGCTGCCGGATACCTCGGGGCCATGGCCTATGATCATATGGGCAATGTCTATGTGGCCCCCACCCCGCGGATTTCACTGCAAGATAACCCCCTGGCAGGCGTGACCACCCTCTGGCGCGTTGACAGTGCCACCGGAATCATGAGTCCCTTTGCCACCCTCGCAGGCGAGGCTGGCGAACGCAATCCCTTTGGCATCCTGGGCCTGACCTATGCCTGTGGGCTTGACCGCCTCTTTGCCGGGACAGTCATCGGCTCAACCCCTGGCGAAGAACGGGGCGGCATCGTTGCGATCGATCGCGGCGGGCAACAGACCAGCCTGGTGACGGACCTTGATGTGATGGGGGTGCTCGTTGTGGCAACCCCCGATGGCTATGATCTCTATGCGGGCCTGGCCCGCAGCCCTGATCTTGTTGCCCTTCCGCTCGATGCCAGCGGAACCCCCAGCGGCCCACTTCGTCCGCTGCTCGATCTCACCACCGCTGGGGCCACTGCCGGCGAACGCGCCCGCAAAATGCGCCTCGTCGGTGACGAACTCATCGTTGATCTGGTGCCCTTCAACTTCTCATTGCAATCGAGCGCCACCGGCAACCCACAGGCTCGTCAAGCTACCTGGGGGTGGGATGCTGATTTGGCGACATGGGTGGTGCGGGCCTCAGCGCGGTAAGTAGTCTGTCAACGAAGTTTTCCGACTTTCCTGGGTGCGCGCACCTACGCGAAAACCTTTGCGCCTTTGCGTCAAAACAACCGCCTTCTTGGCAAGCTATTGGGTCTAGCCCGAGAGAAGAGCGATCTTACGAGCGACGCCGGGGGAGGCGGAAGGTGAGCAAGTTGCGGCGTTCAGGTTCGGGTTGATGCAAGAAGGCATCTTCACCGGGGCGCAGACCAGGCCGCGTCTCAAGCCAGCCTTCGCGTTGCTCGCGTACCCGTTGCAGCAACGCCTCGATATCTTCGGCGTCGCCCTCGTCAACCTGATCGCGGACTTCCAACAGAAAGCTGATCATCTCGTCGATCCAGCGCTGGAGGCCCACGCGATTGGTCAACAGGATATCGCGGTGCATTTCAGGGTCACCCGAGGCAAGCCGCGAAACATCGCGAAAGCCCGTCGCCGCCAGGGCCGCCATCTCTTTCCAGGCCGCGCTGCGCCCAGTGATCTCGACCAATCCGACCGAAAGCAACATAGGCAGGTGCGAGATACCAGCCACATACACATCATGCTCTTCAGGGTCGATATAGTACGGCTTGGCCCCGACCGTCCGCACCATCGCCTCAACCGCTTCAAGCGCCGCCTGAGGGGTACTCCGCCCGGTGGTTAAACAGTAGATCGCCCCATTGAAGAGCTCAGGATCAGCGGCTTTGGCCCCGGCCTTCTCTTTGCCTGCCATCGGGTGCCCACCCACATAGGCCACCCCCGACGGCAAGGTTGCAGCCCACTGCGCGACTTCGGCCTTGGTACTCGCAACATCAGTCACAACGGTGCCTGACGCCAGCAGCGGCCCAAGCTGAGCAAACACCTCACGGATCGCAAGCACCGGGGTTGCCACCACAATAATCTGAGCGTCACGCACCGCCTCGACCAGCGTCCGCGCCTCGCGATCAATCGCCAGCCGCCCGCGCGCCTCCTTGACCGCCCGCTGATCACGATCCCACCCAACAACTTCCAGGGCACCCAGCGGCGACTCACTCGCCTCAGCCGAACGCAACGCCATGCCAAGCGACGTACCAATCAATCCCAACCCGATAATGCTTATCCGAACCATGCATGCTCCTTAGACTTCGCCGCTTACTTCGGCACGCACCTGAGCGAGAAAGAGCAATTCAGCAATCACGACCACCACTGTCAGCAACAGCAAACTGACCCAGGTGAGAACCCGTAGCCCAGCGAGCATGGCAATCATTGCCACCAGTAGGCCAATTTCATACGACTGACGACGTACCCGCCGACTATCAAGCGCCCGCGCCCGTGTGTGAAAGAGGCGCAGGCTGGCAGCATGAAGAAAAGGACGACTGACCGCCGCCCCAACCAGAAAGAGAGCCCCGATAAAGAGGGCGTAGATTGGCAGATCAGGCAAATCAAGCAGCCAGTCTTGTGGTGCAGGCACAAAGGCAAGAATGTAGAGCAACAAAAACGAACCGACGGTACCCTCAATCGTCAACCCCGTCAGACCCATCGCCCGCTCAACCGGGATAAAGGTCAACAGCGGAGCGGTCAGGGCCAACCCATAAAAGAGCAACCGCTGCAGTGCAAAGACGGGATCAGCCGGTGAAAGCCCGCCAAAAAGCAGCAGCGCCAGCGCCGCCGCCCAGCAGAGGCCAGCGATCGCTGCGAGCAACAACGAGATTTGCGGTCGCGCAAGATTCATAAGGTCACTCAGCGTTATGCCCGCGCCGTACGCTGGCGCAGAAGATGGTCAGCCAGCACAAGCGCGAGCATGGCTTCAGCCACCGGCACCAGGCGCGGCAGCACCGTCGGATCGTGACGCCCTCGCACCTCGATGGTCGCCGCATTGCCCTCGCGATCCACCGTTTGTTGGGCCTGCGCAATGCTCGCCGGCGGCTTGGCAGCCAGGCGGATCACAATCTCTTCGCCCGTCGAAATGCCACCGAGGATCCCTCCGTGACGGTTGCTGACCGTGCCAATACGCCCATCCTCGCGGCGCACAAAGGGATCATTATGCTCAGAGCCACGCAACCCGGCGACTCCAAAGCCTTCGCCGATCTCGACCCCTTTGATCGCGGGAATCGAAAACATCGCCTTGCCGATCTCCGCCTGCAGTTTATCAAAGACTGGTTCACCCAGACCAGGTGGCACACCACGGGCGCGAACCTCGACAATGCCACCAAGCGAGTCGAGCGACCGACGCGCCTGATCAACCCGCTCAACCATCAACGCAGCCACCCGGGCATCTGGGCACCGCATAATATTGCGCTCAATCTCATCCTCGTCAAACACCTCGGCACACAGATCACCCATCTGCAGCGTATAGGCAATAATCGAGATGCCTTCGCGAGCGAGGAGCAAGCGGGCAATCGCCCCACCAGCGACCCGCCCGATCGTCTCACGCGCACTCGAACGCCCACCGCCCCGCCAATCGCGAAAGCCATATTTGGCGTCCCAGCTATAATCGGCGTGGCCGGGGCGATAGAGATCTTTGATATTTTCGTAATGCCCCGACTTGGCGTCGGTGTTGAAGACAAGCATCGTAATCGGCGAGCCAGTGGTGCGCCCCTCGAAAACCCCCGACAGGATCTGTACCTGATCGGGTTCCTGCCGTTGTGAACTCACCTTGCTCTGTCCAACACGGCGACGGTCAAGCTCGCGCTGGATCGCCTCAGGTTCGAGTGGCAATCCAGACGGGCAGCCATCAACCGTGCAACCCACGGCTGGCCCGTGCGACTCGCCCCATGTGGTCAACCGAAAGATCTGCCCAAAACTATTGCCTGCCATACGAATGTAACGCCTCCGGCTGAAACTCGCAGGGCTTGCCCCCCCAAACCCGACTTCTTGCCAACGCAAGTAAGCTTCCTGGGGGGCACTGCCCCATACGCATGAACGCAGAAACCGACGCGTATGCTGGCTTTTTCGCCACCACAAGCCTGATTTCGGGGGGCCTGCGGCCCCTAAACTCTCTGCCAACATAACATAGTTTTCAGGGCACGGCAAGTCGGAAGTCCTGGCCGAAAAGAGCAGGATCTACCGTACAATTAGGCGATGGTAGAGTACGACGCCAGGAGAGACACCATGACCAACGGGATAGATGAGGGAGCGGGTTTCAAGCTCGTAGCGATCGGTGGCGGTGGTGGGGTCAGCCAGGTATTGCAAGGGATGCAGCCCTATCATGGCAACCTCACCGGGGTGATTGCGGTCACCGATACTGGGCGCAGCACCGGGGTCGCTCGTGAACTTGGGGGCATCCCGGCCCCGGGCGATCTGCGCAATACGCTCGCCAAACTCGCCCGCGACCCCGACGACCTGCTCGCACGGTTGATGCAGTACCGCTTTGTTGCCCCAACGCTGCCAGCCCTTGACGGGATGGCCTTTGGTAATCTCTTGATCGCTGCTCTCGCCCAGATGACCGGTGATTTTGGGCAGGCGATCACGATCATCAGCACGATGCTTGCTTGTCGTGCGACCATTCTGCCCGTTGCAACCGTTGATGCCCATCTCTGCGCCGAACTCGCGGATGGCAGCCTGGTCGAGACCGAACTGGCCGTACGCGGCCTCAACAAACCCCCGCTTGCCCGCCTCTTCCTCAAACCCGCTTCAGCCCCCGCCAATCCTGCGGTGCTCGCGGCAATCAGCGAAGCCGATTTGATTGTGCTTGGCCCGGGCAGTTTCTTTACGTCGGTGCTAGCCTCGTTGCTCTTTGACGGTATGATCGACGCCCTCCGCACAAGCAAGGCCCGCATCGTTTTTGTCTGCAATACCACCACCCAGCCAGGTCAGACCGACGGCATGAATGTCTACGCGCATATCGATCATCTAGTCGCTCTGCTTGGGCCGGGCACCTTGACGTCCGCTTTGATCAACCGCAGTGAAGATCTTGATCCTGCGATCCTGGCGGCCTACGCCGCCGAAGGGGTGCATCTCCTCGAGCCTGACGATCAAGAACTGGCCCGCATCGCCGCACATGGCGTCACGCCACTGGTGCGCAACCTCACCGAAACCCCCTCAGGCAAACGCGAGCTCTGGAACAAACAGGACACCATCCGCCACGACCCTGCCTTGATCGGCATGGCGCTCTGGAAACTCATCCTCGATCAACGCCTCTGATACTTGCTCTTTTGCTCGCACACAAGGCCAGTTTCGCTGGCCTTGTGTGCGAGCAAAGGAACGCTTGCTGGGTCACGCCCTCAAGGGCGCTCGAAGCGTTGCCCAAGGGCCGCAGGGGCCGCAACGGCCAACCGTGAAACAAGCATCGCGACAGGGCCGCGCAAGGTCGGTGGGAGGCTCGCAATCCGCCGGAGCGCTTGCGGGCTAGAGACCAGGTTCACCAGCGCCAACACCAGGATCATCAGCACAAATGGTGCCACCTGGAAGACCTGTGTTGGTACACCTGCCATCGTACGCTGCGAGCGAAGCGCGACAATCTCAAGCGCCGCAAAGAGATAGCAACCAAAGGCGACGCGCCACGGACGCCATCCCCCAAAGATCACAATCGCCAGTGCGATCCATCCCATGCCAAAGGTGTGTCGGTACGACCAACCCTGCCGGAGATCGAGCGAATAGGCCGCCCCAGCAATGCCCACCAGTGCCCCCCCAAGAATGCACATCAGGTAGCGCATCCGCGTCACGGGAACCCCACGCGCAAATGCTGCCGCAGGTCGCTCGCCAAGCGCCCGCACCGTCAAACCCATGCGCGTATGAAAGAGCATCCACCAGATAAAGGGCACCAGCAGAAAGCTAAGATAGATCAGCAAATTATGCCGAAAAAAGACCACCCCAACGATTGGCAGATCAGCCAGCAACGGAATCGGCAGAAACGGCACTGACGGGCCAGGCACGCGCACCACTGGTGCACCAAGAAACGAGGAGAGTTCAATCCCAAGCAGCGCAAGCACAAAACCCACCGCTGTCTGTGACTGGCCCAGCGTGAGGCTGAGGATGCACAGGATCAGGGCGATCGCCGCCCCGATCAGCGCCGCCCCGCCAAAGCCCAGCGGAACGCTGTTGGTCACAAGGGCCACCGTGAAACCGCCCATCGCCCCGAGCATAATTGTGCCATCAAGCGAGAGATTGATCACCCCCGAGCGCTCGCTGAGCAACGCGCCCATCGTGGCAAAGATCAGCGGTGCCGCCGCCGCAAGCACAGCCCCCAGATCAATTGCTAGCTGGTTCATGCCCTTCTCCTGCGCTGCATCAAACCGCGTGATACCAGGGCGGCCAGCACAAGTGCCCCCTGCAAAACACCAGCAATGCTGCTATCAATCCCCAACGTCAGAGGCAACTGTACACTCCCAACGGTGAACGTCGCAAAAACGACCGCCACTGGCAACACCCAGATCGGGCGGGCCAGCACCAGCAAGACCACCAGCAAACCAATGAGACCAACCCCACTCGAGATATTGGGAATCAGCTGGTGAAAGACGCCAAGCACCTGAAGTGTGCCGGCCAGACCAGCCAGCAGGCCACAACCCGCCATAGCTTGCGCCATGCGTTTGACCGCTGGCACACCCAAGCGATCGGCTGCCGCCCCATTTAGCCCGACCGCCCGCACCTCCAGGCCCCATCGCATCCGTGACAATACCCACCAGACGACCACCAGGGCCACAAGGGCAATAATTGGCGCAAGCGGGGCCAGGCGCAACGAACCGACCGTAGGCAACCAGAGTTCGCGCGGCAACAGCGCCGTCCCCGAAGAAGAAGCGCTGCCTTCGCGCCGCCACGGCCCAAGAATGAGATAGAGCGCAATCCCACTGGCGAGAAAATTCAAGCCCAGGCCCGCAAAGATCTCGTTCACCCCCGCCCCGAGGCGCAAACTCGCCGCCAGCAGCGCCCAGAGCATTCCACCGGCAGCGCCAAACGCAAAACTGAGCATCCAGAGCAACGGGGGCGGCAGATCCGGAAAGAGCCGGAGCGGGATCATCGCGGCAATCGCCCCGAGCACGACCTGTCCTTCGATCCCCAGATTATAGAGACCTGCGGCAAAGGTCAGCGTCAACCCACCGGCACAGAGGATCAACGGCGACGCAAGCATCACCATATCACCAAATCGGATCGGGGTACTGAAAGCACCAAAAAGAAGGATTCGGTATGCATCAAGTGGAGCCACATCAACCGTCAGCAACACAACGGTTGTCAGCACCAGGGCACCGAGAAAAGGCAAGACCAGACGAGCCAGATAATCAGCGAGATCAGCTAGCTGATATGTCGCGCGACTGGTGAGTTGTCCTCCCGCGTCTTGGATCTGCATAACAACTTCAGGCTCACGCCCTTCAAGGTGCGTCAAGACGCACTGCGTTCAAAACCGACGCCACCAATCAACTCGGCCAGTCGTGCCCCAGTCAGCGTAGCCCGCGGCAATGGGGCCGACATTTCGCCCGCAAAAAAGACCAGGATCTCATCACTATAAGCCATGAGCTCATCAAGATCCGCCGAAGCAAAGACCACCGAGCAACCAGTGGCACAGCGTGCCTGCAGGCGTTGCCAGATCCCCTGCGCCGAGGCCACATCAAGCCCGCGGGTCGGCTGTTCACATGCCAGCCCGCGACAAGCATCGGGCACCAGCGCAAGCATCGCCCGCTGCTGATTCCCGCCAGACAACGCAATGAGTGGGGTGATCGGGGTTGCCTTAATTTCGTACGCTGCAATCGCCTCGCGGGCTGCCTGCGCGGCAACCTGCCGATCAACTGTAATCCCCGCCGGTTGCAACAGCGCAAAATGATCAGTCAACGAGAGGGCACCGACAATCCCATCACGCATACGATCAGCCGGCAAGTATTCGATCCCGGCCTCGCGGTAGGTGCGCGTGCGTGCGCGCGTCATATCCACACCATTGATCAGGATCCGGCCACTATCCGGGTGCAGACGACCGGCCAGCAGGCGGAGCAAAATCTGCTGTCCACTCCCATCCAGTCCCGCCAGACCAATGACCCGCCCCTGCGGGATCCGCAGATCAACGTTGCGTAGCCTGACCATCCCCTCGCGAGCCGTGACCTGCTCAAGCTGCCAGACCAGTGGTCTCGTTGGGCTAGCCTCAGAGGATCGCTCATCCTGGATTGGTTGAACCACAGGGAGACCCTGCGGCTCAGACACGGACACCCCTGCCAGCAACAACGCCTGTCCACTTGCCTGCACAATCCGTTCACCAAACATCAACTCAAGCAAGCGTTGCTGTGGTTGCGGCATCGGTAACTGTTCACCGACCAGTTGCCCGGTGCGCAGCACACTGACTGTATCGCAGAGCGCCGCAACTTCATCAAGTTTGTGGGAAACAAAAAGCACGGTATTGCCATCGGCGGCCAACTGGCGCAGCGCGTCAAAAAGAGCATGGGCCTGGGCCGCGGTGATCCCGGTCGTTGGTTCATCAAGAATGAGCGTACGGGCACCACAGGCGAGCAGACGAACAATTTCGAGTTGCTGCCGTTGCCCAACCGTCATGGCCCCGACCGGCGTATCAGGCGCAAGGGTAAAACCGAGGCGTTGCGCCATCGTAGTCAATGTTGTCCGGGCCATCGCCCGTGAAGGAAAAGCACGCCGCGGGGCCGCACAGAGCAGATTCTCCAGGGCCGTAAAACCAGGTACATCAAGCGGATCTTGATGCACCATACCCACCCCGGCCTGAAGCGCATCGCCCGGCCCACGCAGCCTGACGGGTTGACCGTCAAACGCAAGCTGACCCGCATCGGGCTGCAGAAAACCCGACACGAGTTTCATCAGGGTACTTTTGCCAGCCCCGTTCTCACCCAGCACACCGTGAATCTTGCCCGACGCAAAGCGCAACGACAGCCCATCGTTGGCACGAAGGCTGCCGAAGGTTTTGGTTAAGTTCGTGACGGCAATTTCCATCCCTCACCCGGCTTCTTCCGCTGGTTCCATTGCCTACGTCCCAAAAACTCGATACTTTGCGGTCAAACAAGCCAGCAATGCCGGCTTGCTCGACCGCAAAGTATTTGGCGTCCGCAGGCCCTATACGCTACGGCGCACTCTGACCTTCGATACCCTCAAGCAACTGCGGTGTATTCCAGATGGCCAGATCGTCAGCAACCGCACCTTCAGCCACAAAGACTGTCCCATCCTGGAAATTCAGCGGCCCGGTAAAGAGATCCAGACTGCCATCGGCCAGTTTGCTGATGAAATCATCAAGGAATGCCCCATTCTCAGGCGTCAACCCCGCCCCCTTGATGAACCCAATCATACTGGTATCGGGATTATTGATATCGCTCCAATCTGGCCCGATCCATTCCCACTGTGACTCAAACCGACCTGCCTGAGCTTCAGTCAGGATTTCGGTATAGCGTGGTCCCCAGTTAAAATAGGGCACCCCAAGACACACATCCTCACCTTGCGCACAGGCATCTTCGTAGTCATACGGCACCGCCCAAACGGTTCGCCCGGCTGCCGAGGCCTTATTCGCCTCAACCAACGCCTCGGTCGTATCAATGCCCGAGATAATGACATCGTTGCCTTCATTGATGAAATCAGTCGCCACACGGGTCGGATCAAGCGTAACCCCAGGAATATTGAACCAGAAGCCAATCCAGGTCACCTTGAAGTCAAGGCTATCAGCCGGCTGCTCACGGTAATTTTCCCAGCAATACTTCGCGCCCAGATAGGTCGAGTTGACCAGACGGCGCGTCTCAGGGTCAATCAACGGGCCCAGGTAGGCCAGTTTGCCCGCGTCGCTCTGCAGCGCAGCGGCACAACCTGCCATCATTTTGCCATACTCCATGCGCCCCATCAGATTGGTCAGATTGGACGGCGCACTCCCCGTCAAAACAGCATCACCTGAGGCATGCAAGAAATAGACCTCCGGATGGGCTTCGGCGGCAAGCTTCGTTCCATCAGCAAACTCGGCGCTATTGGTAATCACAAACTTGGCGCCCTGGTTGATCAACTCCTCAATCGCCTGCTCAACCTGGACATTGGGGCGATCAGCAGGATTGACTTTATCAATGTAGATAAAGCGTGACCCTGGCAAACGCGCCTGGGCATACTCAGCCGCCTCGAAGTGGGCCTGGTTCCAGCCGCCATCATTCGTCGGGCCAACTAGAATCATCCCAAAGACAAACTCTTCTTCAGCCGGGGCTTCGGTCGCTGCGGGTGGCTCGGTGGGCTGAGTCGCTTCAGCTGTAGGCTCAGCGGGGGCATCTGTTGGCTCAACCGGTGGCGCACCGGTAGCCTCGGGGGCAGGCGCAGCGGTCGGTTGCGCGGCGGGGGTTGTCCCACACGCGCCCAGCAGCAAGGCGAACAGAACAAGCAGGGCAATGAACCGGACGGGTGGCTGACGCATGGTTGCGCTCCTCTGGTATCTGGACAAGCCGGCAATAACAAATGCTGACAACAACGTGGAGTTGCTGTCAGCATTGATGCATTCGCACGAAGACAATGGTCTTACAACGGGCTCATGCCCTTTGCCGCGTCATCGCTGGCGTTCATATATTAAGTTCAGGTTAACAACTATGGGGGAGTATACTCGATGCCTGGATGCGTGTCAACTTGGGATGCTACCAGCGCAGGGCTACTGCAACGTCTGCCTCCGGCGGTGGGGTGTGGGGCGGCTGCACCGCCCCACGAGATTTTTTGGTTCGTTTTGGCGGCTTCGCCGCCAAAACGAACCAAAAACTGGGGTGTGCGGCGCAACCCCAACGATGTTGCAACAGCCCTGGCTGCCAGCGAAGCTGGCAACACATCCACGTCGAGGATGGGGATGCTCGGCACCGTCAACTCAGTTGGCGATGAAGAGATCGCCAACTAACCCATCAAGTGTCGGCTGAAAAGGCCAGAGCATAACCCCCGCTGCACCTGCAGCACGGCTCGTGGCAAGCCCAATCCGCAGATCACGGCGCAATTCCTCTTCGTTGCGCAGGGTTCCGGGGCCAGTTGGAAAACCGAGTTCCGTAACGACGATTGGTTTTTGCTGAGGCAAATTCCTCAATTCAACAAGCGCACGGCGGAGATCTGTGGGAAAACCAGCTCCATAATACCAGTGCTGAGCATAGCGCCCCGAATCATACGGATCATTGTCATAGTAGTGAAACGAGTAGAAATCCACCAGATCTGCCGGTGAGGCATAGAGTCCAGCAGGACGGAAATAGCTTTTACCAAAACCCATACCAATCGTTATCGGGCGTCCGGGGTCAAAGGCACGCACATCGGCGCTCATGCGTGCGAGAAAGACCACGCGATGCCAGGCCAGTTCACGGCATAACGAAAAATCACCATTATCCCAGTCCCAGCACCGCTGGTCCATCGGGCTCCCGATATCAGGCTCATTGAAGAGATCCCAGCCGAGCAGACCGGAACGTCCTGCGAGATGGCTGACGACCGGGCGAATATGCAAGGCAGCGGCAGCCTCGTACTGACCACCGTGCAGCTGATCTTGCGGAAATTTCGCCAGCAAGACCGGCAAGACATAGATGCCGTGGCGATTGGCACTGGCAATCAGGGCATCAAGGTGAGCCAAGGCAGGGGCTTGATTATAGGCTTCACTCGTTGTCCGTGCGCCACCAAAGACATAATAATTAAGAAAGATCCGGATCGTATTGACGCCAAGTGTCTGCAGGCGCACCATATCAGCATCAATCAACGCCTGATCCCAGGGGCAGCGTCCATCCGCTCCGAAATGCAATTCAGGGCAGCCAGGTGGGGCACCAGTATAGTCAATATAGTTGACGCCACGCACCTCAAAGGGGTGTCCATCAACGAGCAACTGATCACCGGCCACTGTCACGGCAGGCAAACTCGGCCCACCTTGTGCACGCGCCGTGCTCCGCCGGGCCTCAGCCACATCTGAATGTGTTGCGCCTAGCACAACCAGAAGGATTACCAGCACCATCAGGCCAATTGATCTACGCCAACAAGATGCGATCATCGTCAACAACAGCCTCTCATACCAATTAACCGGTGAGGTATCCGCATCCGTACATGGACATGGTATCACATCTAGAGACGAGCCAACACCGCGTCACGGTTGGTCAAATTGCCTAGACCTCGTCCTTCAACCGCCAAGGCAGCCGCAGCACTGGCAAACTGTGCGGCAGCCAGCGCATCACCGGTCTCAGCCAGGCGCACGAGCATCGCCGCAGCGAACACATCGCCCGCACCCGTCGGATCATACTCCTGCGCAGGACACGCAGCGATTGGATGGCTCACACCATACTGGTAGAGCGTCGCCCCCAAAGCACCGCGCGTCACCACAACGAGCGGGCAATGGCGCGCATAACTCGCGACGAGCGCTTCATCACCTGCCACATCCTCAATACTAACCACCAGCAGATTGATCCGACGCAACAATGCTGGCGGCGGCAGCCAGCGGCAGGGTTGCACCAGTGCCGGCAGAGGCTGCGCCCAAGTTCGCATCCAGCCCTGGGGAGTCACCACGATCAAGGCCTCGGGAAAGGCCGTGATCAGCGCAAGATCAAATTCATGCGCAACAGGAGCCAGATGCACGAGCCGGGTGGCGTACCATGCGGCAGGCAGATGGTCAAGCACAAGCGGCGAAGCCAGCGCGTGCAGCCACTGACTTCGCCGATGAGCATCATAGCGATTTTCAAATGTCGTCACCGCTGGTGAAGGCACCAGAACCGTCTGAACACCTTCATGGTTGGCAAGGGGCGCCGCTGGAGTGCCGGCCGTCACCATTGCGGCGGTCAAACCCAGACGTACCGCAGCCCCCGTCGCATAACGCACGGTGCCCCCAGGCGCAAACCGGCCATCAGCCAACCGATCATACGTAGCATGCCCGAGGGCAAGAAACTGCGGCACCATCGTCTTCAACAGCCTAGCAACAACTTATGAGCGTGCCGGAAAGATCACAATCTTACGGTTCTCACCCTCACCAGAACTCTCGGTATAGATCGTCTTATCATCACGGAGTGCAAGGTGGACAATCCGACGCTCGTAGGCGGCCATTGGTTCCAGCATCATCGGGCGACCGGTCTGGCGTACCCGTTCAGCCATCCGGCGGGCCAGACCTTCGAGCGACTCCTGGCGACGCTGGCGATAATTGCCAACATCAACGACAATTTGCGGCCACTTCTGCACCTGACGACTCACGAGCAGATTAAGCATAAACTGAAGCGAACGCAGTGTCTCGCCACGGCGACCAATCAACAGACCCATTGCCTCTTCATCGGCCCCCTCGACGTGCAGCGTGATCGTCTCTTCGACATCACCTTTTTGCCCAGGCACCCGCGAGACAACTGGCGTCACATAGGCATGGATATCCATACGTGCGAGCAACTCATCAAGCACCGTCTGGGCTATCGTCTGCACATCATCGGTCGAAGAGGCTCGAGTGATCGGAAGCGCAGACACTGGTTCGTCATCATCATCATCTACCACCGTGACACGTACCAGGGCCTCATCACCAGCCTCGCCAGGCTCGAGCACCGCGATCATCACCTCGTCACGGTCTTTGCCGAGCTGCGCCAAGGCGAGCTCAACGGCTTCAGTGACGGTGCGTGCGCTGATCTCGATGCTTTTCATAGTCTTCCTTTTACTCCTATTTGCGTCTACGATTGCGGCGTGGACTTACCTGTCCTCGCATCTGTGACTGAGATGACTTGTTGACCTGTTCTCCTGGTTGATCCACGATCAGGTCAGCGCCACCTTCGGCGCTACTCGCTGATGCAACCGCAGGCTGTAACTCGGTCAACGGACGCATCACACCCCAGAAATCAGCACGTGTGGTTGCGACAGATGCTTCAGCCGAAGCACCCGTGTCGGTGGCAACGGCGGCCACGGCCGGTGCAGGCAGTGTCGTCGACTTGCCATCCGGGGGCAAAAACTTGAGATAATTGGCCAGCGAACCCCACCCAGTAATGAAATACTGTTGAACCACCCCAACCATGCTGCTGACAACCCAGTAGAGCACCGCACCCTGAGGGAAGGTGAAGGCGATATAGCCAAACACCAGCGGCATAAACATCATCATCTGGGTCATCATCTTCTGCTGGGGATCCTGAACCCGCGGGGTTGCCATCACCGTCTGCAAGAACTGGAAGACGATCGAGAGAATCGGCAGCACAACATAGGCCAAGCCTGCAAAACCATTGGCCCCAAACGCGACACCGCCGGGATCAATCAGACCAAACAACTGTTGTGAAAAGACTGCGGCAACGGCAGGATCTTGTAACGCAGCTTCAGCCGCAGGACTCAGATACTGACGTCCCTGCTCACCACCAAACAGGTGATAGACAGCCTGATACACACCAAAAAAGATCGGCAGTTGGAGCAGCAACGGCAGACAACCACCAACCGGATTAACCTTATGCTCTTTATAGAGCTTCATCGTCTCTTCTTGCAGCTTTTGCGGATCTTTGCCATACTTCCGCTGCAATTCTTTCATCAACGGCTGAAGCTGCTGCATTCCCCGACTCGAACGAATCGAACTCAGGGTGAGGGGCAAAATAAGCAGGCGTGCGGCAATGGTAAAGAGAATAATGCCAAGGGCCACATTGCCTGTAGCTGATGAAAACCAGATCAGCGCCTGCTCAAGCAGGCCAACAAACCATGACCACATATGGTCTCCTCAACGTATGCGCACCCTTGACGACCTAGCCATGTTCTTCGGCTTCACACCAGGGGCGGATAGATACCGCAGGGGCAAAATAAACACTCAACAGGTTAAACGCTGCGCCAGAGTTTTGCCTGGCGCAGCAATCCTTCAACCAACTGTTGCAACTGTGGGAAGGGTAACTCACCCACTTCAGGCTTACGCACAACAAAAACGAGATCATAGCCTGTTTCAACGTAGGGTAAAGCCAGACGAACAGCTTCACGCACGCGTCGCTTGGCTCGATTGCGTATCACAGCGCCTCCCAGGTACTTGCCAACGACGAACCCACAACGAAGACGGTGGGGTCTGCCAATCCGCATATACAAGGTCAGCAGCGGTGACACGAAACGTTGACCCTGGTTTCGCACACGCCGAAACTGTTCAGGATGCCGCAAGCGGAGAGCACGTTTCATATCAGATCATGACACCATAGCCACGGCTTCAGGCGTGTTGTGATCGTACGCTGTGCGACGTGCAGTACCATTTAGCGATGCCCACGTCGCACCTGACGACGCTCATCGCTTACCGACAGTTTATAGCGACCCTTGATGCGACGACGGCGCAGAATGGCACGTCCGTCTTTTGTCTCCATCCGTGAAAGAAACCCATGTTTACGCCGGCGCGGAATGCGCTTGGGCTGCCATGTACGTTTTGGCATCTCTACGCTCCTCTCTATGACAAACTCAGAGTATTATACGTGCCACGTTCGGGCAGTGTCAAATCCGTTTCCCCCAGGCGAATACTTATTCCCCACGTTATCAGGTGGGTGTGAGCAACTTCGCTGCTCACACCCACCTGATAACATGGGGACTGGGGGGTTACATCCCAGACCGTTGCGCAAGCCCTGGCAACGGAATCCTAGTCGTCGCGGCCAACCTGCTGTAACGTTCGTTTGATAGCATCACGCTGGCGGCGATCCTGCCGATCCTGGCGCTCCTCTGGATCGTCTTCAAAGTCCTGTTCTTCACGCTTATTTGTTTTGCGCTCACGACGCGGCGGAACCGACCCACCAAACTTGCTGAGCAGATCTTCGAGGGTGGCATCACCGACGAACTCTTCTTCAACATCCTCGGTGCTATAGGTTTCGGGCTGAACGGCATTGCGACGCTCGCGTTCACGCTCACGGCGTTCGCGGCGCTCACGCTCACGCTCACGCCCGGCCTTGGCCTCGGCTGCGGATGAGGCAAACCGTGCTGCCGCTGGTGCATTCGCCGAACTAGCCGCCCCACGTGACGGAGCCCCGGCACTGCTCGTCGCCGAAGTGTAGCCCTCTTCGTCACCCTCGGCCATTACTTCGTCATCGGACTCGTCAAGCCGCATAGTCAGGCTTATCCGCTTGCTCTGCTGGTCGACTTCAAGCACCCGGACACTGACCTTATCGCCAACGGATACGACATCCTCAACCCGATTGACCCGATTCGACGACAGAGCTGAAATATGAACCAGGCCATCGCGCCCAACCCCGATATCAACAAAAGCACCAAACGGGGCAATCCCACTGACAACACCTTCAAGGATCTGATTGGGCTCAAGTTGCTGCATCTTCTGCGAGCGTTGAGCGCGGCGCAGGCTCAAGCTGATGCGCGTTCCATCGGGGTCAACTTCCAGGATCTTGAAGGCGAAACGATCCCCAACTTTGACCGCATCTTCAGGCTTTTCAACCCGACCCTCAGCCAGTTCACTCACGTGAACCAGGCCATCCTTGCCCACACCGATATCCGCAAAGGCCCCAAACGGTGCATAGCCCGTAATGACCCCTTCGACCACATCACCGATTTTCAACGAAGCAAGACGTTCTTTGTCAACCTCGGCACGACGGGGACGATTCGCATTGCGTGGCGCCCCACGAACAACCTCAGGGCTCCGTTCGCGTTCACCGCTACCCGTTCGCATCGTCAGACTAATCCGACGCGCTTCGGGATCGACACTTTTGATCCGCACGTTGACGGTATCGCCAATTTGCACCAGATCAGACGGCGTATCAATGCGCGTATCACTCATTTCCGAGATATGCACCAGACCATCGCGCCCAACTCCGATGTCAACAAAAATGCCATAGAGCGCAATCGACGTGACACGGCCTTCGAGTTCCATCCCCGCACGCAGATCTTTGAGTTTACGTGGGCGCGAACCATCCTCGGCCACCGGGGTAAAGCTAGCCCCTGACTCGGCAGAAGTTTCACCTGTCACCGCTGTTGCAACTGTCGCGGTCTCTTCAGTCACGGCTGCAACTACCGACTCAGCCTCGGACGTGGCGACTGCTTCCGCCTCGGGCGTGGCGACTGCTTCGGCCTCGGGCGTGGCGACCGCTTCGACCTCGGGCGTGGCAACTGCTTCCGCCTCGGGCGTGGCGACTGCTTCCGCCTCGGGCGTGGCGACCGCTTCGACCTCGGGCGTGGCGACCGCTTCGACCTCGGGCGTGGCGACCGCTTCGGCCTCGGGCGTGGCGACCGCTTCGACCTCGGGCGTGGCGACCGCTTCCGCCGTAGCAACGGCATCTTCAGTTGTCACAACCTGTTCGGTGTCTGCTGAGGCAACAGACTCAGTCAGTTCAGACGCAGGCTGACCCTCAGACACAACCGCTTCTGCTTGCTCTGATGGGGCAACTATGGCCTCAACTGCTGGAGTTTCCACTACGGCGAGCGGCGTCGTCAGCCCCTCATTCTCGGTGGTCTCATCGTTACGTACCTGATCGGTCATCTCCTGCGCTCCTCCTGACGTGTGGCGTCCACTGCTCTACTTATCCATCTATCTATATTTGCATCTGGCGACGGACAGCCTGTACCAGGCCATCATCGCTCAGGTCTTCAAGCCGATAATACGAACCTTTAAGGTGTTCAGCGAGGCGACGTGAAAGCCCTCGCTCAAAGGTTGGATGCTCGGTATCGATCACGATCGCCCGAATATCACGGGCCGCAATCAGATCAGCAATCTGATAGGCCTCTTGTTGAGGAGGCAACCGACTAATCGCAACATTGGCCTGGCCGTCGGTCAAAAGAACCATCAACGGCAAGATTTCGCTATCCTGACGACGTGCGCGTTCGAGTAACTCAAAGGCGGTCAACATACCTCGCGCGAGTGGGGTTTTGCCACCGGTCGGCATAGTCTGGAGACGTTTCTGGGCAAGTTCGACACTATTCGTCAGGGGCAAGAGCACCCGAGCATAGTCACGCTGAAAACTCACCAAACCAACGCGATCGCGGCGCTGATAGGCGTCGCGCAAGAGTGACAGCACTGCTGCTTTGGTCGCCTGCATGCGTTCTTCCGCAGCCATACTCCAACTTGCATCGACCACAAAGCAGACCGCATTACGGGTACGCCGGACGCGCACCTTCTGGCGGAGATCGCGGCGGGTGAGCAGCACCCGTGGGCGGCGACGCCCGTGGGCTGAACCCAAGGCGCGGCGCTCGCGCTGATAAATCGCGGCTTCGCGCAAAGTTGCATCAAGCGCCAGATCAGTCACCCGGTGTTGCTGACGACTCGTAATGTAACGACCCTGCTTGCGGGTTGTCCGGGTACGTGTACGCTTACCCGGCGAATGTCGCTGCTTCCGATCAGAAGTCGCCTCGAGTCGACGCGTCCGAAACATCTCATCGGCGTCAAACTGCTTCCCCCCCGTCTGGTTGTCACTCGTCTGTCCGCTCACGTCAGCAGTCCCCGCACTGCCAGTTGGTGTCACTGAGCCATCCGTATTGCCCTGGTCATCGCCACTCTCACCATCATCACCTGGCTCACCTAAATCAGCTTTTTTTTTTACTTCATCCTGGGCCGCAGCTTCGGCAGCCTTGCCATTGCGCTCGAGGATCGAGGCAACACGCTGTTCATCAAGCTTGATCTCGGCAAAGGGTTGACGTCGCATGCGATGGGGCAACGCCAGTTCGGCGGCAGTACGAATATCTTCCACCGTCAGTTGCGTACGACCACTCCACGCAGCGTGCGTGCGAGCAGTCTCAAGGATCGTCAGATCAGCCCGATGGCCATCGACACCAAGTTCGATACAGAGGCTCGCGACGGCAGCCATATCAGAACGATCCATACGCACTGCGGGTAATAACTCACGTGCAGCGACAATGCGCGCAGCTAACTCGGTTTCAGCGGTGCGCCACTCTTCACTGAAAAAGTGGGGGTTCGTCTCATAAGCGAGACGGCGCTCGATCACAGCCACCCGGGAAGCAACGTCGGTCAGGCCGACAACCTCAACCGCAAGGCCAAAGCGATCAAGCAACTGCGGACGCAACTCACCCTCTTCGGGGTTCATCGTGCCAACGAGGATGAAGCGTGACGGATGCGAAATACTCACCCCTTCACGTTCAACCGTATTAATGCCCATGGCAGCGGCATCAAGCAGCAGATCAACGAGATGGTCATCAAGCAGATTGACTTCATCAACATAGAGCAGGCCACGATTAACCTGAGCAAGCAGACCGGGCTCAAAACGGCGCTGACCTTCGGTAATCGCATGTTCGAGATCGAGGGAACCGACAACCCGATCTTCTGATGCTGAAACAGGCAACTCAACCAAACGAATAGTTCGGGTACGAGTTGGGGGTGGCTCCCCTTCGCCGAGGGCCTGACAGGTATGGCAGAGGCCAGCGACGCGATCCGGCTGACAGGAATAGGGACACCCTTCCACAACCGTAATTGACGGCATGAGATGAGCCAGGCCGCGCACAGCGGTCGACTTGGCCGTTCCCTTCTCACCACGAATAAGCACCCCACCCACACGTGAATTGATCGCGTTGAGGATCAGGGCGCGTTTGAGCCGTTCCTGGCCAACGATGGCAGTGAAAGGATAAACTGGACGTAAAACCGAGGTTGTCACAACAATAAAAATCTTCCAGCCCTCAGAAGAGCCAGAAGTCCTAAGCTGCAGCGCCGGTAGAGAGTTTGAAGCGAAAACGACCCAATGACGACCACCCGCCCGATGTGTACGCGTGCTGCCAGACTTCCCCACAAGGATCTGCACTGACTTCAACCACAGCAGTACGCATTCTCTCACAACCCGGCGCAAAAGTCAAATCTCGAAGCAAAGGCTTCGTTGTGCCGTTGCAACAAGCGACTATGCTATAATGAGGGCGAACTCTAAGGCATCGCACATTAGAGTTGCACACGAGGGATCTTTATTTGGTGCTAATTTCTATTTCCGCACATGGGCTGCGGCGATTTTTGGAGTAGAACGTGGGCTTTAACCCGATCAATTCGCTGTTTGGAGCATTTAGTCGTGATCTTGGGGTTGATCTTGGCACAGCCAATACCCTGGTGCATGTACGTGGCAAGGGCATCGTCATCAGCGAACCTTCGGTGGTTGCGATTGATGCCAAGTCCAAGCAAGTATATGCCGTCGGGGCGGAGGCCAAGGCAATGGTAGGCAAGACACCAGCTAATATTATTGCCGTACGTCCACTAAAAGACGGGGTAATTGCTGATTTTGATGTCGTTGAAAAGATGCTGGCCTATTTTATCAAAAAGGCCCACGCTTATTCGGCGATGCGGCTGATGGATCCCCGTCCGCGGGTAGTAGTTGGCGTTCCTTCGGGCGTAACCGAAGTCGAACGGCGCGCAGCCCGTGATGCGACCCTGAATGCGAAGGCTCGCGAGGCCTATGTCGTTGAAGAGCCCATGGCGGCTGCGATCGGGGCAGGCCTGCCCGTTGATGAGCCAATTGGCAGCATGATTGTTGATGTGGGTGGTGGCACAACCGAGGTAGCCGTTATTTCGCTGGGTGGGATTGTCGTCAACCACTCGATCCGCACAGCCGGTGACGAGATCGATGATGCGATTGTCCAGTTTGCCCGTCGTGAGTACAACCTGCTGATCGGTGAGCGGATGGCCGAACGGGCCAAGATCGCGGCCGGATCGGCGTATCCACTTGATGAAGAAATCAAAGTGGTGCTGCGCGGGCGTGACTTACTAACTGGCTTGCCGAAAGCAGTCGAGGTTAGTTCGGTGGAAATCCGTGAGGGCATTGCTGGCCCGGTTAATGCGATTATTCAAGAGGTACGCCTCGCACTCGAAGAGACACCCCCAGAACTTGTCGCCGATGTCATGGAGCATGGCATCACCCTGGCTGGTGGTGGCTCGTTGTTGCATGGGCTCGACCGGCGCATTGCTGCCGAAACCCGCATGCCGGTACATATCGCCGAAGATCCGCTTTCATGTGTCGCACGCGGTGCGGGCAAAATGGTCGAGAATTTTGAGAACAAAGTCTATCAAGATATTTTGACCCGTTCGCAAAATTCGCGCCGCGCCAAGTTTTAAAAATCAGGTTAGCCCTGACTAGCCGATAGTCACGTACTACCTTGACAAAAGATAGCGTCTTGCCTATCCGGGGTCGCCCGTTGCAGCTGACCTGTAGTATAGTGCAGTTATGCATGATTTGCTGAACGATAAACCAATCAAGCTGCGCCGCAGCCAGATCAGGCTTCCACTCGGGCTACGGTCGCTGCTGGTGGGGTTGTTCCTCTGTGGCCTGGCCGTCCTGTTGATCGCCCTTGATGGGCAGGGGAAACTCGGGTCGGCTCGCGCATTCGTGCAGCAGGGGCTTGCCCCCGTGGCACAGGTATTGACGGGCATTCGTGGGCAGGTTGACGCGTTCGCTATGGCTCCTTTTGGTGATGCCGCTATCCAGGCGCGTTTGCAAGAGCTTGAACGGGAAAATAGTCGGCTTGCCGATCAATTGCTCCGCCTTGAGCAAGCCCAGGTCGAGAACGTTTTCTTACGCCAGCAGCTTCAGATTCAACGTGAGCATCCCTGGACTTTGCTGGGGGCTGAAGTCACCGTACGCTCGCCTGATGCAGGACGACGGGTGATTGTGATTGCCCGCGGGACACGTGATGGCCTCGCGCCAGGGATGGCGGTGATCAGCCAGCTGCCCGGTGGTCCAACGGCACTGATCGGGATTGTTGAGGCTGCCGGCCCAAGGACGGCCGAAGTGCTCTTGATCACTGATATTAGTAGTCAGATCAGTGCTCGGGTGATGAACGAAGGGCGTTCAGCACTGGGAATGATGCAGGGCCAATGGCAAAATGGATCACGTTTACGGCTCAACCAAGTTGACCGGGGCTTGCCACTCAAGCAAGGGGCATCGGTGATGACAGCAGGAATGACCGCCGCCCTCAATTTGCCCCTTGATCTCGCCTCGGTGCCCTCTAACATTCCTGTCGGCGTGATCGAAGAGGTACGCACAGCCGAGAATTATCAGTATGCTGACCTACGCCCTTTTGTTGATCCAGACCAGGTACGGTACGTGTGGGTGATTCTCAACCAAGACGATTAGAAGAACGTGTTGTTCATGAACTGAGTCGCCTTGTGGGTATGCTTGTGCTGGCGCTCGTTCAGGTAACACTCCTGAGTACACCGCTCGGGTTCTCTGTCCCACTCGTTTTGATTGTGGTAATTTCAGGTGCGCTGCTGAGCATGGGCGCGGCGTTTCCTGATGTTGGCGTCCAGCGCGTTTTGCGCTGGGCACTCTATGGGGGATTGACGCTCGATATCCTGGCGGCGACCTATCTGGGGACTCACGCCCTGGCCCTGCTCACAGCAACTCTAGTCGTCGTCGTGCTGGCGCGACGGATACGCATTGAAGGTATCATGATTCCGTTGCTGGCCGTGCTGATCGCGAGCGTGATCTATGAACTCGTGCTAGCGTTGTTGATCAATCGAGGCATGATAGAATGGTCAACATACGCCCTGCTTATTATGTTGCCGAGTATTCTCATCACCCTGATCCCAACCCTGCCGATCTTTTTCCTGGTACGCTGGTTGCTCCGCAATCAGTTGTGATCATGTGAGCAATAGTATGCCACGCTTAATTTTGTTACGTCTCCTTGTCATCATTGTTGTGACCATTCTGGTGGGACGACTCTATCAACTTCAGTTGGTTGATCAGGAGAGTCAGCGTTTTGGGAGCAACCCCGATGTCATCACCCGACGAACGTTGACGGTTCTGCCCCGTCGCGGTGAAATATATGCGGCGGATGGCATTACCCTGGTTGCCGAGAGTCTGCCTATCTATAATCTCTCGGTGGTACCGGGACGCCTGCCCAACGCAACGACTGAGCCTGAGCGCCGTGCTGATGTACTCACACGGCTAAGCCTCGTGGCAGGCTTGCCGGCAACCCTACGGCTCGATCCAGCGGTGAGTATTGCAACCCATCCTGCCCTCTATGCCAGGCTGCAACAACTCGATCCCGTGCTGGAATGGCATACCACCGAGCCATCCACGCTCAGCGTTGCACCCGAAGGCCTCCTAGAGATCCTCGATCTCGTGCGGGCCTACGCCCCCCTGTTGGAACTCACGAACCCGATTGAAGCAATGATTGTCCAACAGAATGTCCGTGGCTATCAATATGTCCTCGTGAAAGAGGATATTAGCCCCGATCTTGCCATGGCTATTCGCGAAAATGCCAATTATTTGCCCGGTACCGAGGTGACAGAGGGCTATCGCCGCGCGTATCCGCAAAGTGAAGCGATACAGAGCTTGTCGCACACGCTGGGGTATGTTGGACGGATCACCGAATGCGAGCTCATGCTCGAAAATCCGTCTACGTCGTGGTTGACCAGCCTGGTTGATGTCGTCAGCCGTGCTGGACGGTGTGGCCTGATCCCCAAACAGATTGATCCAACGAGCATCGGTCAGTTACCCTATCAACTTGATGATCGCATTGGCAAAGAGGGGCTCGAAGGGGCGTATGAACATGATCTCCGCGGGCGCATTGGGATCGATACGCTGCTTGTTGATGCCTTGCAACGGCCGGTTGGCCCGATCCAGCAG
This sequence comes from Candidatus Chloroploca asiatica, assembly GCF_002532075.1. GTDB lineage: Bacteria > Chloroflexota > Chloroflexia > Chloroflexales > Chloroflexaceae > Chloroploca > Chloroploca asiatica. The sequence continues at coordinate 7,299 of NZ_LYXE01000069.1, read as the reverse complement.
GTACGCCCAGTGCTCAATGGCAATAATCTGGTCATGACGCTTGACCTGGCGTTCCAGTCTGAGGTTGAACAGATTATGCGCCGCTGGATCGCGGAGGGCGAACGCCGGCGGGTGACGGCCCCTGAACCATATAAACAGGGCTATGATCCGATTATCGCTGGCAGTGCCGTCGTCATTGACCCGCGTGATGGGCGCATTCTGGCGATGGTCTCATTGCCAACGTACGACAATAATGTCTGGGTCACTCCAGAGCGTCAGGCCGAATTGCAAGCCCTCTTGACACGCAGCGATCCAGAAGAACTGGCCGAATTGTTGCGCCTCGCCCCACTGACGAATCGGGCCATTGCCGGTCAGTATCCACCGGGTTCAACCCTCAAGCAATTTGTCGGTGCCATCGCCCTGCAAGAAGGAGTCATTACCCCCGAAACCCGATTGCGTGACCCAGGGTTGCTGCAATTGATTGAGCGGAGCGGTGCGCTCTTTGAGTTACCCAACTCGGTACGTAATCGCGACAATGGCGAATTGACGGTCATTGATGCAATGCGCCTCTCGTCAAATGTCTTTTTTGCCTCGATTGCTGGCGGGAATGATCAGGCATCAAATCTGCGAGCAAGCGATCTGCGAGTGAATGGCCTGCAAATTGATCGCCTGGTCGAGGGCCTCGAGTGGTTTCAACTCGGACGTCGTACTGGGATTGATCTGGTCGGTGAGGCGAGTGGGCTCGTACCAACCCGCACCTGGAAAGTTCAGGCCAAACGGGAAGTCTGGACGACTGGTGACACCTATAATACGGCCATCGGCCAGGGTGATATGCAGGTGACGCCGTTGCAACTTGCGGTTGCGGCAGGGGCCGTTGCTATTGACGGTACAATTTACCGACCGCATATTGTGTCACGGATTGTGGATAGCAATGGCAATCTGGTGCGTGAAATCACCCCTGAGGTGCTCCAGCGCGTTCCCATCGAACCAGATTACCTGAGGGTGATGCGTGAAGGCATGCTCGAGTCGATCATCAATGGTCTGGGTATTGCTGCACGTCCTGAATGTTCTGGCTTGGTAATTGCTGGCAAAACTGGCACTGCGGAGTTTGGGCCATTGATCCAGCGTACCGATGGTCGTCTCATACGTCAGAGTCATGCCTGGTTTGTCGGTTTTGCCCCATATGACAACCCGGAAGTAGTCGTTGCGGTGCTCATCGAGGGAGTAGGCGACCTGAGTGACGGATCTTCGACGATGGCCGTACCTGCTACAACCGAGATTATGCAAGCTTATTTTGGCGCGAGTCGGCCAGAAGATGCCCCGATGAGTTGCCCCGTTTTGCCTGTTGAACCGACTGAGCCTGCCCTTGGCACGGTTGGGCATACTCCTTAGGGACAGTTTGCGTTATAATACCAATAGCCAGACAGCATACTGCATCCCGGGAAGGAGCAACTTGAGATGGCAGGCAGGACGACAACGGCGATGGATCCAGGCCAGATCTTGACTGAAGCCGGGGCCGACACCTTTCGCGGTGAACTGCTAAGTGCCCATGCTGTACGCTGTCAGAACCTCTGGTTGGCGACGGCAACCGTTTATCATGACGGTGCAGCAGAGATTGCCATTTGGTGCAGCCTGAACCCAGTGCATGGGCGGTGGGACGCCGAAATCTACTACTTTTCGTTTGAACAGGCTGTACGTGCCTTGCGCGAATACGAAGAGACGGGGAATATCCCTGAGGGTGAGTAGGCGGGTTGCGTCTGTGGGTCAAGGAACGCGGCTAGCTTCGCTAGCCGCGTTCCTTGACCCACGGACACAGTGTAGAATACCTGGGTCGTTCAGGCGTCACCATAAACGGGGACATGCGCCCCGCTGATGATGCGTGCGTCGGGGCCAACTAGGAAGAGGACGACGCGGGCAATTGCCTCGGGGGGCACCCATGCATCGTAATTGGCATTGGGCATCGCACTCCGGTTTGCGGGTGTATCGATGACACTTGGCAAAATAGTATTGGCCGTAATGCGGTATGGTTGCAATTCGGCAGCAAGTGCTTCGGTAAGCTGCAAGATAGCCCGCTTTGAGGCAGCATACGCAGCAAGCCTTGCCCCGGGTTGCGTCGCCGTGCGGGTACCCACATTGACAATCGCACCGCCACCTCGGGCCATCATATGGGGCACAGCCGCAGCACACGAAAGCACGGCTGTTTTTAAATTCAGATCAAGTTGGGTTTGCCAGATCGCCCAACCGCTCTCATGGACTGGTTTACCCCCGTCGAAACCTCCTGCCACATTGACGAGGATATCAAGCCCACCACAATCCTGCGCCACCTGGTTATAGTAGGCGTTCACCGCCTGCTCATCCGTGAGATCGACCTGTGCACCGATGAGGGCAGCGTGGGGCGGAAGCGCGAGACGATCACGTAAACGGTCAAGATCCTGCTCGCGATGGGAGGGAACCGCAACCGTGGCCCCGGCAGCGAGCAAGATCTGCACAATGGCACTGCCAAGCGCCCCTGTCCCACCTGTGACGACCGCTCTTTTTTGTTCCAGATTCATCATCACTGCACCACCACCACTGGCGGAACGAGACTCCAGAGGCGTTCGAGGCGATAGTAGTCGCGCTGAAGTTGATTAAAGACATGCACGACGACATCGCCATAGTCAAGCACAATCCATCCGGTGTCCGGCGTACCCTCCATCCGAGGATTCAGGCCATATTCCTGCTGAATTTTTTCATCAACGTGTTCAACAATCGCCTTGATCTGACGATCGTTGTCGGCAGAACAGATCACAAAATAATCAGCGATGGTACTCTGCGGTCGGATATCGAGCAAGACGATTTCGTGCGCCTGCTTATCCTCGGCCAGTTCAACCACGCGTCGGGCAATCATTCCAGTCTCGATGGCCTTTGCTCCTCTCTTTGTATTGCTTCCTAACGGAATCATAACATACTTTATTGTGCTTGCCAGCTACCCTTGCGTCCCCTCGGCAACCAGCGACTCATACAGAGCAAGCGTCTTCTGGGCAATCGCGTCCCAGCTAAAATGCTCTTCAACGCGACGCCGTCCGGCGAGCCCAAAACGTTCACGGAGAGCTGCATCACCTGCGACACGATTGATGGCCGCGGCCAGATCAGCCGAGAAAGCCGCCGGATCGTCTGGCTCGAAACTATCTGGCTTGAGACCAGGATCAACGAGCAGACCGGTCTCTTCGGGAACGACAACCTCTTTGATGCCACCAACCGCCGAGGCGACAACTGCGGTCTCACAGGCCATCGCCTCAAGGTTGATAATACCAAAGGGCTCGTACACCGAAGGGCAACAGAAGACAGCGGCATGCGAATAGAGCTGAATGACATCGGGGCGGGCCAGCATCTCGCGGATCCAGATCACACCGGGGCGGCCGGCGCTCGCCATAGCCACGCCTTCTTCCATCTCTTTGCCAATTTCGGGCGTATCGGGGGCACCGGCGCAGAGCACGATTTGCAATGCGGGATCGATGTGCGGAATGGCATTGACCAGGTGAATAATGCCCTTCTGACGGGTAATGCGTCCAACGAAGAGCACAAAAGGACGGGCAGGATCGATCCCGTAACGCTCCAAGGCATCAGTTGCGGCCGTGCGGCGATACTCTGCCAGATCGATGCCATTATAGATCACATGAACCTTTTCAGGGTCAATATTAAAGAAGCGCAGCACATCGGAACGTGTCTCTTTTGAGACGGCAATAATCGCGCTCGCTTGCTCGATGGCCGTGCGTTCCATCCAGGAACTGAGGTGATAGCCATTGCCCAGTTGCTCAACCTTCCACGGGCGTAACGGCTCGAGCGAGTGGATAGTCAACACATAGGGAATGCCCCAGAGTTTGCCGGCGAGCAAGCCACCCATATCGGTATACCAGGTATGGCAATGCACCACATCAGCATCAAGGGTATCTTTGGACATCAAGAGTGAACGGACAAACGCATCAACGGCGCCAGAAAAGCGGGGGTCGGTATTGCGTTTGGTCTCCTCCCACTGGGGATAGCCACGCACCGTGAGAGCGGGGTCATCAACGACCTGATCGCCAAAACAGCGCACCTCTACCGACACAAGCTTAGCGAGCGCACGGCTCAGATACTCAACATGAACGCCAGCACCACCATAGACATTGGGCGGATACTCATTGGTAAAAAGGGCAACTTTGCGCAGCATAACTACTCCATGTCACCATTCAGCATGGCCGTAAAAATCGGCGGGGTGTTGTCGAGCGAGGAATTGCTCGATCAGCGGGCGAACTTCGCCGAGCCGAAACGAGGGGCCGTGGCCGGGATAGCAGTGCGCCGTATCAGGCCAGGGCAGCACAACGGTACGAAGAGTCGCAAGCGACGTCTGAAAATCTCTGGCTGACCAGGTACGTCCCGGGCCACCGGCAAAGAGGGTATCACCAACCAGGATCGCTTCGCCACCAACAACAGCAAGACTCACCTGATCGGCGCAGTGGCCGGGGGTGGCATAGATACGCACCTGGCCTTCACCAATGTTCAGCGTCGCATCGTGATGTAGGTGCGCATCGAGTTCGAGGTGCAGATCGTTGGCGTGCGGGCCAGGGTGGGCATAAAGAGGAACGTGCAGGAGGGCACGCATCTCTTCTAGTGCGCCGATATGATCACGATGGGTATGGGTCAAGATCAGTGCGACGGGTTGCGTACCCTGCAGCAGCGCAAGCAAGTGCTCGGGATCAGCCCCGGGATCAACCAGGGCGCTCACACCAGTCTGAGGGCAGACCAGGGCATATGCATTCATCGGCCAGGGGCCTACTTCACAGGTACGAACAAGCAATGGCACCATTGGCAGCACCTCACGTTGGTTCATGGTATGTGGGGATAGTATAACATGGCCCTCAGCAACTGAGGGCCATGGGTGCGTGGGTGGGTAGGGCGATTGCATCATACGAAATCGGATACAACGGGGCACCCGCAAGGGGTACCCGTACCGGGGCGGGGCACCCGCGAGGGGTGCCCCTACACCGGGCCCGCCCCCCGGCCCTGTAGGGGCACCCCTCGCGGGTGCCCCTCGCGGGTGCCCTCGCGGGTGCCCTCGCGGGTGCCCTCGCGGGTGCCCTCGCGGGTGCCCTCGCGGGTGCATACACAGAAGATGCAATCGCCCTAGGTTCGATGCATGTCCAGATTGCTCCCTGGCACGATCTATGGTACACTTGTGCGTCTTATGGGAACACTTTGCAGTGAGAAGGCCAGGAGGGTATGCAACTCCTCTATCTTGATCCGCAACAACTTGAACTCGATCCTGAGGGCGTCCGCGAAGATCCGGGTGATCTTGCTGGTCTCGCCGCAACGATTGCCGAGTGTGGTCTGCTGCAACCGCTTGGCGTAGTCGCAATTGGCACCGGACGGTATCGGGTTGTCTATGGTGGCCGTCGCCGTGCGGCAGCCGTGCAGCTCGGGCTAGAACGGGTTCCGTGCATCGTACTGGATGCCGATGATCCTGATCTCTTGCTGCGCCAGTTGATCGAAAATGTGCAGCGCCAGGATCTGAATGATCTTGAACAGGCGCGTGCCTATGTGCGTTTGCGTGCCCATCTGATCGAGCAGCATGGCAAACAACCCGAAGGTGAACTGGATGAGGCCGTGGGCAAACTCGTTGGTATGACGGGGCGCACGGTTCGTCGCTATCTCGGTTTGCTCGAATTGCCTGAAGAAGTCCAGTTGATGGTACGCCGTGGTGAGTTGAATGTCACGCAAGCCCAGCATCTCCGTCGGGTACCGAGTCCGAAAACCCAGCTTGAATTGGCCCGCTTTGCCGCTGATGAAGGTATGTCGGCATCTGAGTTGAGCCGTCTGACCGCCTATTTTGCAGCTAATCCTAACCTGACGCTTGAAACGGCGTTGCAGGCCCTCGAGGCTGGCGAGCAATTGCGCACGACACCTTCACCTGCTGATCATGGGAGTGCGGGAGGCCCGCTCGCCAAAACGAGTGGGGTTGTTGTGGAGGAGGTCGAACGTGACGCCGATCTCTGGGATGATGACGGAACTGACGACGATGACCAGTATCTACGGGTCGAAGAAGAGACCGTTGAGAATCAGCCCAAAAATAAAGCGCGCGTCTTTCGCATTCGCTCGCTTGACCAGATGGTCGACGAGACTGATCGCCTTTCACGGGCCTATGTTGAGGGCGATCTCAATAAGTGGGTCGAGCACGACGATGGCGCACCCTTCAAGCTCCGGTTGCTCTTGAAGCAACTCGAGAGCCTCAGTCGTGGGCTGCGTGACCTGGCCCGTCAACGCGGCTGGCCAACCGAAGAGTAAGCTCCTCGCCCCTAAAATAACGTGCTACGAGGAGAGGCCAGCTTTGCTGGCCTCTCCTCGTAGCCCCCTAGCCTTACTTTGCGCCCTGAAAGAGTGCGATTAACTCGGCAATCGTTTGCTCTTGTGGTACCTCGCTATCGCCAAGGCACCCTTGGGCATAACACTGCAGTACCACACTGCTCACGCTCGAGAGAGCCGACTTGACTGCCGCTACCTGGGTGACAATCTCGCGGCAGTCACGGCCAGCCTCGACCATGCGCTGGATACCACGCACTTGCCCTTCAATCTTGCGCAGGCGCAACAGAACCTCATCACGCCGAGGGTCACTAAGGGTATGTACGTGATCCTGATCGGTCATAATAGTCTCTCTCGATCTGAAATAGAAACCAAATATCTCGCTTATTTGGGTCTACATGCACAGATTAGCATGCAAGCTTGACTATCGACATCAATCAGGCGAGAATTTTATCGAAGGCCTCGCGATAGCGAGCCTCGGGCTGTGAACCAACCATCCGCCCGATCTCAAGGCCATCCTTGAAGATGACAAGGGTCGGAATGCCCTGAATACCCAGCTTGCTGGCATTCTGAACCTCTTCATCGGTATTGACCTTGGCAATCGTCAGGCGCCCTTCGTACTCACCGGCCAGTTTATCAAGGATTGGCCCGATCACGCGACACGGCCCACACCAGGGTGCCCAGAAATCAACGACAACCGGCGTCTCAGCCTGCAAGACCTGCTGCGCAAAGTTAGCATCGGTGACCACAATTGGCTTTGCCATTAGAATTCCTCCCAAAGACGGGTCATCCCGACCCGCACTATAGCTTTCATAAATTACCTTCCGGGGGTACCCCCCTGGGGTATAGTATACCCGGAGCCTTTTCTCTTGTCAAGTCCTTACCGTTAGGGCGTCAGGGCGATTGCATCATACGAAATCGGATACAACGGGGCACCCGCAAGGGGTGCCCGTACCGGGGCGGGGCACCCGCAAGGGGTGCCCGTACCGGGGCGAGGCCGCATCC
>NZ_LYXE01000068.1 GCF_002532075.1 Candidatus Chloroploca asiatica | reverse complement strand
GGGTTTAAGGGCGGACAGAAAATATGTGTTCTTTTGGCCGATTCGGACGACATGTGACAACATGAGGCGGTTCGCGTATGCTGGAATAATTCACCACCAACCTACGGAGAACCGCCTCATGCCCAGCATACGCCATATGGAGCGCGCTGTCGATAGCCTGCTGACCTCGAGCGAGGTGGCGCTGCCTCTGCGCACGCGCCGCCGCCTATTGTTTTTCATCCTGGGGATCCTGCTGAGCGGCACCCTGGTGCTGCGTCGCATTGCGAGCACCCATGCGTACCTGACGCCTCAGACGACGTGCGCGGCCAGCCATGAACGGCGGCTGCGGCGGGTCATCAACGACCCGCTCATGACCTGGGAGCGGAGCTATGCGCACGTGGTGCGACGCATGCTGGCGCGTCATCGGCCGCGACGCTGGGTCGTTATCATTGATGAAACGGCTCAGGCGGAACACCTGCGCGTCCTGGCGGCCGCCGTCTGGTATCGCGGACGTGCCATCCCGCTGGCCTGGCGCTGCTGGCCTGGGCAGACCAAGCAGACGGTCAGCTATTGGGCGCGCTGTGGGAGCCTGCTCGCCATGGTGCGCGAGGTGCTGCCTCCCGGTGCGTCGGTGGTCGTGGTGGCCGACCGGGCCTTTGGCTGTCCGGTCTTCACCGACCAGGTGACGCGGTATGGCTGGGATTGGGTGGTGCGCGTCCAGAACCAGACTCGCTGGCAGGACCGCTGCGGACGCGAGGCTCAACTGCGCCACCTGGTGCAGCACGCAGGCCAGCGGTGGAAAGGCCGGGGAAACATCTTCAAGGGCGAAGGCTGGCGCACGTGCAGTGTCGTCGTGCTGTGGGGGCAGCGTCACCGCGATCCGCTGCTGCTGGCGAGTAGC
>NZ_LYXE01000067.1 GCF_002532075.1 Candidatus Chloroploca asiatica | reverse complement strand
GCCGCCATCTACCAGCAGTTTCAACAGGTGCCGGATCTGCGCCACCGTCGGGGTGTCCGCTATCCCTTGGCGGTCATGCTCACGATTGCGCTGTGGGCCAAACTCGCGGGGGCCACACAGCTGCGCGCCATTGCCGAGTGGGCCCGCGAGCGCCGGGGCGAATTGGCGGCCCAGTTTGCCTTGCCGCGTGCTGCCATGCCGCATCCGACGACGTGGAGCCGGGTGCTCGCCTCGGCCGTTGCGGCGGAGGCCCTGGATCACGCCCTGCTCCCCCTGCTGCTGCCACCCCCAGCGAGCGAGGTTCCTGCCCGTGCCAGTCAGCAGATCGCCCTCGATGGCAAGGCCCTGCGCGGAATCATCCCGCGTGGCCACAGCCAGGGCGTTCATCTGCTCAGCGCCTATGACGTCGAGGCCGGGGTCGTGGTGGCGCAGACCCCCGTCACCAGCAAGGAGAACGAAATCGTCGCTGCGCCACGCCTCCTGAAGCGTCTGAATCTGCGCGGCACGATCATCAGTGGGGATGCCATGTTTGCCCAGCGCAGCCTGAGCATCCAGGTGGTGGAGGATGGCGGCGACGACTGCTGGATTGCCAAGGAGAACCAGCCCACGTTGTTCGATGACCTCAAACTGCTGTTCAGCCCGAAGGTTTTCCCCGTTGCGCAGGGCTTCAGCCCCATTCCGCTCGATTTCATCACGGTCGAGCAGTGCGACAAAGGGCATGGACGACGGGAATATCGGCGACTGACCACGAGTTGTCTGTTGGAAGGCTCCAGCGATTGGCCCTCTCTGGCGCAGGCCTTTCGGATGGTGCGGATCGTCTCTCAGGGGCGTGATTTCAGCGGTGAGGAGCGCTCTGGCATCACCAGTGCGCCGCGCAGTGCGGCGAGTGCCCGCCGCCTGCTG